>JAYWBR010000077.1:0-7532 GCA_043781315.1 Verrucomicrobiota bacterium | reverse complement strand
CTTTCCAGCATTGCCGCCAAAGCGTCGGGCGCGGTTCGTTCCAAAGCGGACGTTCGGAACTGAAATAACAAAAGCGCGTGTCAAACGGACGAAGCGCGTAGCGGCGCAAATGGTCTGCCTGAAAATCTTCCGCATCCGTGACTTTCTCTCGTGCCTTCTTCGCATCAAACCGGGCGGCGTCTTCCGTCAGCCCGGTTTTCAACGCCTTCAATTCATCCCAGGAAACATTCGGGTCGTAATAATCCCGCATCCGTTTTTCCAAAGCAGCGCGGTCAATGTCAATGAGTGTGCTGCCGCGCTTTTCCATCAATCCGTTGCTGGGAGCTTCGGTGCAAAGTTCAGTGAGACGCGGCCAAGTGTGATAATTTCCAGTGACATCAGACGGGCAGAAAGAAAAACGATTGTCCGGTTTCGGCTCCACCTTTTCATACTGCTTGGCAAACATCTTCGCCTTGAGGCTTTCCAAAAGCTCCGCGCGCTTGTCCACGCCCCAGAACTGACGGAAGAACACGTCACCCGTTTTACTGGTAGGAGACGACGTGAGGAGTCTCTGACTTTTCCTTTTGGAAGTTTGAGCCTCCTCACGTCGGCTCCTACGAACCAAGGTTCCGATTGCCGTGCCCACGCGGATGCCTTCGCGGTTGTATTCGGTGGAGAACGCCGACGGGTCGGGCTTGCCCTCCGGCGTCAGTTTGCCCGTTTCGCGGCTGTCGCCGTTGAGACAGTCGAACCAAAGTGAATCAAATTCCTGCAAGAAACGCTGCCGCATCACCACAAATGACGGGTCGCTCAAGTAGGAAAAATTGGAGATGAAGCTGACAATGCCATTGCCGGTCTTTTCCGCGATACGCCGTTCGGCAATGCGGAAGAAACGAACATAAAGATCATCGAGGTTGAATTTCTTGATGCCCCATTCCTTGACCAACCCTGCCTTGTAAGGTTCGACCAATCCTTGTTCCTCCTCCGGGCTGATGCCTGCGTAGGCGTTGTAAGGCGGATTGCCGAGGATGACGAGAATGGGTTTTTCCTGTTTCACTTTGCCAGCCCCGGCGCGCTCGGCTTCCAATTCCGGCCAGTTGGCGAGCTTGGGATTCTCGCCGGCAAAATCCCAGCCGGTCAGCGCGTTGGTCAGAAAAATTCCAGCGCGTTCGTTTTTGGCATCATCCAGTGGCACGGCGAGATTTTGCAGCAGCAAGCCCATTTGCAAATGCGCCACGACGAACGGCGCGGGCATGATTTCAAAACCGAAAACACGTTTCTGTGCGGCTTCCTTCACTGCGAGTTCCGCTAACGCGCCTTCACCTTTTTCCTCTTTGAGTGTTTGAGCAATGACTCGCAACACCTCGACGAGATACGCGCCCGTGCCGCAGCACGGATCAAGCACGAACACGCGCGGATCGGCGAGGCCGTCAGGAATATCCAGTTCCTCGCGCAGCGCGGCGTCCACGCGGGCGACCTGATACTGCACAATCTCCGGCGGCGTGTACCAGACGCCCAGTTGCTTGCGGAGTTCGGGATCGAAGGCTTCGAGGAACGGTTCGTAGAAATACTGGACGGCGTGCGTCTCCAGAAATTTCTCAAAGAACGCGGTGCGGTCCACGCGGTTGAGCGCGGCAGCCGTCCAATCCAAAACTTCAACCAATCCGAGCGGGCCAAGTTTCGTCGGCGTGGCGACCTGCTCGAACAAGGCTTTGATCATCGGAACGTGGAGCGTCCATGCGGCGGACTTCCAATCGAATTGATCGGAGCGCGGAGCATTGCTCCGCAAGTTGGGATCACCAGTCTCGCCAAACGCGGAGCAATGCTCCGCGCTCCGCTGCTTGTGCCAGAGCACCCACGCAGAAAATACGCCGTAAAAAAGCGTCTGCACCAGCGTGGAACGAAAGAAGTGTTCGCCCTTCTCCGCCTCGAACTTCATACCGAGCGCCTCTTCCAACGCGCCCCGGACGGCGGTGAGCGCCGGAAGATTGCCCGCGCTTTCGACCCGCGCCCTGGCATCGCGCGCATACGAGGCGAGGAAGAAAGCCACGTCCTTGGGATTGTTCAACGGCGCGGCATGGAGCAAAACACGTTTGAGGTATTCGGCAAAGCGTTCGCCCAGTTCGTTGGCGGCTGTGCGCGGCTGGGCGGCCACGATCCAAAAAGATTTCTCGTCAGGCGCGAGTTGAAAGGATTCCAGATGGACGGGAGTTCCATGGTCACCGCGTTTCAAGAGCAGGAAGCTGCGGTAGTTCGTCACCAGCACCTGGCCGTAATGCTTGACGTAGTCGCGGACTTGTTTGGTGTCGGCGATGTCGTCCACTTCGGCATCGCTGGCTTTGACTTCGATGACGCCGCGCGCAGGCTGCGGGATTCCCAGCAGCGGAGCTTCCTCGTCGGTGTTCTTGAGCTGATCCGCCGTGAAGAGTCCGCCATCCGGCAAACCCGCGCCACTGTTCTTTACATGGATGAAGCAGCGGACTTTGGGTTTGAGTGAATGGCCAACGGCATTGAAGAGATTGGCCAGCGCACCGTAACCTGAAGTTTCCTTGACCGCCGCGCCGGAGGAGCGAAGGGCGCGCAATTCTTCAAGATAGGTTTCGATGGCGTTGGTCATGGCTGCGGCGAATGATTCTGAACTTTCAGCTCTTTGTCCAAGTGAAAGCGCGGGAAGTTTGTGGGGTGAACAGTTGTGGCGACCTTGGGCGGCCCCCGCCCCGCTTGACCCGCCGCCTGCGCCCGGCTATTAAGATGGCGACTATGCCGACTTATGAATACGCCTGCGCCAAATGCGGGCACGAATTTGAAAAATACCAGTCCATCGCGGTTCCGTCGCTGACGGTCTGCCCCAAAGACCTGTGCGCCCAGAAAAAATGGGGCAAGGGCAAGGTGAAAAAGAAAATTGTCTCCGGGGCGGGTCTGATCTTCAAGGGCACCGGCTTTTACATCACCGACTATCGCAGCGACAAATACAAGGACGCCGCCAAGAAAGATTCCGCCGCCAGCAAACCCGCCGCCAGCAAACCCGCCGCCAGTGAAACCAAACCGGCCGGTGGCGAAAGCAAACCGGCGGCGAAGGTGGAAACCAAACCCGCCAAACCCGCTGCCAAAAAATAATCCCCGGCTCCGCTCCGCCCGCGCATGAAAACGTTCGCCACTCTCGCCCTCGTGCTGGCACTGCTCGGCAGTGCGGTGGCGCAGACGCCGGTGCGGGAGGAGGGCCAGAACACGCGCAGTTATTCCGGGCAGTTTTTTGTCCATGCGGCCCACGCGCCCACCGCGCCCGACCTGGCCGCCCGGCTGACGGCGGGGGGCAATTACCTCCAGCTCGATGCCGCCCTGCTGACGGTTTCCTGCGAGCGCATCAAGACGTTGCTGTGGCGGAAGCTCGGCGACAAGCCGTCGTGGCGCGGCCGGATTCACCTGTATCTGCGCGCGACTCGCGGCGGGGATAAAGGCGTGCGGATGGTTTCGGAGAAATTTTCCGACGGCTGGCGTTATCAGGTGCAACTGCCCGACGTGATCGAGCGCGAACGGTTTCTCCGCACCATCGTGCAGGTGCTGCTTGTCGAAATCGCCAATCGCAACGCGGACGAGCGCTCGACCGAAATCCCGGTCTGGCTGGTCGAGGGTCTCGCCACGGAACTGCTTGCCGCCGGCGACATGGCGGGTGAACTAAAGCTCCTGCTGACGCCGCCCGACAAAACCGAGGCCGCGCTCAAGCTCACCCGCTACAACGTGAACGAGCGCCGGACAAATTCGCTGTATTGGGCGCGGGTGGTGCTCGGCGCGCAGCCGCCGCTCACCTTCGAGCAACTAAGCTGGCCTGCCGACGATCAACTGGCCACGGAGGCGAGCGAGGTGTACCAAAGCAGCGCGCAGTTGTTCGTGGACCGGCTGCTGGAATTCAAGGACGGCCCCGCCTGTTTCCACGCGTTGCTGGACGAACTCCCCCGGCATCTCAACTGGCAGCTCGCGTTTCAAAAAGCGTTTCACGCCCATTTCCAATCCATGTTGGACGTGGAAAAATGGTGGGCCGTGGAGGTGTCGCATTTCACCGGTCGCGAACTGGAGCGCACCTGGTCGTTCGCGGAAAGCTGGCGCAAGCTCGACGAGCTGATTCATGCGCCGGTGCAGGTGCATACGGGTGCCGGGGAACAGCCGCTGCGCACCGAGGTGAATCTGCAGACCATCCTGCGCTCGGCCAACGGCCTCGAACAGGCCGATGTGTTCCGGCAGAAGCTGACCTCGCTCGACTCGCTCCGGCTGCGCGCGGCCCCGGAACTGGTCGGGTTGGTGGATGATTATCGCCGGGCCATCGGCACCTATTTGCAGAAACAGGCCAGCACGAATCCCTTTCTCCCGTTCCGCAAATGGCACGGGCTGGTGGTCAACCGCGCCGCCCGGGAACTGGCCCGGCAGTTGGACGCGCTCCAAGTCCGGCGCGAAGCCCTGCGGCCCGCTCCGCCGCAGACGGAGCCGCAGTTGCCTGCGGATGTTTCGGCGGCATTCCGCTGAGGCTTCGGCTGCGCCACCACGTTGGGCGCGGAAAAATTTCCGCAGCCGGGGAAACCCAAAGATTCGGGCAAGCCAAAGATTCAGGGCGAAGTTTATCTTTGGCTTGCCCGAATCTTTGGGCTGCTCCAGTTTCCGTTTTCACCGCCGGTTGACAGCGCGCTGAAGCGTCAACTAAGCTGCCGCCACGGTTTTTTCTGCTATGAATCTGACGGAATTTTTGGACCGGTCGGCGGAGCGCTGGCCCGAAAAGCCGGCGCTCATCGAGGGTGACGCGGTGGTTTCCTATGCCGCCCTCAACCAGCGCGTCACCGATCTGACTGTGTCACTCCAGACGCTGGGCTTGCCGTCTGGTTGCCGGGTCGGGCTGAGTTTCCCCAACGGCATCAGCTATATCGCGCTCACGTACGCGCTCTGGCGAATCCAGGCCGTGGTCGTGCCCATCCCCACGGAATGCACCGAGGAGGAGGTCGTTGAAATCTGCGAGGCGATGCAGGTGGAAGCCATTCTCAGCGACAAGTCACGGCCGCGCAGCACGCCGCTTACACCGGAATGTTTTTTCACTAGGCTCCAGCCGTCCACGCCGCCGGACAATCACGGGCTGAATCTCGCCTTCATCCGCTTCACCTCCGGCACCACCAGCGCGCGCAAAGGCGTGGCGCTGGCGCATGAAACCATCCGCGACCGCATCCGCTCCGCCAACCAGTCGTTTCGCATCACGCCGGACGACACCGTGATCTGGTGCCTGCCGATGGCGCATCATTTTCTCATCACCATCGTGCTGTATCTCAGCGAAGGCGCGACGACGGTGCTGGCGCGACACGTTCTCGCAAAGCCGTTTCTCGACGCGGTCAACCGCTGGCAGGGCACGGTGCTGTACGCCGCGCCGTTTCATTTCGGGATGCTGGCGCGGGATAATTCCGGCGTCGCCATTCCCTCCGTGCGGCTCGCGGTTTCCACGACATGCGGGCTGCCGCAGAATGTCGCGGAGGATTTTTTCAAACGCTTCAACCTCCCGCTCGTGCAAGGTCTCGGCGTGATCGAACTGGGACTGGTCTGCCTCAACGTGGATGACCCGCGCGGGCGCTGGAATTCCGTGGGCAAGCCCGCTGGAGATTTTCAGGTGCGCCTCCACGAACCGGACGCAGAGGGTAGCGGGGAAGTGCGGGTGAAAGGCCCGGGAATTTTCGACGCCTATGTCGCGCCGTGGATTCCGCTCGCGGACGTGCTGGGCGACGGCTGGTTTTCCACCGGTGACCTCGGGCGGTTTGACGCGGAGGGTTTTCTTTTTCTGCTCTCGCGCAAAACGGCGGTGATCAATCTCGCGGGCCGGAAAGTTTTCCCCGAAGAAATTGAAGCCGTGCTCAACCGCCACCCCGAGGTGCGCGAATCGCGCGTCTATGGCCGGGTTCATGCGCATCTGGGTGAAGTCGTCGAAGCCGAACTGGTGATGAATTCCCCGGCGGCCAGCCTCGATTCCGTCCGCGCGTTTTGCCGCGACCACCTCGCGTCCTACAAAATCCCGATGCGCTTCACGGTCGTGACCGCCGTGCCGCGCACGCCGGTGACGGGGAAGATCCGGCGTGGCTGCGATGCCCTCGTCGCAGAAAGTGCGGGCGACGCCCCCGTCGCCGGTTAGCCGCCGGCTTTCCCGTTGACCGAAAGCGGGCGACGAGGGCGTCGCAGCCACCACTCCGGTTTTTAGGCTCAAAGAATCGCCAGATCGGCGGGATCCTCGTCCCGCAGCGAATTCTTCATCACCCAGCGCAGCAGCCCGAGGCTGTAGTTGGAATTGGAGGCGAGGCCGGTGAAGATCGCGCCAAAATGTTTCTGCATGTGCGGAAACGCCAGGCGCATCAGGAGGTTGGTCTTGAGCAGTGCTTCGCCGACTTGGAACGACTTGAACAACCGGCCGCTGTAGAAGTAGCCCACGATTTCGTGCCACGCCTCGAGATGGTGCAGGATTTCCTTTTCGTATTTCTGGAACGCGCGCGGCGAGCCATCGGCGATCACGTTGGCGAGCAGGAACGCGCCCTGCATCCCAATGAGCAGGCCGCTGGAAAAAACCGGGTCAATAAATCCGGCCGTGTCGCCCACCAGCACCCAGCCGTCGCCCACGAGACGCGTGCTTGAGAGCTGGTAGTTTTTATATTCCATCACCGGCGTGAGCCGCCTGGCGTCGCCGGCGATTTTGCAGAGCACGGAATCCTGCTTGAGCAGATTGTCGAATTGTTCCTCCTTCGTCGCGCCGAACTTGGGGAGAAACTCTTTCCCGATGACCACGCCGAGCGACATGCGGTCCGGCAGCGGAATCCGCCAGCTCCAGCCGTGATCCAGCCGCGTGGTGTGGACGTGCCCGTCGTTGTCAATCTGCGTCGCGTCCACATGGGCGAACAACGCAATGTCCTCGCGCTCCCCTTTGACCACCGGCAAATCCAGCGCCTGCGGCAGCAACCGCACGCGGCCCGTGGCGTCCACGATCAAATCCGGCGGCTGGGAAAAAACTCCCGCCGCGGCAGCCATCGTCTCCGCGCTCAACTTGACCTTGTCCGTACCGGGAATTCTTTCCACCTGGGCGGCGGTTTGAATGATGTGCGCCCCGGCTTTGCGCGCGGCTTCCAGCAACGTGTCATCGAACCGGTCGCGCGGCGTGTTGTAGGCGTACGGCGGCACCTTGGCCCCGAGTTCCTTGAACGGAAAACACAGGTTGAACGTCGGCGTCAGATTGATCGTCGCACCCGGTTTGAGTTTGCTGTACGTCTTGATCTCGTCTTCAACCCCGAGTGCGCGCAGCATCGGGATGATCGCTGGCACCAGCGATTCGCCGACGAGCAGCGGCGCACGTTTGGGCAGATGCAGGATGGCCACCTTCACACCGGCGCGCGCGAGCAGGATGGCCAGCGTGCTGGCGACCGGGCCGCCCCCCAGAATGGCGACGGTGCGGATTTTTCCATCACGCTTGGCGTCGTGGCTGGCGCAGCCGCAACCCGCCGCGTGTTTGTGTTTGGACGCACTCATTGGCGCGCAGATTAGGGAGC
>JAYWBR010000076.1:0-7583 GCA_043781315.1 Verrucomicrobiota bacterium | reverse complement strand
GCGAACCAGCTCGTCAGCTTCGGCACAAGCGGGCATCGCGGCACGCCGTTCAACGGCACGTTCACTGAGGCGCATATTCTCGCGACCACGCAGGCCATCTGCGAATACCGCCAGGGCAGGGGCATCACTGGCCCGCTCTTCATCGGTAAGGATTCGCACGCCGCGTCCGCGCCCGCACAGCGCACCGCGCTTGAAGTGCTCGCGGCGAACGGCGTCGAGACGTTCATCCAGCGCGATGACGGCTTCACACCGACGCCTTCCATCTCGCACGCCATCCTGACCTACAATCGCGGGCGCGCCAGCGGTCTCGGCGACGGCATCGTCATCACGCCGTCGCACAATCCGCCGTCGGACGGTGGCTTCAAATACAATCCGCCCAACGGCGGCCCGGCGGACACGGACATCACCGGCTGGGTGCAGGATCGCGCGAACGAACTGTTGCGTGGCGGCAACAAGGATGTGAAACGCCTCGCCTACGAATCCGCGCTCAAGGCGGGCAGTACGCATCTGCACGATTTCATCACGCCTTACGTCGCCACGCTCGGCGAGGTGATTGACATGGCCGCCATCAAAGCTGCGGGTGTGCGCATCGGGATTGATCCGCTGGGTGGCGCGTCGTTGCAATACTGGCAGCCGGTGAAAGAACGCTACGTCTTGGACATCACCGTTGTGAACACGAAGGTGGATCCCCGCTTTAGCTTTATGACCGTGGATCATGACGGCAAAATTCGCATGGATTGCTCCAGCCCGCACGCGATGGCGAGTCTCGTCGGATTGAAAGATAAATTCAGCGTCGCGTTCGGCACCGACCCGGACGCGGATCGTCACGGCATCGTCACGCCGTCGGCGGGGTTGTTAAACCCGAATCACTATCTCGCTGTCGCCATAAATTATTTGCTCACGCATCGTCCGCAGTGGAACAAAAATTCAGCCGTCGGAAAAACTTTGGTGAGCAGCAGCATTATTGACCGCGTCGTCGCATTGCTCGGGCGCACGCTTATGGAAGTGCCGGTGGGTTTCAAATGGTTCGCGCCCGGACTCGCGGACGGCTCGGTGTGTTTCGGCGGCGAAGAAAGCGCGGGCGCGAGTTTCCTGCGGCGCGACGGTAGCGTGTGGAGCACGGATAAGGACGGCTTGATTCTCGGCCTGCTTGCGGCGGAGATTTGCGCGACGACCGGCAAAGACCCCGGCCAGCATTACGCGGAACTTACAGCGAAATTTGGTGCGCCGAGCTACAAGCGCATTGATGCCGCCGCCACACCCGAGCAGAAAAAGGCCTTCAAAAAACTCACGCCCGCAGCCGTGACCGCGAGCACGCTGGCCGGCGACGCCATCACGGCCAAGCTCACGCGCGCACCCGGCAACAATGCGGACATCGGCGGACTAAAAGTCTGCACGCAGAACGGCTGGTTCGCCGCGCGCCCGTCCGGCACGGAGAACATCTACAAAGTGTATGCCGAAAGCTTCAAGGGCGACGCGCACCTCGACAACATCATTGAAGAGGCGCAGAAGATTGTGACAGTGGCGTTGAAGTGAGTTGTCTTTATGCGGGCCAATGCTATTTTCCGACCATGACTGCTGCGTTAAAAAATATTGCCGAGACGGTTGAGCAGCTTCCTTCCAAAGACCGCGCTTTTCTGGCCGAACGCCTGCTGGCCAGTCTCGAAGACTCCGACACCGAACAGCAATGGGCCGACGAAGCCGTCCGCCGTCGCGATGAAGTTCGTTCGGGCAAAGTCAAAACCGTTCCCGCAGCCGAAGTTTATCGTCGTATCGAACAACTCCTCGCCAAGTGAGGCACGAGTTCCATCCCGAGGCGGTCTTGGAATTCGCGGAAGTCGTCTAGTTCTACAAACAACGTGGGCGCGACCTCGGCCGACGCTTCGCCCTTGAGACCCGTTCAGCCATCAAGAAGATTGTTGATCATCCCAAACGCTGGCGGGTGATCGAGGAGGATGTGCGGCGTTGTTTGGTGCGGGTGTTTCCTTATTCGGTGCTCTACACGATTGAAGACGGTTACATTCTTATCGTAGCCATTGCACACGGCAAGCGCCAGCCCGGCTATTGTCACCGGTTGGTAAAACATTGAACAGCAAGTTTTCCGCGCGCCCGTCCGGCGTTCCAAACCGAGCCAGCACCCGTACTGTCCCAGACTTGTCTTTTGGCAAGGGCGTCCTAAACTGGGCTTGTGAAGAACGATGTTGTGCCAGTTCACATCCGGGGCATCCTGCCCGCAAACAGCGGGTGCGCGCTTTTTGTCGGCAACGATGAGAAGGTGTTTGTCATTAATGTCGAGCCCCAGATGGGCCTGGTCATCGGCATGTTCCTGCGCGACACGCCCAAGGAACGGCCGCTCACCCACGATCTCATTCAAAACATTTTCAAGGGTTTCAACATCAGCGTCGAACGGGTCGTCATCACGGACCTGAAAAACTCCACCTACTTCGCGCGCCTCATCTTGCAGCAGAGCAACGAACTCGCCCGCAAGATCGTGGAGATTGACGCCCGCCCCAGCGACTGCCTCGCCATCGCCACCGCGCAGAAGCGGCCGATCTTTGTCGCGACCAAACTTTTCGAGCAGGTCGAGGACATGACCGAAGTGCTGGACCGCATCAACGAAACCGGCAACGCCTCAGGCGCGGCCGAATAATCATGCCCGCCGCCGTCAAGTCCGTGTCCCCCGTCGCGTTCATCTTTGGCGAGGATGATTTCGCCGTCAAACAGCGCGCCCGCCAGATTTACCAGACGTGGACGGAAGAGCTCGGCGGCATGGATCATGAGATCATTGATGCGGCCGTTGGCAACAGTGAGCAGGCGCTGAAAGCTCTGGCCAAACTTCGCGAAGCACTGCAGACCCTCCCGTTCTTCGGCGGCGGCAAAGTCGTCTGGTTGCAGAACTGCAACTTCCTCGCGGACGACCGCACCAGCAGTTCGTCGGCGGTCACGGAAACGCTCGGGGAAATCGCGCGCGAGTTGAAGGAATTTTCCTGGCAGAACGTCCGCCTGCTCATCAGCGCGGCCAAGGTGGATAAGCGCAAAGTCTTTTACAAAGCGCTCGACAAACTCGCCGACGTGGAGACCTTCGCCGCGTGGTCAGTGGACGACAAGGATTGGGCGGGGCAAGCCGAGACGTGGGCGTTGAAAGGCTTTCGTGCGCGGGAAAAAACCATTGATCGCGAAGCCCTCGGCGAGCTGATCAGCCGCACCGGCCCGAACCAGCGGCAGTTGGACAACGAGGTGGAAAAACTTTCGCTGTATGTCGGCGACCGCCCGGAAATCGGGATGGAAGACGTGACCGCGATCTGCACGCGCAACAAGCTGGCCCGCGCTTTTGCGCTGGGCGACGCGCTCGGCGACCGCGACCTGCCGCGCCTGTTGAAGCGGCTCGACGAGGAATTGTGGGAGATGAAGTTTGACAAGGACAAGTCAGAGATCGGTCTCCTGTATGGTCTCATCAGCAAGGTCCGTGCGCTGCTGCTGCTCAAGGAAATGCTGCGCGAAGGCTGGCTCAAGCCGGACGCGGACTACAACCGGTTCAAGGCGCAGTTGGAGCGCGTGCCGGCGGACAAACTGCCGACCGACCGCCGGTTTAATCCGCTGGCGTTGAATCCGTACGTGCTTTACAAGGCGCTGCCGCAGGTTAAACAGTACTCGCAGGCCGAACTGGTGCGGGCGATGGATCTGCTGCTGCAATGCAACCAGCGGCTGGTGTCGAGCCGGCTGGACGGGGCGATGGTGCTGCAACAGGCGGCCATGCAGATTGCCGGGCGGGTGAATAAATGAAAAACTCAAAATTAAAAATGAAGCGGAGCGGGAACAACGCCGCATCGGACATTTTGCATTTTTAATTTTTAATTCTCATGAGTGCTTCCCCAGGAAAAATGCTGGTGTCCGTCGGCGAAAATTGCGCGTGCATCAAGTTGATCGGCAAAGCCAACTGCACCAGCACGCCCGAATTCCAGACGCTGTTCACCGAGCTGTGGAAACAGGGTTGCCGGCATTTTGTGCTCGATCTCTCCGAGTGCGCGTTCATGGACAGCACGTTTCTGGGCATCCTTGCCTGGGCCGGTTTGAAGGTGAACCCATCGCCGCCGGACAAGGACGAGCGCGTCGTCGAACTCTACAATCCCACGGCGAACATCGCCGACCTGATTGAAAGCCTGGGCGTGCTGCACCTGTTCCAAGTCACCCAGGGTCAGGCGAGCCTGCCGGCGGGCGGGGCGACGCGCGAGATCACCCCGGCCCAGCCGACGAGCGAGGCGTGCAAGCGGACGAGCGAGGCGTGCAAGCGGACGAGCCTGGCCGCGCACCAGTTACTGATCCAGATCAACCCGGCCAATGCCGCCAAGTTCAAGGACGTGGTCGCGTTTCTGGCGGAGGATTTGAAGAAGCTCAAAGGCGGGTCGTAGTTTTTGCCGTGCCCCTGATTGACCACCTGTTCGCCATCGGGCGGATCCGCAAAGCCATCTGGCGATGGTGGTATCCGTTCCTGACCCGGCGGTTGCAGGGCGAGGAGGTGCTGTTCCTGAACTATGCGTTCGAGGAAAATCCGCCGCTGAACCTTTCTTTGCGGGCGGAGGACGAGCCGCATCGCGCCTGCATCCAGCTCTATCACCACGTCGCCACGCAGGTTCCGGTGCGCGGGAAAAATGTTTTGGAAGTCAGTTGCGGCCACGGTGGCGGCGCTTCTTATCTGACCCGCACGCTCCGGCCCGCGACCTGCACCGGCCTTGACTTGAATTCCGCCGGCATACGTTTTTGCAAGCAACATCATCGCGTGGAGGGATTGAATTTTGTCCAGGGTGATGCGGAAAACCTGCCGTTTGGGAAGGAGGCGTTCGATGTGGTGCTCAATGTCGAGGCGTCCCATTGTTACCCCGACTTCCCGCGCTTTCTGGCCGAGGTGGCGCGGGTGCTGCGTCCGGGCGGACATTTTCTTTACGCCGACTTCCGGTTTCGCGACCGGCTGGCCGAATGGGAATCCGCGCTGGCAGCGGCTCCGCTTAAACTTGTCCGCACCCGGAACATCAATGCGGAGGTCTTGCGCGGCCTGGACTGGAATGCCGCGCGCGCGCAGGCTTTGGTCGCGCGGCGGCTGCCGAAACTTCTGCACGCGCTGGGCCGGGATTTTGCCGGCACGCCCGGCTCGCGGATTTACAACGCGCTGGCCACAGGGGAACTTTCGTATCGGTCCTATTGCTTTACCAAGGCCGGTGCCGGTGCCGGTGGTTAAACTGGCGCGGCGGGGGAGCTTTAGTCGTTCGCGTTGCGAATGGGCACGGTCAGAGATTTTCCATTTTCCGCCGGGCCGAGCCGGAGAAGAAACGGTGCCGCGATGGCCGCCCACTCTTCGGCGGTCGGATAACCGTTGGCGGATTTGCCAAAGGCACTGCGCAGCATCTCGGTGTTGATGATGCCGGGGTTGAGCGGGATGGCCGCCATGCTCGAAGGCAGTTCCTGCGCGAGCGCCTGCGTGAGTCCTTCAATGGCCCACTTGCTCGCACAATACGGCGCGACCTCGGCGTTCGTGGAGCGGCCCCAGCCGGAACTGAAGTTGACAATCACGCCGCGTCTTTGCCTGATCATCGCCGGCACAAAATGGCGGATGACGCTGGCGGTGCCTTTGACGTTCGTGTCGAGCACGTCGGAAAATTCACGGGCGTCAATCTCCCACAGCGGCGCATTTTTGTTGATGATGCCGGCGTTGTTCAACACGAGATCCGGCGTGCCGTGGGTCGTCAGACAGATGCTCGCCCAGGATTTCACGGCATCGTCGGAAGTGACGTCCACGGCATAAAAATCGTGCGGCGGGCCGAACTGCTCGTTGAGTTTGCGGATTTCCTTTTGCGAACGCCCGCAGCCCAGCACGGTGTGTCCCAACCGCGCGAACTCGGTCGCCAGCGCGCGGCCCAGTCCGCGGGTGACGCCGGTGAGCAGGATGGTTTTGTTGTCGGGCACGCCGGGATTCTTGGTTCAAACGGCGCGGGGATCAAATCAATTTTGCCGTGCGGCTGCCCGTCGGCGGGCTGAAACTGCTTTACATTTATTTTCGACGCGGCAAAGCTGGCGGACTTTTATGGATAAATTTTGGAGCATATTTGCGATGCCAATCGGCATGACGTTGTGTTTTGCGCCGGGCATCATCGTGTGGTGGCTGACGAGGGACAAGGCGTCGCCGGCGGACGATGGCGACGAGAAGCACTGACTCGGGGATGCGGGGTTTATTTCTGAGCCAACAAATCCGCCGGTGTCAGTTGGAGAATTTCCGTGTTGTACGGAATCCCCTGCGGCCGGGCGATGGACAGTTTCATCATCTGGCGGGTGACGGCCTGCAAAGCGGGGAAACGGGTTGCCAGGTGGCCTTGCGGCAGGGAGGAAACCAGAATCCTCACAAACGTTTCAACTGAAACCACGTTTCCGTAAAGAGCGAGATTGGAGACGACCACATGCGGCCAGCTTCCGGGAATGACGTTGGAGCTGATGCTGCATTTTGTATTGGCGAGTGAAAAACCCAGCACGGGAAAACTGCCGCGCCGCAACGTGCTGACCAGTTCTTCCAGCTCGGCGGGCAGCAAGCCAAACACGGCGCGAGTCAGTTCGGTGGCTTCGCCCGTGCCGGCAATGCCGAAGTTGTAAGACGAGGGGCTGGGCAGAAATAATTCCAGGCCGGTGACTTCCTCGTCGCCGGTGAGTTTTTCCAAACGGAGGCAACCGTATTCAGAGGTGACCGCCCAGCTGCGGGCGATGTCGTCGCGGCCGAACGGCTCGATGCCGCCGCGCGTGGCCTTGCCCAGCAGGGCGAACACGCGTGTGCGTTTGCGGAGCAGGGCCATCTCCACCGGTGCGGTCAACATGTTCAAAGTGTGCGCCATCGTTGCGTCAGGAATGAAGGGGTGTAGGGCTGGCACGAAAACCATTTATCCTTCGGTGTGCCAGCCAGAGTTTCATTCGCTGAGGACAGAATAATTCATCCGGGGGGAAAAGATATTCGTACTAATGGCGGCCGGCTTCCGTAAAGTTGTGGACGGGGTTTCCCCGGGATGCGGGTCGCCCGCCCGCGCTTAAAACTCAAACTGGTTTGCAGAAATTAGGTGGCCGTTCGCCGGCTTGATTTGCTAAAGCTGGGGGCACATGAATCCATCGCCATCGCCGGCCGCGCCGGCCGCCGCCGCCGTCGGGCGGTTTCGCTGGGCCATCTGCGGCCTTCTGTTTTTCTCCGTTGCCGTCAATTACATTGACCGGCTCACGCTCGGCCTTCTCAAGGGGCCGTTAAGCGAAAAGCTGGGCTGGACCGATCTCGACTACGGCTACATCACGGCGGCGTTCTCCTTCGCTTACGCATTCGGCTACCTGTTCGGCGGGTGGGCGATGGACCGCATGGGCGTCAAACGCGGCCTGCCCCTGTTCGTCCTCGTGTGGAGCGCCGCAGCGATGGCGCATGGGCTTTGCGGTTACATGGACATGACCGAGGTGTTCCGCATGAAGTATCCGTGGTTCTCGTGGGCAGAAAAAGGAATCGTCGTGCTGACGCTGACGCTGCCGTTGACAGCGGCGGGCTTCATGTTCGCGCGCATCCTGCTAGG
>JAYWBR010000075.1:0-7601 GCA_043781315.1 Verrucomicrobiota bacterium | reverse complement strand
GATCATCACCCGCCACTTGCGTCGCCAGATGATTCCACGACCACGCATTGCCGTCGTTGTGGATGCGGGCAATGTCTTGGTCGGCCGTGAGCTTGGCTGGCACAAGTGGTGCCGAATCGGACAGCGGCTGGCGATTGCCCGTCAGGTCATTCCAATGCGGCATGTTCACCTGATTGCCGCCGAGCGCGGCGCGTGCGTCATAATCCGGCGTGCGGACGACGATGCCGGATTGAAACAGGTCGGATTTTTCCGCCGTGCGTTGCAAAACGTAACCAGCGAACTGCGCTGGCACGATGATGTCTGCTAATTGAGTCTTTGCCATAATTTAGAATTTTGTTGTGACCTCACGCAGCGGCTTTCAAACGCGCCGCCAACGCGGGATCGGATTTTTGAAGTTTCATTTGCTCCGTGAGGTTGAATGATTCCTTGCGGAACGGATTTTTCACGGACCGGTTGCCAGCCCCACCGGAGCCAGAGCCGGCAGCACCGCTGCCAGCGTTTGCCTCAAACAAGTGCGGTGCGTCGGACACCAGCGCATCCACCCATTCGGCCAAAGTCATCGGCGACATGCCATCCTTGCCCATGCGGGCAGTCTGGCCGTCCGCCTCGAAAGCCTGGGGAACGCCGTTCACCAGCTTGAAATTTGTGCGCGCCCGCGAGGTGATGTCGGGCAACGCCGTCGGGCGCAGTCCGCGCTTGGTCGCTTCGGTGACGACCGCCTGGTCAATCTGAATCGCCGTCAGCCGACCCGTGAGCGCATCCCGTTCGGCCACCACGACACCATGCTGCTTTTCCCATTCCGTCCGGGCAGACTTGAGTCGCTTATCAATTATTTTTTCGATTTCTTCCGGCTTGTGACCTTGCGCCAGCAGTTCTAGCCGCTGCTTTTCCTCGGCGAGCTGGCGGACAGCTTCCGGGTCAATGCCTTCAAATTTCTTTGCCAGGTCATCACGCTCTTTCATCAGCACGACGTTGGTGGTTCGGAACTCATCCAGCTTTGACTTTTCCACCATCCCATCGGTGTCCAGCGTCCAAGCGCCATCGCGCTCGACGTAAAGCGATTGATGTTCAGCAGGAATTTCCTGTTTCGTTGCGAATTTGAATTTCAGGGGCATAAAGATTTTAATTTACGGGGGTGGCGTTGACATCACCGGGCAGCGTCGGCGTGACTGGCGGTAGTTTCTTATTATCGGCGGCGACCAAATTCATTTCCTCCTCGTTCGTGCGGCCAGGTGCGATGACTTCGCCAGCGCGGAATAGGTCGAACATGGTTTCACGGCTGATTGCGCCTGCCTGCCACGCGGCCACCAGCGCGGTGATTTCCAGCGCCGACATGCCGGTGATGCTGAAATCTGCATTCAGATTCGCGAGCACGAGATCAGGGCCGATGCCATCAGGAATGGATTCCGTTGAGTTCCACCAATACACCCAGCGCAGCACTTGCGTCAGCGAGGCGCTGACGCTGAATGAAATGGTGTTAAGGATGCTGTTCTCGCCGCTCTGACGGAGTTCGATGGCGGCGGCGGTTTCGCCGACACGCTTGCGCGATTCGAGCATCCGCGTGCCGAGGACGGCCATGAGTTGCTCGTCGCGATCCATCGCCCGCTCGAAGGTGGACAGACCCTGGCCGTGAAATTCCAGATAGCCGGCCGTGGCGCCGGGCGTCTCCGCCACCCATGCCGTGCTGGAGCCGATCCGCAGGGAGGAATTTTTGTCGAAGCCGCTGACCCACGCCGTCGGCAGCGCGGTGAAGTGCATCCCATGTTTGTAGTCCGCATTGAGGCGGTAATGGTCGAGGTTGACGGCGATGATGTCGGCCAGAGGAATCTTGTCCACGTCCGGCAACGAGTGACGCGGGCCATGAAAGACAAAGGGAATCAGCGGCAGCGGTTTGCCGAGACGCAGCGGCGTGATGGCTTCCACCAGCTTCCATTTCTTTTTGCCACGACTGCGCGAGGCATTGGTGTTTTGATCTTCGGAAAGGAATTGCCAGATTTCGACTTGGTAAGACCATTCTACTTTTGCCGTGTCAGCCGCGCCTGGCGACGGCACAAGTTTCAAGACGCGAAGCTGCGGGATGACTTCGGGGACGAAGGGATCGGTTTCCGTGACGGGTTTCTGACTGGTTTCATTCAGGACGAGCAGCGTGAGGACGTTGCGGCCATGCACCCGCTCCGTGTGCCAGTTGATGATGTTTTCCGCCGAATAGGCGACCGCATAGGCGCGTTGCTCCGCTTCCGCGTTCCAATCTACGAGCGTGCCGGCGCGTCCGACATTGATGATTTCCGTGACGAGCTTTTTCGAGAAGGCCGACAGCGACGTGCCGAGCATGTCGCAATCTTCGACAAATTCGGCCAGCGCGGCGGCGACGCCATTGTTGCCATCGGGCAGTTTGAACGTGGGATCGCGACGGAAGATCAGCCCCACGAATCCATCAGCGGTGCGGGCAGAGGCATTGAAGAAAGAGGCACGGTTTTTGTAAGCGAGATATTCCTTGTCGTCCTGACAGTCCAGCCGGGGCAGATACTTTTCACCGGTGGCTTTGACGGCATCTTCACCGGCGAAGACATCCCGCGCCCGTTGCCAGGCGGCAATGTTCGCATCGTAATCAAGATGTGTGGAATCTACGGGCATTCTGTGCCAGGACCGGAGCGGGTCACCCATCGCGTCCCTGCACCTATGGCGCAGAGTCAAACCAAAGACCCGGTTCGGGCACTGTCCATATAGCACAAGTTTTTGAGCACCTTTTCGGAGGTGTGGCAGGCAGGGGAAACCCAATGCTGGCAGCGTCTTTCAGCGTGCAGGCCGGTGCTGTTTTTGGGTTAAATTAAAATTTGACAGGTAGTGAAAAGGGACGAGCGAACCATTGGCTGGTGTGGACACGAGTGTCGGTTGACGGTAGCAGGCAGAGTCAGTTGACGGTGTCTGAGTCAGTCAGTAGGTAAGTGCGCCCACGCCAGCCTTTTTCTGTGGGGTATTAAAAGGAGATTGAAGATCCTCGTACACCTCACTCAATCAGTCAGCGCCGTCACAATCTGGCGCGTTTGCGGTTATACGCTCGCATTAGGGTTTTGACATCTTTGGAGCGAATGCCCCATCTACGCCACCGCCAGTGTGTCCAAAATCTCACGCCGCGTTCAGATTCACTGTAAGCAGGCTTGAACATTCCGTTGGGTTCCAGTCTGAAGCTGCCAAGCGGTGAAATCTCCACTCGCCAGTACCATTTTTGATCGGATTCAAACGCGAGCATTGCGGAGATTTTCTTAATCGGAACCTCATGTTTTTGGGCGGCCTTGGCGAAGTCGTCAAGAATGGGCATCAGCCGCAATACAATGAGTGCGAAGGCGCGGGTCACGTCCTCTTTGCCGATCAGAGTGGTTGGAAAAATGCCCTCGTCTATCTCAACACGGTAAGGGCCGACGGCGAAATCAAGACCGACATAGATTCGGGCAGCTTGTCTCGACCGGACGCGCTCATGAAGCTTTTCCCAGAGGAGCCGAAACGTTTCTACGACCTTGCCAGCCGTCAGTTTCCCAAGTTCCTCTGATAATCCTTCGCCAAATTTCTTGAGCAGCACCGCCACGACGCCGGTTTCGACCAGACCTTTTGCATATTCAAAGATCAGCTTTAGTGTCTCAGGATCAATACTGATCTGAACCAGTTCAGCGGGACCGGCGAGTTGGACAGCCGCTGGCGGCGGACACTCCACCAAAACCTCACGGCTTAATGTGCGCAGCGATTGGCGAAACTCCTCAACTTCGAGGCCGAAATAATTGTCGATGGTTATTTTCACGCCATGCTTGTCTGCGGAATGACTGCAAAATAACCAAGTCCCGCCTGGTTGCACAAGCAATCCATGTTAAGATCAGCACCCGTGTCCGTAAAATGCAGCAGAGGCGGTGTGTCAGCCGTAAAGTGGTTTTGTTGATTTCCCGCGTTCTCCGCCTGATTAGGATTTACATGTCAAGAGATTCACCCGGCCATCAGCGCATCGGCAGTCTCTCCCGCTCACGGCAACGCGGGCAGAATAAATACGCCGTCATCTCCTCCGATTCATCCGCTTCCACGATGACGCGCAGTTTGTAGGAACCGCACTTGAGACAGTGAACCACGAACCGCCTAAAGGGGCTGTCCGCCGGGGTGACAGGTGGTTGATAATCCTCACGCCGTTGAAAACATCTTGCGCCATTCATCCTAAGAACCTAATCGCCACCCTCGGACATTGGCGGTCCAAGTAACTTCATTTGAAATAAAAACGCGAACTCGAAAGTCGGTTGTTAGATACGCCCAACCGGCCCGGTTCTTTCCTTTTTCCATGATCAAGCGCCGGGCTGCTGCTGACTGCTCAGACCAACCCGGCGCTCCTTACACCCAGCTATTTCCGCTTTCTGTAAATCAGGCCGGCAACCATTGCTAGTCCCCCAATCGCCAAGGTAGAGGGTTCGGGTGTTACGACGATATGTTCATTAAATCCGTTGGCATCTGTGAAATTGGCCAGGTCGAGAAACGGCTCGGGTCCCGTCACAAAATCAGACGGCACAGGATTCAAGGTGATGGACGTCGGATAATTTCCCGTGCCGACCCATTTGGAGCTATCATTCAAATGCACGAAGAAGTCGGTGGCTAATGAGCCGGTGTAGTTTGGTCCCCCACTGAGCGCATACAAATAATCAATTGCCGTGGGCACATCAATCACCGCATTAAATCCTCCAAAGGTATAGTGTTGGCCATCCCACACCAGCGATTGGACACCGGTATCGAACGCAAAGGGGCTGACATTAGGCGTATAATTAACCGTCAAGGACGCAGCATAGTTGTTCGACATCACGGTGATGATGGTCTGAGGGGGATCCGGGAAGTGGGCTGCAATAATGGTGACATTTGTTGTTAACACGGTTCTGTTTTGACTCGCGCTGCCAGATCCGTTCAGGAACGAAATCGTCCCCGCATCGCGAATGGTCAGCCCGGAAGGATCAATGGTGACGGTTTCATTGATTGTTCCCTGTAAAAAAAATGTTCCTGAATTGATGTTAGGAGTGCCGGCACCTGCTGCAATTGGCAGCGAGCAGGCAAACGGCTCACTGATGTGATACGTCTGGGAATTTCCACCTAGCGTTACCGCCATTCCAACGATTGTTGCTCCGGTGACTTTGAGGTTTTGTGTGATTTTCATAAGACTTCCCTTTGTTTTTTGTTTGTTTTGTTTAGAGGAGATTTTTATCCCTGTTCCGAGAGCAAATGTTGGCGTCATCCCCTTGTCAATTAAAAATGAAAATTTAACTCCCCACAAATTTGTAATTTTTTGGTTAATGACTTTCATCGAAACTTTTACCAGATCACTTCTGTGCCTCGGAATCTCTGCCTCTCTGTGGCAATTCTTCCCATGCAACCAGGTGCAGTCGTTCACCCTCGTAATTTTCAAACCACTTGAACTTCGTCCGCCCTCCAAAGAAAAATCAGTTCGCGAAGCTCAGAGTTTATTTCAGTTCGCGCGTCGCCAATGTCTGTGCGCTCAACAATGACGGGCGCGCAACCGGCAGCACGCGCTCCTTGTTGGACACGTCACACCGCGCGCGGACCGCCGACGCTCATGCCCGGCGGCCCGCTAACGCGGGCCTAGCCGGGCACCGGCACGCCATCACTGGTATGCGAACGTCGCGCACGGCGTGCCTTTCGCTACATCGCGCGCGTGATCACACGTCACCACGCTCGAACGTCTTCAGAGCCATTAACCCGTCTTGGTTGGCGGATGTTTTTAGCGCGCGATGTCGGCGGGAACCCCTCGTCGCTAACGCTCCTCGTCTTGGGATTTCAGCTTTCAGCATTTCAGATTTTAGTTTTTCCTCCCCTGGCTTCACAGAGCCGCTGCCAGTCCCCCGACACCCCGCCAGGCAGCGGCACTGTTCCGCCCGCGCACGACGCCTGACTCGCCAGCTTTGCGCCCGCTCCATTCACTGCCGCACTCAGCTTCGGCTGCCTTCGCTGGATGCTCTCGCTCATTCCGACAGTCGCAAACTGCCGAGACAGTCGGGAGCCAGATCGCGCGCGCCCGACGGCAGGACTCCAGCAGGTCGCGAGGCTGCGCCCGACCGAGGCGTCAACAATATGGGCGCGATGCTCCGCATGTCGCCCGGAACGCAGCAGTAAAGTCGCGAGGCTGCGCCTACTCCCCCATGATTTCCGGCAATATCACGCCTAGCCTTTCAGTCTGGGCGTGCCGGAGGTCGCGGCGGCTGCGCCTTGCTCCCGACGGCGAACGGTCGCTGCGCTCACCGTTCGCCTTGGCCAAACAAGTCGGGAGGCCGCGAGGCTCCGCCCGGCCAGAACGTCAGCATTATGTCGTGAGCACCGCCAGCTTTCGCTTCACTGCGTTCCGCGAAACTGGCCGACCTCACTCCGCAGACCATTTATGTCTGACACTTCGCCGTCACGCTCCGCGCCCCGCTGCCAGAGCGCACCCCGACACCCTTGCGTCGGCAGCCAGGCGCGCCGCTCTGCCGGCGAAGAGTCCGAGCATCGGCTTCGCGCTAAAGCGACTGCGCCGGGGAATCAGTCCAGCAGACCCGCGCAAATTAAATCCGGCTCCGTGCGGCGGCTGGCATGAGCGAACGGCAAAACGCTACGATGCTCGTTCCTGCGCGTCTGGGCGTTTGCCTTGCTCTCCAGGTGACGGCACAACTCGCCGTTATCTATATTTGCCTCTCCCTATGCCGCAGGCGCAACACATGACGGGAGTCCTCGCCTTCCAAGTCTTCAGGCCCGGCAACTAAAGATAACGCGGGGTTGTGCCGCACCGGGCTGCTTCGTTCTGTCACGGCAAGTGCGCCTGACCCTGCGCCCCGCACTTGCCGCGCCAGCACTCGCAGGCATCGCTCATGCCAGCCGCCGAACGCCGCCACTGCGCAATGAGCGCGGGTCTGCTAACCCCAAAGCCCCCGCCCATCCCCAATGCTTGACCCCTTCCATCCCCAAGGGGTCTGCGCTCGAATTTAATTTGCTCGCGTGGCTCGATATATCAAAGCGGTCAAGCCGCCCGCAGTTTTCAGGTCTTTTTTTCGACTGTGCTCAACCTCTGCCGATTCGTCACGGCCTGTCGCCCTCACAAGGCCGCTCCAGCGGGGGTGTCTCGTGGTGCCCTCTAAAGACTACTCCCACGGACAAGCCCCGCCTCCACGGCCTGAATTTTGTGAAGGGCGACAGGCCGAAGACGATCACCAGAGCACAAAAAAAAAGACCATGAAAACTACATCTAAAAAATCAAGTCAGAGCTCAAGAACCGAGCCGATCACCTTAGCACCAAACACACCGGCAGCAGCCGAAGCAAAGCCAGACCATCGCCTGCCGATTGACGCCGAGCAGCGCAAGAAGAACCGGACGTTGCCCACACCTACGGTGTTGCAGCGGTTGCAGACCAGTCTGCCCGAGGCTTACCGATTGGCCGAGGTCGTCGGCAAGTGGGTTTGGGTTCAGTTTCCCGAATGCCCGTGCGGCACGCACCGGCAGCAGTTGGCCCAGCTTGGTTTCCATTGGAACCGCCAGCGGCAGGCATGGCAGCACCCCTGCGGTCAGTTCAGCTTGAGCAGCCCCGGCGACCCGCACGA
>JAYWBR010000074.1:0-21595 GCA_043781315.1 Verrucomicrobiota bacterium | reverse complement strand
TGACCGTCCTGCGCTCGCGCCTGTTGGAACGCAAGGTGGCCGAGGAAGACGCCAAGTACGCCGCCTTCCGCAAAGACCAGGTCGGCACCGGCGAACGCAGCGAAAAAATCCGCACCTACAATTTCCCCCAAAACCGCGTCACCGACCACCGGATCGAACTGACGTTGTACAACCTCTCCAACTTCATTGACGGCGACCTTGATCCCATGCTGGATCCGCTGATGAATCACGACCTGGAGGAGAAGCTGGCCGCGTTGAAACTCTGAAAAGAGTTGCCACTCGGTGCCTCAACGATGATCAAGTTTCTCCAACGCCGCTGGAAATGGTTCGCCGCCTTAATGTTTTTTTTCCTGGCCTTCGTGGTGGCTGGGTCATGGATCGCTGGCAGCGTGCTCTGTGCGCCGTCGCACCGCGCCATCCCGGTGCCGACGGATCTGGCGGTGGAGCCGGTAAGTTTCCCGAGCACGAGCGGTGCGACGCTGCGTGGCTGGCTCGTCGCCGGCGTGACCAATCGCGGCGTGGTGATTTTGCAGCATGGCGTGCGGGCCAACCGGCTCGAGATGCTGGGGCGTGCGCGGTTGTTTTCGCAGACCGGCTACACCGTGTTGCTCTACGATTTTCAGGCGCACGGCGAAAGCACCGGTGAAAAGATCACGTTTGGTTTTCTGGAGAGCCGCGATGCCCAGGCCGCCGTGGCGTTCGTGAAACAAAAATTTCCCGGCCGACCCATCGCGGTCGTCGGGGTTTCGCTCGGCGCGGTGGCGGCGGCGCTGGCGCAACCGCCGCTGGAGGTGCAGGCGTTGGTGCTGGAGATGATGTATCCCACCATCGTGGAGGCCACCAAGGACCGTTTTGAAATGCACCTCGGCCCGCTGGCTCGCTGCCTGTCGCCGCTGCTCACCGCCCAACTGAAGCTGCGGATCGGCGTCGGGGTGGAGGATCTGCGGCCCATCGCGCAGGTTGCGCAAACCACCGCGCCCAAACTGTTCCTGGCCGGCACCGAAGACAAGCACACCAAGTTTTCCGAAGCCGAGGCAATTTTCAAGCAAGCCGCCGAACCGAAATCGTTTGCCCCCTTTCAAGGCGCACACCACGAAGACTTGATCCGCTTCGACCCCGCGCAATATCAGAAAGTTGTCTTGAAATTTTTAGAGGAACATTTGCCATGAAATTTGAACCCCAAGGAATCGTTTTCGATTGCGACGGCACGCTCGCCGACACCATGCCGCTGCACTGGCGTGCGTGGCAGACCATCACCAAGCGCTACAACCTGCATTTTCCCGAGGATCGTTTTTACTCGCTCGGCGGCGTGCCGTCGCGCGACATTTTGAAGATGCTCGCCGAGGAACAGGGCGTCACGCTCGACCACATCCAGGCCGCGCACGAAAAGGAAAACGCCTACCTGCCGCTGATGGCGCAGGTGGAGCCGATCCATGTCGTCGTCGAGGTCGCGCGCGCAAACTTTGGAAACATTCCGCTGGCCGTCGCCTCCGGCGGCACGCGGCAGATCATCGAGCAGGTGCTGGAACACCTGAAGATCCGCCACTATTTCAACGCCGTCGTGACCAGCGAATGTGTGGTGAACCAGAAGCCCGCGCCGGATATTTTTCTCGAAGCCGCGCGCCGCATCGGTGTCGAACCGAAATTCTGCCGGGGCTACGAGGACACGGATCTGGGGATGCAAGCCATCCGCTCGGCCGGCATGGAGGCGGTGGATGTCCGGCATCTGCTGGCAAAAAATCCCCCGGTCAAGTGAACCGCCGCAAATGAGATTGCCGAGCCGCCAAGCAACGCGGTATCCTTCCCCCAATCTTGATTACCGAGTGGAATATTCAATCCCGCGCCCACGGCTGTGAAGCCTGCGCCCGGACGTTTGCCGACAAGGAGTCGTATCACACCATGCTCTTTGAGGAGCGGGCCGAACTGCGGCGCTCCGATATTTGCGTCGCCTGCTGGGACAAACAATTCAACGAGGCCCGCGACCGCAAAGGTTTCGTCTCCCACTGGCAGGGCGTTTACAATGCTCCGCCAGCCCATGCACCCGACGCCATCCAAAAGGAAACCGCCGAGACGATCCTGCGCAAGCTGATCGAATTGAACGATCCGAAAAACATTCCCGCCGGCTACATCCTCGCGGTGATGCTCGAACGCAAACGAATCCTCAAGATCAAGGAGCAGTTGACCCGCGACGGCCGGCGCGTCTTCATCTACGAACAGCCCAAGACCGGCGATCTGTTCACCATCGTGGATCCCAATCTCCAGTTGAACCAGCTTGAACAAGTGCAGCGCGACGTCGCCGCGCTGCTCGAACAGGGGTTGAATCCAACCGCGCCGCCGCCCGAAGCCGCAGTTTCCGAAGCCGCCACGCCGCCGGAAACCGAAGCCGAAACCCAGGTCGGGTAAAAACTGATTGATGAGGCATCTCCGACGACTTGCCGGGTCGCCTCCCGAGTTGGCGGCAATCGTAAATCGTAAATCAAAAATGCCCCCTCCCGTGTCCGCCAACGAGGAACTGCAAAGCCGGCTCGGCCACACGTTTCACGATGCCGCCCTGCTGCAACTGGCGCTGACGCATCCGTCCATCGCGCACGAACTCGGCACCGCGATGCAGACCAACCAGCGGCTGGAATTCCTCGGCGACGCCGTCCTCCAGCTCATTCTCACGCGCGAACTGTTTGAAAAATTTCCCACCTTCGGCGAGGGCCCGCTGACGAAGGCCCGCGCCAAACTGGTCAACCGCCAGGCACTGGCCGGACGCGCGGCCCACCTCGAACTGGGCCGCCACTTGTTGATGAGCCACGGCGAAGAGATCAGCGGCGGCCGCGAGCGGGCCTCGGCGCTGGCGGATGGTTTCGAGGCGGTGGTCGGCGCGATTTTTCTGGATGGCGGCTATGAGGTCGCGCGAACTTTCATCCTGCGAGAATTTGCCGGAGCCTTCGGCGATCTGTCCGACCTGCCCAACCTGGAAAATCCCAAGGGCGAATTGCAGGAGCTGCTCCAGGCCGTCTCCCCCGAAGCACCGCAGTACCACGTCGTCTCCGCCACCGGCCCCGACCACGACCGGATTTTTGAATGCACCGTGCATCACGCCGGCGTGGAGCTCGCGCGCGGCGCGGGCAAAAGCAAGAAGCTGGCAGAAAGCGAAGCGGCGCTGGCGGCACTGAATCAATTGCGCGCCGGCAAGACCGACGAAATGCAAACCGAACCGCCGCCTTGATCTCCCACACCAAATGAAACATCTCTTCTCCCATCATCGCAAAGTTCTCATCGGTGTCGTCCACCTGCGCCCGCTGCCCGGCTCGCCGCGCTGGGGCGGGGATCTGAAATCCCTGATCGCCTTTGCCGTGAATGATGCTCTGGCCTACGAGAAGGGAGGCGCACACGCCGTGTTCATCGAAAATTTCGGCGATGTGCCGTTTACGAAATCAAGTGTCGCGCCCGAGACGGTGGCCGCGATGACGGCGGCGGGTTGCGCAATTCGCGCGGCGGTCAAGCTGCCGATGGGTTTCAATGTTTTACGGAACGACGCCCAGGCCGCGCTGGCGCTCTGTGCCGCGTGCGGCGGGAGTTTCATCCGCGTCAACGTCCACTCCGGCGCGATGCTCACGGATCAAGGGCTGATCGAAGGCGACGCTTACGGGACGCTCCGTTACCGCGCCCGCATCGCCCCGGCCGCGCAAATTTTCGCCGACGTGCTCGTCAAGCACGCCGTGCCGCTGGGCGACTGGCCGATTGAAGAAGCCGCCGGCGACACGCTGGAACGCGGGCTGGCCGACGCGCTCATCGTCTCCGGCACCGGCACCGGCAAGGCCGCTAATCTCAGTGATGTGGAGCGCGTCCGCCGCGCCTGTCCCGACGCCAAAATTCTCCTGGGCAGCGGCGTGACGGCGAAAAATGTGCATCAATTCCTGCCCACGGCGGACGGCTTCATCGTTGGCTCGTCGTTGAAGAAGGACGGCAAGTTGGCGAATCCGGTGGATCCGAAACGGGTCGCGGCGTTGGTGAAGGCGATGTGAAGAAAAACTCCAAATTCCAAGCTCCAAGAACCAAACTTCAAACAATTCGCCGCAATAAGTTTTTGGAACTTGGAACTTGGAACTTTCCCAAAAGCCGCATTCACGACTGCGGAAAGATTTGGTAGAGTAGGAAGTAAATCACCACGCCGGTCACCGAGACATACATCCAGATCGGCCAGGTCCAGCGCGCGATTTTTTTGTGCGCCTCGAAATCTTGCCGGCGCGCGCGGCCCAGCGTCATGAACACCAGCGGCACCACGACCACGGCCAGCACGGTGTGCGTCAGGAGAATCGTCAGATAAACCGGTCGCCAGGCCGGCGGGTTGAGGAACCGCGTCGGGCCGCGATGCAACACCCACGCAAGATAACCGTGGTAGGTGAGGTAGCAGCCCAGGAAAACCGCGGACGTGATGAAGGCCGCGATCATGCAGTTGCGATGGGCGATTTTGTTGCCGCGCTTGATGAAGATGAAACCCAGCGCGAGAAAGATGGCGCTGAGTCCATTGAGGGTGGCGTTGACGGCGGGGAGATCGGTGATGCTCATGGTTACGACTTGGTTTCAAAAAAATATCCAAACTCCAAATTCCAAGCTCCAGAGAAGCACCAAACTCCAAATTCCAAACCGCCCGATGTCCGCTTAACGCCTTGGTTTGGAGCTTGGGGCTTGAAGTTTCTCTGGAGCTTGGAGTTTGGAATTTGGTGTTTCACAACCGTGGCGTCAGGCGTCCCGCCTGACGTGGAGGGCGCGCGTCCCGCCGCCCGGAAGCGGCGTCCGCACTGAGAGAGACTCAGGAAATTTTCAAAGGCCACACTCCGTACGTGCGTCCGATCCGCCGGGCGAGACGCCACGGCTCTACGGCAGGCGAGGACGCCCGCCGCCACTGGCGCATCGCCGCTCATGGTTCGCGCTCCAGTTGTTTGACGGCGGCGAGAATTTTCTGCTGCTCGACGGCCCAGTCCACGCCTTCACCACCGGTTTCAAAGACGCCGCGCAAGCGCGCCTGCTTGTCCACCACGACGAAGATGGTGCTGTGAATGAACAGGTCGTTCTCGGATTTGCGTTCGTCCGGCTTCACTTCCACCGAAGTCAATTTCAAACCGCTGCTGCCGAGCGTGCCGATTTCCTTTTTGGTTCCGGTCAGAAATATCCAGCGGTTGGTGTCCGTGCCGAAACGCTCGGAGTATCTGGCGAGAATCGTTGGCGTGTCGTAGTCAGGATCGGTGGTGAGGGTGACCAGCCGGGCTTTGCTGGTGGCAGGCAGCGCGTCTTGAAGCTCCTTCAATTGCCGGGTCATCTTGAGGCACGGGCCGGGGCAGCGGGTGAAAATAATGTCGCCGATCCACACGCGTCCACGCAGGTCGGCAAGCGTGACGGCGGTGGCAAACTGGTTGGTGAGGGTGAAGTCATTCACCGCGCCGATGACCGGCAATGGCTGGCTGCGCGGGACGCGGGATTGCAACGCGGTGAGCAGGTAGGCGAGCAGCAAGGTCAGTATCACCAGCAGGATGCCGGTGCTGAGCATGACGGAAAATTTTCGTGGCTGCGGATTCATGGCAAAGGTTCAACTACCAAGCTCAACGACGCGATCCGCGAGCGCGTTCGATTGCAACCTGAACGCGATGGGCGGGTTCGCCGTAGCGCATGGCTGGGCGGCGTGGTCATGCTCGGATCCTCCTACCTCGAAGCAACCAAACAAGCAAGCCAGCGCCTACAAAACAGCAAATGGCGACAGTGAAAAAAAACCAGCCTC
This sequence comes from Verrucomicrobiota bacterium, assembly GCA_043781315.1. GTDB lineage: Bacteria > Verrucomicrobiota > Verrucomicrobiia > Limisphaerales > CAIQOK01 > CAIQOK01. The sequence continues at coordinate 15,828 of JAYWBR010000074.1, read as the reverse complement.
GCCGCTCGTAAATCTCCGGCTGTGGCGTTGGTGGCCCGCCAGCCACCCAGAAGTTGAATGCTGTGAGATTGAGTGCCCACAAACCGACGAGACACAACAGAAAAGCCGAGAGCCATCGGACAACCTGAACCAATAATCGCTTCGCGTTCATGTCGAGGCATGCGAACGCCGCCTAACGACCCAAGCTCAGCGACCCGGCCCACGAGGGCGTGCGATTGCAACCGCGACGCGATGGCCGGGTTCGCTGCAGCGCATGGTTAGCCTGCATCATTTCGGCTGCTCCTGTTTTGCTTTCTTCAAGATGGAGGCAATCTTGGCGTCAACCTCTGCGTCGGTCTGAGCAAGACTCCCGGTGTAGCTGTGTGGATGCTGTGCCCGATACTCGGCTATGTGTGCGAAAATCTTCCGAGCTGTCTCTCTCGTGCGCGCATCAGTGTAGTCCATCAGCCCGTCAACTGTCAGGATGTCGCCATCGAGGTGTAGTCTAAGCATGTGCTTGGCGTCCTCAATCTCACCTGAATCCAACTGCCGGAGCATGGAAAAAGTCATCGTCGTGTCAGTGATGTGCTTATCCACTGTCGGCACGGCGAAAGCCTCAGTGAGGAATCGCTGCTGAAAGCCAAACCACCAACCGACCGCGACCAAAGCCGCAGCAGCGACGATGCTAATCAGAATGATGGCGAGTTTTTTCATAGGCGTGCGCGATGCAGGCTAACTCTGATTCAACGACGGACAATCGTTGAACGTATTAAACGAACCGGCTATAGGGATGTTGCTCACAGTAACCATTGAACCCGGCCAGTCTTTCCGATCCGGCGGCAGATGCCAAGTGCGATTCCGCGCAATCAGGGCGCACCCACTGACCCTGAGATCCAAAATTTAGGGAGCACGCCCGCCCCGGGCGTGGCGGAACGCGCCGCGCGTTCCGCACAGGGGACGCCGTGCCGCAACTGAATCGCTTGGAAAATTTCGTGCGCCGTCCGTTTTCCGCGAGGGCGCGAAAAACTGCGCCCGGGGCGGGCGCGCTCCCTTTTTATTTCGGAGTTCGAGCTTACTCGAAGCTCGTGGCCGCGCCGGACTTGGAGGCGAGCCATTTGTCGAAGGCTTCCTGGCTTTCGACAATCAACCGGCCGCCGGCCATCGCCGAATGGCCGTTGCCGCAGAGCTGCGCGCAGTTGATCTGATAGGTGCCTTCCTTGGTCGGAATGAAATGCAGCGGGATGCGCATTCCGGGAATGGCGTCCTGCGTCACGCGCATGGCGAGAATCTTGAAGGAGTGGATCACGTCCTTGGAGCTGATGTAGGCGATGACGGGCTTGCCCACCACACAGTGGACGGAATCGGAAACCTGCACGTCGTCCTTGCCGTTGGGATCGGCGGGGTCCACGCCGAACACGTTGTCCGCCTTGACGAACTTCATGTCCTGTTTGCCGGGGATGCCGTCCTTGCCCTGGTAACGGACGTTCCAGCCAAACTGCTGGGCGACGATCTGCACGACGACGGAATCCTTTTCCGCCGGAAATTCATCCACGGCCCGCGCCCACAGCGGAATGGCGAGGAAGATCAGGATCACGCCTTCCACCACCGCCACGGTGATTTCGACGTAACTGGACGCGTGGCTTTTCACGCCGACGTAATCGGCCTTGGGGTGGCGCGTGTGATGAAAGCGGTAGATGGCGTAGAAAAAATAAACGATCCAGCCCGCGAACAGGGCGATCATCAGCCAGTGGATATAGACGATCAGGCTGTCCACGTCCTTGCCGTGCTTGGAGGCGAGTTCCGGCAGTTTGAGAAAGGCGTCTAAGTTAAGAATCTTTTCCATGTTCAGGTTTTTTCAGTGGGTTCGGCCGACGGCTGGGCGGCTTCCGCAGCCGCCGATTTTTTTGCGAGAAACACGATGAAGGTGGCGAAGGTGCTCAACACGCAGCCCACGACGCCGAGCAGGGTGAAGATGCCCCAGTTCATGCCCTTGGCCATCGGCGAATCCGACGCGCCGTAGCAGGCCGCGCAGGCGTGGGACGAGACGGGGTGGAGGAGCGCGCCAAGGAAGGCGATTGCAAGCAGCCGTTTGGTGAGACTACGGGAAAATGAAGTTCCAAATTCCAAATTCCAAATTCCAAATAGCAAAGCAGCCGGGGTGGTGGCCCCAGACTTGGAACTTGGAGTTTGGAGTTTGGAATTTCTCATAGGTAGCTCAGGTTTTTCGTCTTCTTCAAAAAGTAGCGCTCGTAGAAAACCAGGCCCACGGCGACGCCAAAGGAAACCAGCGCGCCGACCAGGTTCATCGCGCCGCCGTCGGTGAAATAATTATTCGCCAGCCAGATGCCAAAGCCCACCGCCAGCGCAATCGCCGCGATGATGAAGATGAGATGGAAGGCTTTGAGTGACATGCGATCAATGGGTGACGGTGTTCAACGGGAAATTGTGCATCGAGCACAAGGTCAGCACCATCAGGCCCGCGAAGAAGAACATCGTGAAGCCCAGGATGCTGTAGATCATTTTCTTCTCGGAGATGAGATGCATGAAGTAGGCGATGACCAGGAAGGCCTTCACGCAGGCGATGACCAGCGCGAGGATGATGTTCCAGTGGCTGCCGAGATCAATATAGGAGGCCCAGACGGTGAAGATCGTGCCGACCAGGAGCGCGAAATAAACAAACAGGTAGCCCTTGATGGAGTGGCTTTCGTGGGCGTGATCGTGGGGGTGTGAATGAGATGTTGCGTCGCTCATAAAATCAAAGGAGATAGAGAACCGGGAACAGGAAGATCCAGACCAGATCAACGAAGTGCCAGAACAGGCCGGAGACTTCCACGCGGTTGGTGAAACGTTCGGGATCGGTCTTCCACATCTTCGCCCCGAACAACCAGAGATAGCCGATGACTAGTGCGCCGCCGATGACGTGCAGCGCGTGCAGGCCGGTCAGGGTGAAATAAATCGCGTTGTAGGTGCTGTGCCGCGGGCCGTAGTTGCCGCTGTGGACGGGGTCAATGTCCGCCTTGGCGATTTTGATTTCTTCGTGCGGGCCGGCGTGCTTGTGCTTGTGCAGGTCAAACAGTTCTTCGCGATCCTTCACGTAGCGGCCGGAGAGGGTGATCTCCTCCTTGGTCTCTTCGACCTTGTGGCCGTCAATGATCCGCCCGTCCTTGAGCGTGATCTCGTAGTGCATGAACTTGTCGCGGTATTCCACGGACTTGATGCCGAGGAAACCCAGCGCGCAGAGCAGCGTGATGGCGTGGAAGAATTTGAACTTGCCGAAATTTTTCTCCTTCAACGCCGCCCACGCGAGCACCGTCGTGATGCTGGAGGTGATGAGGACAAGGGTGTTGACGGTGCCGAGCGGCACGTTCAGCCAGCCGTGCGGCCAGAAGCCTTCGGGCGCGCCGACGCGCAGCAGGATGTAGGCGGAGAACAGCGCGCCGAAGAGCATGACTTCGGAGGCGAGAAACAGCCAGATGCCGAGCTTGGCGTTGTAGAGTCCGGTGTCTTTCCGGGGTTCGACTGTGTACGGAATTTCCATATTAAAAAAGCTGAGAGGCTGAAATGCTGAAACGCTGAAAGCTGGCTGTCTGAAAGTTAAATTCCATCGGGTGCTGTGAATTGGTTTTGAATTCGCGCATGAGGGATTTCAGTTTTTTAGCGTTTCAGTTTTCAGCTTTTGGTTTTTATTTTCCCGGTTCGTTCTGCGGGGTGAAATCGGTCTTGTGCCCGGGCACGCTGTATTCGTATGGCCCGCGATAGACGGTGGGCACCGTGGCGAAGTTGCCGTGCGGTGGCGGCGTGGGCGTCTGCCATTCAAGCGTCGTCGCATTCCACGGATTGTCAGAAGTGACGCGCTGGCCGAACTTCATGCTGCCAAAAAAGTTGATGATGAAAGGAATCTGCGCCACGCCCAGGCCGATCGCCGACCAGAAGATGAATGTGTTCAGATGCATGACCGAGTCGCTCAACCCGCCCACCGCGCCGGTCTTGTTGATCACCGCCGCCGAGTAATTCGCGCCGCCGTCCGCCATGCGGCGGATCATGCCCTGCATACCCTGGGCGAACATCGGCTGGAAAATTAGGTTCATGAAAATCAACGACAACCAGAAATGCACCTTGCCCCAGAACTCGCTCATCATTCGTCCCGTGGCCTTGGGATACCAATAATAAACCCCGGCAAACAAAGCGAAGATCGTTCCGGGCGCGACGACGTAATGGAAGTGCGCGATGACGTAGTAGGTGTCATGCAAATGCAGATCCGCGTAGCTCAGTCCGAGCGGCAGACCGGTCAACCCGCCGATGCCGAACATCGGGAGGAACGCCATCACGAACAGCATCGGCGTGTTGAAGCGGATCGAACCGCCCCACAACGAAATAAACAGGCACGTCAAAATGATGACGGACGGAACCGAGATGATCATCGTGGTCGTCTGGAAGAACGTCGCCACCTTCTGGCCCATGCCGGTCATATACATGTGATGCGCCCAGACGATGAAGGAGAGGAACCCCACGGCGAACACCGAATACACCAGTGATTTGTAGCCCCAGAGCGGCTTGCGCGTGTTGTTCGCAATGATTTCCGCGACGATGCCCATCGCCGGCAGAATCAAAACGTAAACTTCAGGATGCCCGAGGAACCAGAACAAATGCTGCCACAGCAACGGACTGCCGCCGCCGCTGATGTTGGCGAGGTTGCCGCCAATCGCCAGACCGGTCGGGAGGAAGAAACTGGTGCCGGCCAGCTTGTCCATCAACTGCATCACGCCCGCAGCTTCGAGCGGCGGAAATGCGAGCAGCAGCAGGAACGCCGTCACCAACTGCGCCCAAACGAAGAACGGCAGCCGCATCCAGGTCATGCCCGGCGCGCGAAGCTGGATGATCGTGGCGATGAAGTTCACCGCACCGAGCAGCGACGAGGTGATCAGGAAAATCATGCCGATGAGCCAGAAGGTTTGGCCGTCAGTCGGGACGGAAGTTGCCAGCGGAGAATAGGAAGTCCAGCCCGCCTGCGCTGCGCCGCCGGGAATGAAAAAGCTGACGAACATGATGATGCCGCCGATGACGTACGACTGGTAACTGGCCATGTTGACGCGGGGAAACGCCATGTCGGGCGCGCCGATCATCAGGGGGACGACGTAGTTGCCGAAGGCCGCGAAGGCCAGCGGCACAATCGCCAGGAACACCATGATGGTGCCGTGCATCGCGCCGAAGGCGTTGTACAAGTTCGCCGAGATCGCGCCCTTGGCGGCATCGGGTCCGAGGAATTTTTCCAGCAGCGGCCCGACAATCGGCACCGGCTGGCCGGAGTGGGCGATCTGCCAGCGCATCATCAGCATCAAACAGAAGCCGAACAGCAGAAAGCCGAGCGCGGTGACGCCGTACTGGATGCCGATGACCTTGTGGTCGCTCGAAAAAATGTAGCCGCGCCAGAAGCCCGGATCTTCATGGTGAACTTCGTGCGCACCGGTGTGCGGAGCTGCGTGTGTTGCCTGCATGTTCGTTATATCAACTGCGTTTTCCCGACTGAGTGAAAAAAGATTTGTCCAGCTTTCGCCAAACGCGGTTAGTGAACTTGAGTCGTCCGCGCCTGTCAACGGCAGATTCGCCTGATGCCATTCATTATTTCAACTTGTCCAACACCAGCGCCGTCAGGAGCAGCGGCAGGTATAAAATGGAAAAAAAGAAAAGCTGCCGCGCGCGCGCCACCGTCAGGTCGCGGGAAAATTGGATCGCAAACCAGAGAAACGCGAAGCCCAGCACCAGCGCCCCGGCCAGATAAAATTTCCCCGTCATCTGAAACACAAACGGACACAAACTCACCGGCAGCAGCAGCAGCGTGTGGCTCAACGCCTGCCGCGCTGTGCGATGGCCGTCCGGATCAATGCTCGGCAGCATCACGAAGCCGGCCTTCGCATATTCCTCGCGATACATCCAGGCGATGGCGAAGAAGTGCGGCAGTTGCCAGAACGCCAGGATCGCGAACAGCACCCAGCCTTCGCGGTTCAATTCGCCACGCGCCGCCGTCCAGCCCATCAGCGGCGGCAACGCGCCGGGCACTGCGCCCACGGCGGTGTTCCACCACGTCACCCGCTTGAGCGGCGTGTAAATAAACAGGTAACTGACCAATGAAACCGCGCCGATGACGCTCGTCGTCAGATTCACCGCTAGGGCCAGCCACAGCAATCCGGCGCAGGCACACACGCCGCCGAAAACCATCACCGTGGTGGGTTGCATCCGGCCCGACGGAAGCGGACGGCTTTTGGTCCGCTTCATTTTCGCGTCGTGTTCGCGTTCCAACAGCTGGTTCAACGCCGAAGCGCCGCTGGCCACGAGCGCCGTGCCGAACAGGGCGTTGAACATGAGCAGATAATTCATCGGCCCGCGCCAGCCGAGGTAGAAGCCGACGAGCGTGGTGAGCAGCACGAGCGTGGTGAGCCGCGCCTTGCACAAATCAGCAAAGACGGCCACCCAGCCTTTTTCGGCGGCGGCGGCGGTTTCGGTCAATGTTTCAGCGGTTGCTTTCATGCTCACGGTGCGGACGTACGGGCGGCAAACGAAATTTCTTCCCGCGCAGTTTTCTCACCAACCGGCCCGTCTTGCGGCGCGCGACCCGTCATTTTCAAACTGCGGGCGGAAATAATACACAACAACGCGCCGGTGGCCAGCGAAAGTGCGCCGACGATTACGTGCGCCGTCGCGATGTGCGCCGCCTTGTCGGTCAACACCGTCGCCGCGCCCAGCGCCACCTGCACGAGAATCAAGCCAAGCCAGAAAATTGTGAGGCGACGAATCGGAGCGCGAGTCTCCGACCCGGCCTGATGCGGCACCGGCCCGAAACTCGCCGGGTCGGAGACCGGCACTCCGCCACTGCGCGCCTTCACCGCGCAAAGAGCAACCAGCGACAAAATCAAAACCGCCACGAGCCGGTGCGCCATCTGAAGTTGAATCTGGAAGGCTGTGATCGGATTGATGCCGGTGATTTCCGTGCGCTGCTGGTTGTAATGCGCCACGGCTTCTGCGCTGGTGTCCGGCCAAAGCCGGCCGTGGGCGAGCGGAAAATCTGAAATCGCCAGCCCCGCGTGCTGATGCCGCATGGTGGCGGCGATGAGCAGTTGCAGGAAAATTAAAATGGTCGTGAACAAGAAAAGTCTGCGCTGCAATGAGGAACATCGAACATCGAACATCGAACATTGAACTCCCAATGCCGGGGCGTGCAACGGCTTAATTGGATGTTGGGCGTTCGATGTTCGATGTTCGATGTTTCTCATTTTCCCCCACCACCGGCTGGTCAACATCGCAATGACGCAGGTCAGCACAAAAAATATCTGCGCCAGCGCGGCGTGCAGGATGCCGATCTGATCCTTGAACAGCACCACGCGCAAGCCGCCGAGCAGTCCTTGAAATTGCACCAGCCAGAAAATCGTCCAGCCGAGTTTCACCAGCGTGCGATTCGCCGGTTCGTTTTTCACCCAGACCAAACCCGCGAGCAGCACCACGCCGCCGATGCCGGCGAGGAAATGTCCCGTGCCTTTCAAATTCGGCCAGAGCGCAAAAACCCCAATGCCCGCAAGGATTTCAGCAACCCCCACGATCAGCAGCGGCCGGCACGCCGCGCGTCCGCCGAGCCAGCGCGCCAGCACCACGACGAGCAGGCCGACACTCGAAGCCCAGAGCCGGTGCGTGTGTTCGTAAAAAACCCCGCCGCTCCAGAATTTGAAGGGCAGCGCGAACATGTTGTAACCGTAACTTGTCGGCCAGTCCGGCACGGACATGCCTGCCTCGTGGCTCGTCACCAATCCACCCAGGCCAACCAGGCCCAGCGTCGCCAGCGCGGTCAGCACGGCGAAACGATGGCGCCAGGGTTGGAAGCGGTTCATGATTGGGGATGGGGAAACATTCAACATTCAACATTCAACGTCGAACGCTGAAGGTCGGCGAACGGGCCTTCCAGTTCGATGTTCAGCGTTGAATGTTGAATGTTGAATGTTTCCACTTTGATCATTGAAACAAAAAACCGCTGCGAGCTGGTGGCCCGCAGCGGTTGAAGATGCGGAAACCTATTTTGGGGCCGGAACCTCGAGCGTGAAGTCCGTTTTGCCACCGTCGGCGGTGACTTCGACTTCTTTTTCCACGCCAGTCAGCGCGGCTTTGCGATGCAAGGCGACGATCTTGTATTTGCCGGCCGGGACGTTCTTGATCGTGAATTTGCCGTCCTTGCTGGAGACGGCGAAGTAAGAGCTGTCCACCACGGTCACCCAGGCCAGCATCCAGTTATGCACGTCGCATTGGAACTTCTGGAAATTCTCAGCGGCGGGGAACGTGTAGGTCAGGTCAGCGGCACCGGCCATCTGCGCGGCGTTGAGCGCGGCTGCATTTGCTGCCTTGTTGGCATCCACGGTCGGGTTGATGTGGACGTTGTGCATGGCGACCGGCATCGGGTCCGAGTTTTTCACGAGCAACTTCTGGCCGGTTTGCAGCGCAATGATTTGCGGCGAGTAAAGGCAGTTCTTTTGATCGAGTACCACGGGAGCGGCGGAAGCATCGGCGGCCTGGGCGGGAACGCCTTTGAGCATGACAATCACGTCGGCGAGTTCCTTGTTGGCTCCGACCACATAAAACTTGGTCAAGGGCATCTCTTTGTAAAATTGGCCGCAGATCGCGTCCGATTTGAGCGTGTCAATCTGCTTCTCGGGTGGTGGCGTGCCGTTCAAGGTGACGGTGCCGGTGATGTCACCAGCGTTGGCTTTGGCCGCGACGGCCAGGCCGACGGCGACGAAGAGAGAATTAAGTTTCATTTTTTTATTTAGATTCCAAATCGCGGACAGAATATCAGCCGCATTTTTCCCCGCAAGCGCGATGTGCGGCTGCATTAAATTATCCGAGCCGCAGTCCGACGCAGTCAAAGGCCGGGATATTCATCCACCTGCCAAAACCACCCCAATCTCGACTCCCACGAGGTCGGCCGCCGAAAAATCTCGCGAACACGCCGGCCGCGCTCCTATTTTCTCCGCGTGCATCTGGCTCATCTGCGACTCCGTGACTTCCGCAATTACCCGCGGTTGGATGTGGATTTCGCGCCCGGCTTCCACGTCCTGCTCGGCGACAACGCCCAGGGCAAGACCAACATCCTCGAAGCGGTTTATCTCATGGCCACGCTGCGTTCCTTTCGCGGCGTCGGCAGCGCGCAACTGATCCGGCACGGGCAAAAGGGTTATTTCGTCGGCGGCAAAATCATCGCGCAGGGCGAGCGCGAAATCAAAATGTACTGGTCCGCCGCCGAACGCAGCCTGAGCCTGGACGGCCAGCCGGTGAAAAAATTGACCACGTATCTCGGGGCGCTGCGCACGGTGGTTTTTTGCACGGAAGATTTGCAGCTCATCAAAGGCACGTCACGCATTCGCCGGCGCTTCCTTGATTTGTTGCTCACGCAGACGCATCCGACCTATCTGCCGCTGTTGCAGCGGTACGCGCAGGCTTTGCGCTCCCGCAACGCGTTGCTCAAGCGACATGCGCCCGACGAAGCCTCGTTGGAAAGTTTCACCCGCGAACTGGTCGAAACCGGCAACGAAATCATCCGGTTGCGGCGCGAATTGATTCCGAAAATTTCACCGCTCGCGCGCCTGGCGTACCGCCGCATTTCCAACGACGCCGAGGACCTGCGAATCGAATACCAGCCGAGCGTGAAAAAAGATTTCGTCCTGGAGCTGGCCCAGGCGCGGCGGCGCGAGCAGACGTACCGCGCCACGCTCGTCGGGCCGCATCGCGACGATCTGTTGCTGCTGCAAAACGACCGGCCCGCCGCGCAATTCGGCAGCGAGGGCCAGAAGCGGACGCTGGCTATCGCGTTAAAAATGGCGCAGGCGGAATATCTCACGGGCCTGCACGGCACGCCGCCGGTGCTGCTGATTGACGACGTGATGGGCGAGCTGGACGAGAAGCGGCGCGCGGGATTTTTGCCGTTGCTGGAGCGGTCGCACCAGGCGCGCGGCCAGGTGTTCATGACCTGCACGGAGGAAAACTGGGCGCGGGAATTGAGCCGCGAATTGCAGCGCTGGGAAGTGAAGGCGGGCGCGCTGAAACGGGTTTGATTCTTTCTTCGCTCCACCAGACGCAAGTCAGGGCTGCCCAAAGATTGGGGAAAGCCAAAGATTAAACCCGAACTCTGAAGTGCGGGGAGTACGCCGGCCCCGGGCGTGGCGGAACGCGCCCCGCGTTCCAATACTGGCGGAGTTGACAACATTTCGTGCGCCCTCCGTTTTCCGCGAGGGCGCGGAAAACTGCGCCCGAGGCGGGCGCGCTCCCCCTTCCACTTCGAATTCAGGTTAAAACGGAAACCCCTCTTTGGCTTTCCCCAATCTTTGGGTTTGCTTTGACCCGGGATGCTGGAGCGTGGGGATTTTTTTACGGCGGCGGCAGGGTGGCCGTCACGGTCAGCAGCCGGTTGCCTTTGGAGGTGAACACGACCACGTAGTTGGTCACGCCGCCGGTCCGGTTGCGCAAATCCAAAGACGCGTGGATCTGTCCACCGGTGCCCGGCGGGAGCGTCCACGGACGGGACGGCAGTTGCGCCACGGTGCATTCGCAGGTCGTGCTGGTGTCGTAAATGATCACCTGCGCCGGTGAAATGTTCGTGAGGTTGAACGTGAACGACGCGTTGGTTTCACCGGCACCCGCCGGGTAATTTTTGACGACGGCGTCCCAGGCGAGAATGTTTCCGGCCATGTTGTCGGATGCATCGGCCGCGGGGCGCGGTCGGGATGGCACCAGTGGCATCGTGTTGGTGGGCGGCGGCGGAGACGGCGGCGGTTTGGAATGAAGACAACCTGCGAGGCCCAAGATCAGGCCGGCTCCGGCGACCGCCAAAGACACTTCGCGTTTGAACAAGGAAATCATCGCCGTGATTTGTAAGCGATAAACTGTTCGCGGACAAGCGGGGTGTGGTTGAGGCGGATGAAAAGGGTGTGATGACAACCGGGTGAGGGTAATGAATCGTCCTCGTCCTCGGTTTTACTCATTAATTTCGAGGACGAGGAGGAGGATTCGTTCAGCACAGCCTCACCCGACTTTAATCACACCCGGATGAAAAGCCGGCGAACCAGGCTGACAGGTTGTTTGACGGCGACCTGATATTTTGAAACTGTTCCCGCAGCGATCATGGCACTCCAGGACTTAACACCGCAATTGCGCACGCGCCTCAGCCGCATGGAGCGCGCGGTCGGCTGGTTCATCCTGCTGGCGACGGCGCTGTTGCTGTTCGGTTTCGGCTATTACATCTACACCCGCGCCCAGACGAAGGGCTGGTTCAAGATCAAGGTTCCCTTCTACACCTTCACGGATCGCGCCACCGGTTTGAAGGAAGGCGATCCCGTGCAGTTGATGGGCTTCGATGTCGGCCAGATCACCCGCATCACGTCGCAACCGCCCGAAGATTACCAGCACAACGTGTACGTCGAGTTCGAGATCAAGGAGCCTTACTACGGATATTTGTGGACGGAAGGTTCCCGCGCGCGCGTCACGTCGGCGGATTTTTTGGGCAAGCGGCAGTTGGAGGTGACCAAGGGCACGGGCGGACACGCCACGTATGTTTTCAATCCGTTGCAGGAACTCACCCCGGAGCAAGCCCGGACGATGCTGGAACCGAAGCGCTGGAAATTTGCCGAGGACATCTTCGATGCCGCCACCAACTCCATTGCCCGCGCGCAGACCTTTGTTTCCCCCAAGACCCTCGATGCGCTGGCGGCCCAAGGCATCACCCGGCTCCTCGTCCTCGACGCCCAACTGGAGAAGAAAAAAATCACCGCCGTCTGGAACCATCCGCAGCACCGTTACGAAACCTATGGCCGGACCAACAAATTCTGGCTGCCCTCGGAGGAATCTCCGGCCGTCACGGAGCGCCTGGAAAAACTGGTCGGCCAGATCGAAGCCGCCCTGCCGAACTTTCTGATCCTGACCAACCAGATCAGCACCGTGTTGTCGAACAGCGCGAGCATGACTTCCAATTTCAACGCCGTCGCCCTCAGCGCCCAGCCCGCGATCAGCAATCTGGACTTCATCACCGCCGGGTTGAAACGCCCCGGCGCGCTCGGCGAATGGCTGCTGCCCACAAACTTCAACGCCAAGTTGGATGCCGCTTTCGACGGCGCGAACCTCCTCCTGACCAACGCCAACACCAACCTCGCCAATTTGAATCTCGCGAACCTGAATCTGGCGATCATCAACCTGGCCAATATCACCAGCAACTTGAACGCCCAGGTGCAGGCGAACTCGAATCTCCTCACCGGCATTTCCAGCACGGTGATGGACGCGGACACGTTTATTCAAGGCTTGAAACGTCACTGGCTGTTGCGTTCGGCGTTTAAAACCAAAGCCACCAACGCGCCGCCGGTAAAGCCCAAGGGACGTTAGGCCGTTCGTTGAAACTTTTTGCAGGAGACGAGGTGACGAGTCTCAAATTTTTCCCCGCTTGAGAAAGAATCAGAGACTCCTCACGTCGTCTCCTACAATTTCAAACCGCATCCAACTCCGCCAGCTTCGACGCGGCGGCCTCCCATTTCGGAGTGAGCTCGGCGATCTCGTGCGCGTTGTGGCTGAACTCGCGGTTGAGTTCCATGGCGCGGCCGCCGTTGGCGTAGGATTCTGACTTCTCAAGTTCGAGGGTGATTTCAGCCTGACGCTTTTCCAGATGCTGGATTTTCTTTTCCAAGTCATGCACGAGCTGCTTGTGACCTTTGAGCTTGTTTGACTTGGCCTGACGCTGCTCGGCTTCGAGACGCTTTTGTTCCTTGCGATCCGCGCCGGATTTGGGCGCGGACTTCTGCGGCGCGGCCTCGGCTTTCGCGCCCATGGTCAAGGCGTGGCGGGCGGAAATGGCCTTGGTCTTGTCGAGGTAATACTGGTAGTCGCCGGGATAGTTGGTGAGCTGGCCGCCGTTGACGTGGACGACGCGGTTGGCCAGCGCGCGGATGAAATAAACGTCGTGACTGATGAAAACAAGCGTGCCTTCAAACTGATCTAACGCGAACAGCAGCGCGTCAATGCTGTTCATATCCAGATGCGTGGTCGGCTCGTCCATCAGTAAAAGGTTCGGCGGATCGAGCAGCAGTTTCACCAATGCCAGCCGGCTTTTCTCACCGCCGCTCAACACGTTGACCTTTTTGAAAACGTCGTCGCCGACAAACAGAAAACTGCCGAGCAGCGTGCGGACGAATTGTTCGGTGACGCGCGACGGCGTGTCGAGGGCCTCTTCCAGTACGGAGCGCGTCATGTCGAGCATGTCCACGCGATACTGCGAGTAGTAGCCGGCCTTGGCATTGTGGCCGAGTTCGCGCACACCGGCTGAGGGTTTCAAGGCGTCGCCAAGAATTTTCAGCAGGGTGGATTTGCCCGCGCCGTTCGGGCCGACGAGCACGACGCGCTGGCCGCGTTCGGCCTCGAAATCAATGCCGCTGTAAACGATGTTCTGTCCGTAGGCGAAATGAATGTCCTCGAGCGTGATCGCCTTCAACCCGCTGCGCTGCGGCTGCGGGAACGTGAAGCTGACCTTGCGCGCCTCGCTGGTCGGCGCTTCGATTTTCTCCATGCGATCCACCTGCTTCAGCTTGCTCTGCGCCTGCGAAGCCTTGGAAGCCTTGGCGCCGAAGCGTCGGGCAAAATCCAGCAACGAGTTGATTTCGCGCTGCTGATTTTTGTAGGCGGCGAGCAGTTGGACTTCGGCGGCTTCACGCTGGATGAGGAATTCGTCGTAGTTGCCGCGATACCGGTTGAGCTTGCTCATGCGGATTTCCACGATGCTGCCGACGAGGCTGTTGAGAAATTCGCGGTCGTGGGAAATGACGAGAATTGCGCCGGGATAGCCCTGCAAATATTCCTGAAACCAGATCAATGAGTCAAGGTCGAGGTGGTTCGTCGGTTCATCGAGAATCAGCAAATCCGGCTCCTGTGCGAGCAGCTTCGCCAGGTGCGCGCGCATGACCCAGCCGCCGCTCATCTCCTTGGCGGGCCGGTCGAAATCTTTTTCGCGAAAGCTCAGGCCGGCGAGAATCTGCTTGGCCTTGGCTTCGAGTTGATAGCCGCCGAGTTCGTTGAAACGGTCGTGGACATTGTCGTGAACTTCTTCGGGATGCAGCGCTTCCACCGGATGATCGTTGTCCCAAGCCTTGATGATGCGACGCAGCTTGGTCATCTCCGGGGACACGGACATCGCGAGTTCCGTCACGGTCTCATCGCCGATGGGCATGCTCTCCTGTGGCAGATGGCCGATGGTGATTTTGCGTTCGAGGATGACCTCGCCGTCGTCCGCCGACTCCTCGCCGAGGATCATGGACAGGAGCGTGGACTTGCCCGCGCCGTTGGGGCCGACTAGGCCGATGCGGTCGCCGCGATTCAATTGCAGCGTGACGTCATCGAATAACACGCGGCCGCCGTAGGCTTTGCTGATGCCGGAAAGAGTCAACATTTAGCCGGGAAGGATGCCGGACTAACACGTTCGGAGCAAGTTCATTTGCCGGGCTAAACAGGTTCCCTGCTGTTTTCGATGGAATAGAATTTGGCGGTGGGTAGGCTGCGGGGATGACACCGGAAAAGCTGTTTCCTGAGCTACTGGGCTTGGGCTTGAACTGGGAGGTGATTGAAAGCCGCTTCGAGCGGGCAAGCGGCACGGTCTTTCTGGAGATCCGGGAGACGGCGCGGCTCTGGGAATCGGTTCGCTGCCCCCGGGACACCAGCGCGGTCTTTTGTTACGACCATACGGAGGTGCTGACCTGGCGGCATCTCAACGTCTTCCAACACCGCTGCGAAATCACCTGCCGGTTGCCGCGCGGCAAGTGCCGTCAGTGCGGGCATGTCTTTCGCGTGCGACCGCCGTGGGAGGGTTTGAGCCTGCACTTCACCAAGGAGTTTGAAGCCTGCGCCCTGCTGCTCATGCGCGAGATGCCCATGAGCAAGGTGGCCGAGCTGGTGGGTGAGACCGACACGCGCTTGTGGCGGATGCGCTTCCGGCAGGTGGACGCGGCCTATGCCGAGGCGGATTTTAGCAACGTGTGTTGTGTGGGTGTGGACGAGATGAGCGTGCGCAAGGGTCACGAGTATATCAGCGTGTTTGCCGATCTGGTGCGCAAGCGGGTGCTCTTCGCGACGGATGGGAAGGATCATGAAGTGTGGCTCAAGTTTGTGGAAACACTTGAAAAACACAATGGGCATCGGCACGCGATCACCCAGGCGAGCATGGACATGAGTCCGGCCTATCAGAAGGGGGTGAAGGAAACCTGCCGCAACGCGCAGGTGGTGTTCGACCAGTTTCATGTGATCCTGAATGTGAACCAAGCCGTGGATCAAGTGCGGCGGGCCGAGGTGCGGCTGGGCGGGCCGGGCGTGTGGGACGCCTTGAACAAGAGCCAGTGGCTCGGGCGCAAGAACCCGGAGAACCTCACGGAGAAAGAAGCGGCGCGCCTGGCCGGGATTGACCAGAAAAGTTTGCGCACGGCCAAGGCGTATCAGATGCGACTGGTGTTACAGGACATTTACCAGAGTCCGACGGCGAGCGTGGCCCGGCAACGCTTTCGGGTGTGGTGTCGCTGGGTGCGCTGGGTGGCGCGAAAGCAGCCTAAGAATGTGCTGCCCTCGATGGTCAAGGTGGCGGAGCTGGTGGAGAAACATCTGGCGGGAATTGTGGCGCACTGGAAATGGGGCGTGACCAATGCGTTCATGGAAGGACTCAACAGTGTGTTCAGTGCCACCAAACGCAAAGCCCGGGGATACCGATCCACCACGCACCTGATCACCATGCTTTATTTCGTCGCCGGCAAACTCCGCTTCCCCCAATTTTGATTCCACCGAAAACAGCGGGGAACC
>JAYWBR010000073.1:0-7734 GCA_043781315.1 Verrucomicrobiota bacterium | reverse complement strand
AGAAAATCTTTCTGCCCGAGCGCGCCGATGGAAAAACCCGTGAACTGCGGCTACTGTTGAACCGCGAACCGGTGTCACCCAAAGCGACGCAATAAAATCGAAATCCGAATGACGAAATCCGAAAGCAATCCTAAGCGGGAAATCCAAAACTGGCAGCCGGATCAATTTATTCGTCATTCGTCATTCATCATTCGTCATTCGTAAT
This sequence comes from Verrucomicrobiota bacterium, assembly GCA_043781315.1. Classification (GTDB taxonomy): domain Bacteria; phylum Verrucomicrobiota; class Verrucomicrobiia; order Limisphaerales; family CAIQOK01; genus CAIQOK01. The sequence goes on along the minus strand of JAYWBR010000073.1, from coordinate 7,529 downwards.
TTTTAGTTATGCAAGTCACTTCACTTTTAAGCCGCGAGGAAGATCACGGCCACCATCATCACGACGGCGGTTCCTGTGCCGACTGCGGCCACGAGCACGCGCCCGTCCGCCTCAAGCAGACCCTCATCGGAATTGTTTTCGTCATCAACGCCTACGTCGTGGACTGGTTGTTCGAGCAGAGCGCCACCATCTCCAACGCCAGCGCCATGATCGGCGCGATCATCCTCGGCGCGCCCATCGTACTGATCGCCATCAAAGATTTGCGCATTGGCCGCCTCAGCATCAACGAACTCGTCGCCATCGCCGTCCTCGCAGCGTTTTCGTCTGGAGAATACAAGATCGCCGGTGTCGTCGCGTTCTTCATGCTGCTCGGCGAAATCATCGAAACCCGCACGGCGGAAGGCGCGCGGGCTTCCATCGAATCGCTCATCAAGCTCACGCCCACCAAGGCGCGCCGCATCAAAAAGGAAGGCACCGAGGAAGAAGTTGCCGCGAGCGAACTCGCCATCGGCGACATAATCCGAATCCGGCCAGGCGACAACGTCGCGGCGGACGGCGTCATCATCAACGGGCAAGGTTCCTTCAACCAAGCCACCATCACCGGCGAATCTCTCCCGGCGGACAAGAAACCCGGCGATGAAGTTTTCGCCGGCACGCAAAATCTCACGGGCGTTCTCGAAATCAAAGTCAGCCGCGCCGGCACCGACACCACGCTGGGTCGCGTGCGCGAACTGATACTCGCCGCCGAGCAGACTAAGCTGCCGATCCAAAAAATCGTGGATCAATACATGGGCTTCTACACGCCGCTCGTGCTGGTCATCGGCGCGCTGGTCTGGGCGTTCACCAAGGATCTGGATCGTGTCATCGCCGTCTTCGTTGTCTCGTGTCCGTGCGCCTTCATTCTCGCGACGCCGACCGCGATGGTCGCCGCGCTTTCCGCCGCCGCGCGGCTTGGCATCCTGATCAAGAACGTCGCCGACATCGAACTGGCCGCGAAGATCAATGCCTTCGTTTTCGACAAGACCGGCACGCTCACCACGGGTCAACTTGCCGTCAGCCGCCTTGCGCCAATTGGCGAAACCAAGCCTGCCGAACTCCTGCTGCTCGCGGCCTCGGCGGAAAAATACAGCAATCATCCGACCGCCAAGGCGCTCGCCCAGCTCGCGGAAGAAGCCGGCGTGCCGCTGGCAGAGCCGAAGGATTTTACCGAAACCGCCGGTCGCGGCGTCCGGGCAATCATCAACAACCAGACCGTTCTGGTGGGCCGTGCGCAATGGCTCAAGGACAACGGTGTCACCGAAGATTTTACCAAGGCCGTTGACCTCAATGAAGCCGAGGGCTGGAGTCTGATCTTCGTAGCGCGCAACGGCCAATGCGTCGGCTGGGTGGGCATGCAGGACCAGACTCGCGCCGAGGCGAAGGACGCCTTGATCGAATTGAAGGAAGCGGGCGTTCGCCGCATTGCAATGGTGAGCGGCGACCGTCAACCAGTGGCCACGCGGGTCGCGGCGGAGATTGGCTGTGAAGAGGCGAAGGGCGATTGTCTGCCGCAGAACAAAGTTGAATTTGTCCGCGCGATGAAGGCGAAGGGCTACAAGGTCGCGGTCATCGGCGACGGCGTGAACGACGCCCCGGCGCTGGCGGCTGGCGACATCGGCATCGCAATGGGCGCGGCGGGCAGCGAGGTGGCGATCCACAGCGCGACGATTGCGCTGATGAACAATGATCTTCGTCGGTTGCCGTTTCTCGTGAAACTTTCGCGCAGCACGCGCGCGGTCATCAACCAAAATTTCCTGCTGGGCGTGTTGTTCATCATCGGCGGGTTGACGCTCGCGGCGGTGGGCCAGATCGGGCCGATTGTGGCTTCGATGCTGCATGTGGCCGGGACGTTCATCGTGATTTTCAACAGCGCCCGCCTGGTCCGCAAAGGTGAGGAACTGGAACATTTCCATCCCGAACCCGTGGAACCGAAATCCGGCAGCGGCGCGCAGCCCCAGGCTACCGGGCAACTGACGCCGAAGCTGGCGTAAATCTTCCGCTGCTGGCGCAAGAAAACCCTCGACCGGGTCCAGCACGGCTTTGGTAAAGACCTCGGCGCACGGATTTCGTGCCGGGGCGGCTGAGTTACCCAGCAACCGTCCATTTTTCTTCTGGAGACACCCGTTGACAACATACGCCAATGGCGTATGGTCGTCTGATGGAATTTATCGAGACGCCCACCTTCACCCGGATCGTGCTGGCACTGATGGACGATGAAGACTATGGCCGGTTGCAAATGACCCTGGCGCGCAGGCCAGACACGGGGAAGGTCATTCCCGGCAGCGGCGGCATCCGCAAAATGCGGTGGGCTGGCAGTGGGCGCGGCAAACGCGGCGGGTTGCGGGTCATTTACTATTGGCAGGTCGCCGCCGGGCAAATCTGGATGCTGCTTGCCTATCCCAAGAACGAACGCGACAACCTGACGCTGGATGAGATTCGGCAGTTGAAACAGTTGGTCAAACAATTTGAATCATGAAGAAAAAACTATTCGAGGAATTAAAGCAGAGCCTGCGTGAAGCGGGACAAATCAAACACGGAGCCATGAAACCGTCGCGCACCTTCAAGGTTGATCCACAAAACGACATTGCGAAAGTCCGGGGGAAGCTTGGGCTTTCGCAGGCGAAATTTGCCAATATCATGGGCATCAGCGCGGATACGCTCCAGAACTGGGAACAAGGCCGGCGCTCACCGACCGGTCCTGCCAAGGTGCTGCTGCGAATTGCGACCAAACATCCCGAACTGTTGCTGGAAGTGGCGTAAATCAACTATTCTTTTTCCCGCTGATCCAATTTATAGAAATGAACCCTAACCGTGTCGAGAAACCGGCAAAGTTTGAGAATACAAATTCTTAGCTGCATCGCTGTCGTCTGATCCAGACTCAACTTCAAGTCAGTTTTCGATTGATAGCTTTGAATAACGGAATTTACTGCTCCTTCGATTTCTTCCTGAGACATCAATTTATGTGCTAGGTCATTGCGAATTTTATTGAGCTTGGCAATAGCACAAAACAGGTCTGCGTTTGGGCTTGGCTCGCGCGCAATAACCACAGCTTGAATCAATTTAAGTTTCTGACTGAATTCCAAATCGGGATTGTCTTTTCCTTCTGGTAAGCGATCAAGGGCAAGCAGGCGGCAGAGATTCATTTCCAACAAATTCTCTATTATCAAATGTCCCTTGAGAGTGATAAGAATTAGATCATCGCCACACGACCCCAAATGCTCCTCTACGAGTTCGCCAGGTTTTTGACGGTCAGCGATAAGTTGCTCAATCTCTTTACCCCACTTGTCGATCTTATCGCCTCTTTTCTTGATCTCATCGTATCCCATAAAACTTGCCAGTTGAGCCGACTGATTTTGACACTATTTCTTCGCAAAAATCCGGTTCGCCTCTTCCAGCGTTTCCTTTGATCCGATGTCGTACCAGATGCCGGGAACTTTCCAGGTGTAAACCGGCGTGCGCGGGTAGAGCCATTGAATGAGCCGGCCCGGCTGGTCGGGGTTGTTGCCTTCGGCGATGTATTGGCGGATCAGCGGCAGCGTGGACTTGGGATAATAGTAGAGCGCAATCCCGGTCATGGTGCTGGTCGGATTCTTCGGCTTCTCCTCGAAGAAGGTAATCTTTCCGGCGGCATCCATCGAGACGGAATTGTATTTCTTGATCTCCTCCAGGTTGCCCACGTCGTAGAGCGCCAGCACGGGCGCATTTTTTTCGCGGCAGAACTGGCCGAAACCTTCGAGCTTCTGGCTGAACAAATTGTCGCCGGCCACAACCATGATGTCGTCGTCCACGTTCTGCGTTTTCAGGACGTAGTTGATGTCGCCGATGGCACCGAGCTTGTTGGTGTCGTCGGTGGAGCCGTCGTTGACGATGGTGAAATTAAGCTTGGATTTCGTCGCACGATAATTGTCCGACCAGGTCTGGAAATGCCCGGCGAACTTGTTGTTGGTCACAACGTAGATGCGGTCAATCCCGCCGATGGGCGCGAGGTTGTCGAGGACGTATTCGACCATCGGCTGGCCGGCGACGGGCAGCAACGGCTTGGGCTGCGTGAGCGTCAGCGGATAGAGACGGGTGGCGTAACCGGCGGCGAGGATGATGACTTTCATAGTTTTATTTCCAGTTGGTTCAATCGGATGCCGACAAAGTAATCAGGGCCGGGCGCAAATGACAAAAGAAATTGCGGCGGGTTGAAACTCCCGCAGCGGCCAGCACCCGCGGAACTCCAACCTTATTTTTCGAACAGGCTCGGTGCGCTCGCGCGGGCCAGTTCCTGGCAGCGGGCCAGAATTTCTGACGCCGATTCGCAGCCCAGCGCGAACTCGGCCAGTGCCGTGGTTTCGGAAGTTTTCAGGCGGCGAATCATGTATTTGATCTGGGGCACAATGGACGGCGCGGCGCTCAATTCATCCACGCCGAGGCCCAGCAGCAACGGGGTCAGCACCGGGTCGCCCGCCATTTCCCCACAGACGCTGACCCAGGTTTTGTTTTTACGCGCGGCGTCCACCGTGGCCTTGATCAGGCGCAAAATCGCGGGGTGGGTCGGCTCATAAAGGTGCGCGATTTTTTCATTCATCCGGTCCACCGCCAGCGTGTATTGGATCAAATCGTTGGTGCCAAGGCTGAAAAACTTCGTCCGCTTGGCTAGTGAATCGGCAATCAGAGCGGCGGAAGGAATTTCAATCATCGCGCCGATTTCCAGGTTTTCGTTGAAGGCGATTCCTTCCTTGCGCAACTCCGACTTGTATTCCTCGACGAGGGCGTTGGCCTGGTTCAGTTCGTCCAAGCCGGAAATCATCGGGTACATCATCTTGATGTTGCCGTGGGCGCTGGCGCGGAGGATGGCGCGGAGCTGGTTGCGGAAAATATCTTTTTGCTGGAGACAGTACCGGATCGCGCGCCAGCCGAGGAAGGGATTCATCTCGGTGGGCACTTGCAGGTGCGAAAGAAATTTGTCGCCGCCGAGATCCAGCGTGCGGATGACGACGGCCTGCGGTTTCAAGGCGGCGGCGATGCGCGAGTATTCCTCAAACTGCCGCTCCTCGCTCGGCAGTTCGTCGCGGCTGATGAAAAGATATTCCGTGCGGAACAAACCGACGCCTTCCGCACCACTGGCCTTCACGGCGGCGGCGTCATCGGCCTGCTCGATGTTGGCGGAGATGACAATCTGCCGGCCATCCAAGGTGACGGCCGGCTGGTGCGCGACATCGCGGAGTTTTTCCCCCAGCGAAACTTGCCTGCGAATAAGCTGGCCGTATTCAAAAAGTGTCTGATCCGTGGGATTGAGAATGACGGTGCCGTTATAGCCATCCAGCAGCGCGTACTGTCCGGTCTGCAATTCCTCGCTGATATTTTTCAGGCCGACGACGCCGGGAATGCGCAACGAGCGGGCCATGATGGCGGTGTGCGAAGTCTTGCTGCCCACGTCCGTGGCGAAACCGAGCACTTTAGTGCGATCCATCTGGGCGGTGCTGGATGGGGTGAGGTCGTTGCTAAGGATAATCACCGGTTCAACCAGATCACGAAGATCAAAATTTTCGGCCTTGCCAAGCAGATTATTGAGGACACGAGAAGTGACATCACGCATGTCGCCAGCACGCTCGCGCAAGTATTCGTCCGCAATGGCTGCCAGCGTGGTGGCATAACGCTCGGCCACGGTATGAAAGGCGTGCTCGGCGTTGGTGTGCTGCTCCTGAATGAGCCGGACGACCTCGTCAATCAAGGTGCGGTCCTCAAGAACCAGCAGATGCGCGTCAAAAATGCCGCCTTCGGAAGCGCCCATGGCGGCCGTCACTTTGCGCTGAACCTCGAGGATTTCGTGGCGTGTCTGAACGAGCGCCTTCTGCAGCCGGCTAACTTCGCCGGCCAGTTCCGACTCGGCCAAAATCTGTTTGGATATGGTGTGGCGTGGCTTGCCGAGGACAAGAATTTTCCCGCGCGCGACACCCGAGGAGACAGGAATCCCACGATAGACCGTTTCTCCTTTATGCGTCGGCTCGGGCATGCAAATTATTTTAAAGCTTTAAGTTAAACGACGATCATTTCTTAAACAAAAAGGCCCGCGCGAGGCGGGCCGGCCAATCTCAAATTAGCTTTGAGATAGAATCAGCCCCGGTCAGGCGCGTTCCATGTATTTTCCGGTGCGCGTATCCACTTTGATTTTTTCGCCGGTCTTGATGAACAGCGGTGCCTGGCAGTGGATGCCGGTTTCAAGGACGATGGTCTTCTGAACATTGTTGGCAGAGTCGCCACGAATACCGTCCGGGGCGTCCGCCACCGTGAGAATGACTGAAGATGGCAATTCAATGGATACCGCCTTTTCTTCCACGAACGTAACAGTGACAGGAGCATTTTCCACCAAGTAATCCTTGGCATCGCCCACGAGCTCCTTCGCCAGTGTTACCGTCTCGTAATTTTCAGGATCGGTAAAGACAAAATCTTCGCCGTCCTTGTAGCTAAATTCCATCTTGGTGGTCAGCATCGGCACCGGATCAATGCGTTCGGTGGAGCTGAAACGCACGTCGGAGGACTTGCCGGTGCGCAGGCTGCGGATGCTGGCCTGGACGAAGGCGCGCAGGTTTCCCGGGGTGCGATGTTGGAAGTCCAGTACCACACAGATGTCGCCGTTATAGTTGATTGCCATGCCGCGGCGGAGATCGCTTGCTGTTGCCATATGTCTGAATGTCTAAATTTTTTGTCTGGTTTCGGTTTATCCGGAACTCGAGTCGCGCAGGTTAGCCAAACCAAGTTGGAACACAAGCGCGTATTTTCACCCGCCGGATTTGCCGTGGATTGCGGACGGAGCAAACCGCCCGGGCCGGCAAAAGTTGCGGCTGAAAAAAAATAGCCGGAGAAATAATTCTCCGGCTAATTATGAAAGACTGGCGGCTACCTACTCTCGCAGAAGCTATACAACTACTACCATCGGCAAGGCTGTGTTTGACGGCCGTGTTCGGAATGGGAACGGGTCGGACCACAGCTTTATGGCCACCAAAAAATGTTTAAAGAACAACCGGCGACAGTCCGAGGGGTTCTCTGAAAACTACACACAGGGATCTTAAGTTCTGACAATTCGCGAGTTAAATTCGCAATTTAATACAATCAACAAACTCGAAAGTCTGCGTCATGTAGAAAAAAAGCGATCAAGCCTCACGACCGATTAGTATTGGTCGGCTAAAAGGATTGCTCCTCGTACACGTCCAACCTATCAAACGGGTGGTCTGCCCGTGGTCTTTAGGGAGCTTGCGCTCCGGGAAACAATATCTTGGGAGGAGCTTGGCACTTAGATGCTTTCAGCGCTTATCTCTTCCGCACATGGCTACGCAACGATGCCCCTGACGGAACAATTGCCACACCAGAAGTGCGTCTAACCCGGTCCTCTCGTACTAAGGTTAGAACCCCTCAAGTTTCCTGCGCCCACAGTGGATAAGGACCGAACTGTCTCACGACGTTCTGAACCCAGCTCGCGTACCGCTTTAACCGGCGAACAGCCG
>JAYWBR010000072.1:0-7741 GCA_043781315.1 Verrucomicrobiota bacterium | reverse complement strand
CCTGCGACATGTACGAAGAGCTGATAGACCGCTCATCCGCCGCCGGTTTTCAGCAATATGAAATCGCCAACTTTGCCCGGGACGAAAAACTCGAAACTCAAAATTCGAAACTGGAAATTCCCTCCCGCGCCAGCCAGCACAACGTCAACTACTGGCGCGGCGGTTCCTATTACGGCCTCGGCCCGAGCGCGACCGGCTACGTGCGCGGCGTGCGGACGAAGAACTGGGCGAACACGCAGCTCTATTGCGACCAGTTGGAGAAGGGCCGGCGGGCCATCGAATCCCGCGAGGAACTTTCCCCGTTGCGGCGTGCGGGCGAGACGGCGGGGTTTGGTTTGCGGATGAATGCCGGCTGGCCGTTTGCGGCGTTTGAAAAAACCACCGGCCACGATCTGCGAAGCGAGTGGGCGGCGGACATGGAAAAACTTTCCGAGCAAGGCCGGGGGAAAATCGCGCCGGACGGATTTCACCTGACGCGGCAGGGCTTGCGCTTTGCGGACGCGGCGGCGGAAATGTTTCTGCGTTAAGCCGGGCCGCTCGCCGTCTTGGTCGCGCCACTGGCGGCCACGACTGCACCGCCCGCCAACCACCGCGCCGCCAATGCACCCGCGCCGATGGAAATCACGCCGCAAACCAAGTAGGGCAATGACGGAATCCGCATGTAAAGCGTGGCCGCGAACAACGGCCCCAGAATCCGCGCCAGGCTGCCGAAACTTTGCGCCACGCCGATGGTCGCGCCTTGCTCGTCCGCCGAAGTGAGATTGGAAAGCAGTCCGAACACCGGGGCGCGTGTCAGGCTGGAGCCGATGGAGAGCAGCGCCAGCGCCAGCAGCATCTTGATCCACGCGCCGCCGCCGGCGTGCAGCAACGCCGACCACACCAGCGGGCCTTCACCTTTGAGGAATGGCAGCAGCGCCAGACTGAGACCGGTCATGAACAGACTCAGCGCGATCAATTTGGGTTCGCCGAATTTTTTCACCAGTCGCCCGATCATCCCGCCTTGAATGCACGCGCCGATGAGGCCGCAGAAGACAAAGAGGGAAATCACCGTGGTGGCCGGGCCGCTCTGGTCCTTGGTGATGCCGAGGTTGAAATTGTCGCTGACCAGCAGGGCCAGGGTGCTCTCAAAGCAACTGAAGGCGAAGGTCGCGAGGAAAAAAATCAGGACGAGCAAACCGATTTTCGGCTGCGCCAGCGTGTGGGTCCATTGCGCGAGGCGCGGACGGTTGCTGGCCGGAATGGAGGACGGTTGACGGCTTTCCACGAGGATGAAGAGCGCGAGGAGAAAGTTGACCGTGCACAGGGCCGCCGCCACCCAGCCGGGCGCGGTCGCTCCGAAATATTTCAAGGCGATGCCGCTGATCGCCGGGCCAAAAATAAATCCCAGCCCGAACGCCATGCCGATCAGGCCCATTCTTTTGGAACGGTTCTCGGGCGGCGTGATGTCGGCGATGTAGGCCTGGGCCACGGTGATGTTGCCGCCGCAGATGCCGGCGAAGGTGCGCGCGAGCAGCAAAACCCACAGGGCCGTGGCGTGATCCTCAATCCCCGAGCCCAGCGCAAACACCACGTACGACAGCGCCGCGCCCGCCGTGCTGAGGAGCAGGATGGGCCGGCGGCCGTGGCGGTCGGAGAGTTTGCCCCAGACGGGTGAGAACAAAAACTGCATCGCGGAAAACGAGGCGATGATCGCGCCGATGACAAAGCCGCTCGCGCCATAATGCCGGCTGAACACCGGCACGAGCGGCACGACGATGCCAAAGCCGACGAGGTCAATGAAGACGGTGAGGAAGATGACGAGGATGGAGGGCCGGCGGTTCATCGTGGCTGCGCTGGTTCGGCAAGTTTTTTCAAGGTCGTTTTCAACAGGTCGCAAGTCTAGGGACGGCGCACCGGGAGTCAAGCGGAGCGGCGCGGACGGACAAATGTTTTTCGCCATTAAAGATTGCCGGCAATCCCGCCGATAAGACACCATGAGCGTGCGCCTAGTCGGCAGCAGCCCCGGGTTTCATCAAAAGGCGTTCGTCTCACAACAACATTTTAGCGACATGGCCCAGCTCAAGCAGCCCAAGCGGGAGATCAGAAGCAGCAAGACGCGCATCTTGCTGGCCGACGACCATGCCGTCGTCCGCTTCGGCACGGCGGCTTTGATCAATCGGGAGAGCGATCTGGAAGTCTGCGGCGAGGAAGAGGATGCCGCCCATGCGCTGAGTGCGATTGAAAAATTGAAGCCCGACCTGGTCATCGCGGACATTTCGCTCAAGGACAGCAGCGGTTTGGAATTGATGCGCAACATCAAGGCGCAGTTTCCCAAGATGCCCGTGCTGGTGGTCAGCTCGCATGACGAATCCATTTATGCGGAGATCGCCTTTCGCGCCGGGGCGCTGGGCTATCTGATGAAGGCGGAGGCGCTGGAGAAAATCATCACCGCCGTGCGGCGTGTCCTCAGCGGGGCGATTTATGTGAGCGACGCCCTGGCCGCCAGGATGCTCCAGCAACAAGTCCGCGGCCAGACCAGCATCAACGAGTCGCCGGTGAAAAGTCTGAGCGACCGCGAGCTGGAAGTTTTTCAGATGATCGGCAACTGGAAAAAAACCAGTGACATTGCGAAGGAACTCAACCTGAGCATCAAGACCATCGAATACTACCGCGAGCAGATCAAACACAAGCTGAACCTCGGCAACGGCGCGGAACTGACGCAATATGCCACCTCCTGGGTGCAGCGTGAAACGGCGGCCTGACTCCTACTTCTTTCCCGAATCAATGAAGCCGGCCTTGTGGCCGCGCGCCGCCGAGCTGTCGGTCTCAATCTGTGAAACCCGCCCCGCCGACACGGAAGTTTCTTTCCCGCTGGCATCCTTGAAATAATACGAGCCGCCTTTGAGTTCGGGTTTCCCTTGAGCCCCGATTTGCGTGCCGTTGCTCATCGTGATGACGTAGTGGTTGGCGCAACCGGCGAGCAAGGCAAGACTCAGCAGCAACAGAGGCGAAAGTTTTTTCATGGTGTTGGTTGGATAACCGACAGTGATGGAGCGTTCAAGTTATTACGGGTTGAAACGGGCCGGTTACTTCGCCGCGTTGGCTCCCTTGACCCGCAGCTTGATCGAGTAAAGCCCCCGGCTCGCCGTGATGAACAGCGTCTGATGATCCGCGCCGCCGAAGCTGACGTTCGCGGTCCACGGTTCCGCCACGTCAATGTGTCCGGCCGGCTTTCCGGTCTTGTCGAACACCGAAACACCGTGGCCGGTGAGATACAGATTGCCCTCGGCGTCAATCGTCATGCCGTCCGAGCCGAGTTCGCAGTGCAGCCGTTTGTTCGTCAAACTTCCATCCGACTGAATGTCGTAGGCGTAGGTTTTGTTCGCCTTGATGTCCGCGACGAAAAGCGTTTTTCCATCCGGCGTGCCGGTGATGCCGTTGGGCTGGACGAGATCGGTGGTCACACGCTTGAGGGTCTTGCGGTTCGCGCTGAGAAAATAAACCTGCTCCGTACCCTGCGGCGGCCGGTCGTAATCCCACCATTCGCGTTTGTAAAACGGGTCGGTGAAATACAGTGCCTGGTCGGGCCGCACCCAGACATCGTTCGAGGAATTGAGAATTTTGCCTTCGTATTCATGCGCGATCACCGTGTGTTTTCCGTCCGGCGTGATGGACCACACCTCCGCCTTTTCATCCGCGCAGGCGATGAGGTTGCCGTGGGCGTCGAAGAACATTCCGTTGGCGCGGCCGGCCGGTTGGAGAAACGTGGTGAGCTTTCCGTCCACACTCCATTTCATGATGCGGTTGTTGGGCTGGTCGGTGAAGAAGACGTTGCCGTCCTTGTCACAGGTCGGCCCTTCGGTGAATTTGAAGTCGCCGGAAAGTTTCACCAGCTTCGCGCCCGGCGCGACGGTAACGGGCAGTGTGTTGGTGGTTTGAGCGAACATCGGCAGCGCCCAGCCGGCGCAGGCGCAGGCCAAGGTGAGTGGCAGCAGGGTTTTCATTTCGTTGGTTTTAGAGTGGACGAGCCATGTGATACCGCACCGCGCGCATTTGTTCAACTCTTGTTTGCGGACGTTGCTCGCTGTGGGTGCAGGCCTGTTAGCCAACCTGGCGAAGGAAGGAAATCAGTTGTTTCGTAACCCGCTTCCGTCATAATTCGTCCAACCGCACAATCAAATGAAAGCACTCATATTCCGTCCGTTCGCTACTCTCCTAGCAATTCCAATTCTCGCCGCCGCGCTCACCGCCGCCGCGGCGCCGAAGAAAATTCTATACTTCACCAAGTCCAGCGGCTTTGAACATTCCGTCATTTCGTGGAAGGACGGCCAGCCGAGCTATTCCGAAAAAATCTTACTCGAACTCGGCGCGAAAAATGGCTGGGAGTTCACCTTCTCCAAAGACGGCTCGAAGTTCAGCCCGGAATATCTCGCGCAGTTTGACGCCGTGTTCTTCTACACCACCGGCGATTTGTGCAGCGAGGGCACGGATAAAAATCCCCCGATGTCGCCGGCGGGCAAGCAGGCGCTGTTCGATTATGTCCGCGCGGGCAAAGGCTTCGTCGGCACGCACGCGGCGACGGACACGTTTCACACGGCCAACGAATCGAAGAAAGGGCCGGATCGCTACGCGAACCACGGCAAGGACGCCGATCCGTATGCGTGTTTTATCGGCGGCGAATTCATCATCCACGGCGCGCAGCAGGTGGCGACGAACACGGTGATTGATCCGAAATTTCCCGGCTTTGAAAAAGCGGGCGCGAGTTTTGCCTTCAACGAGGAATGGTATTCGCTCAAGGATTTTTCGCCGGACATCCATGTGCTGACGGTGATTGATGCGCCGCACATGAAGGGCGCGATGTATGAGCGCCCGGCGTATCCAACCACTTGGGCGCGCAACGAAGGCAAGGGCCGCGTGTGGTTCACCGCGATGGGCCATCGCGAGGATATGTGGACGAACCCGGTGTTTCAGGAAATTCTCGTGGGCGGTATCAAGTGGGCGCTCGGTGAAGTTTCGGCGGACGTGCCGGCGAACCTCAAAGCCGTCGCGCCCGGCGCTTACACAAATCCGCGCTACGTTCCGCAAGCGCCAGCCGCTGCGAAAAAAGATTCCGCCGCGCTGAACACCCTGACCGCGCAGGAAAAAACCGACGGCTGGAAACTCCTGTGGGACGGCAAGACCGGCGACGGCTGGCGCAGTCCGAAGACCGACACATTTCCTGCGCACGGCTGGACGATTCGCGACGGCGTCCTGACGGTTCACGACAACAAAGGCGAAGAATCAGCGGGCGGCGGCGACATCATCACGCGCCAGCGCTACAACAATTTTGAGCTGACGGCGGAATTCAAGATCACGCCCGGCGCGAACAGCGGCATCAAAATTTTTGTGCAGCCGGACATTTCGCCGGTGGACAAGGTCACGGGCAAGCCGACGGGCGTTGGCTCGGCCATCGGCATGGAGTTTCAGGTTCTCGACGACGCGCTGCATCCCGACGCCAAGCTCGGCAAGGACGGCGACCGCAAGCTCGGCTCGCTCTACGATTTGATTCCCGCCCCGGCGGACAAAATCACCAAGCCCGTCGGCGAATGGAACACCGCGCGGATTTTGTCGTCGGGCAAGCGCGTCACGTTCTGGCTGAACGGCAAGCAGACGGTGGAGTTTGAGCGCGGCTCGGAATCCTTCCGCCAGCACGTCGCGGAGAGCAAATTCAAGAACATCCCGGACTTCGGCGAATGGGCGGACGGCCACATCCTCTTGCAGGAACACGGCAACGAAGTTTCCTTTCGCAACGTGAAGATTCGCGAGCTGCCGGCGAAGTGAATTGGAATTATGCGGAAAACTTTTAACGAAAAGACGCAAGGGCTCGGAGATTTTCCCGGAGCACAGATGTTTGGGGAGCACGCCCGCCCCGGGTGTCGCTGGCCGCGCCTCGCGGCCAGCGTTTTGCGCGCGGTGCGGACACGAACGCTTGAAACGTTTCCGTGCGTCCGGGTTTTCCGCGAGGGCGCGGAAAACTGCGCCCGGGGCGGGCGCGCTCCCGTTGCGATTTCGGATTCCGGGTTTAATTGCGTTGTCCGGTCTGGCGCAGCCGCTGCGGCTGGTCTGCGACACAGCCGCGCTCCGTTAATGGCAGCTAAATCGCACTGTTAGGCGACTTCGCATTATGGCTATTAAGCACACACCACAGCCACTCAAAGGAAAGAGGAGTCCTTTTTTGATACGGGGACTGGTGGTTGGGTTGGTGTGCTTTGGATTATTGTTTGGCGCTTTTCTGATGGCACGGCGGATAGGCAACACGAGTGCCGCTATTTTAGCGATCGTGATATTTATCAGCACCATCGTCGTCCACAATCGCATCAAGCGCAGACTTGGATCATCGCTTGAATCCAAGACGCCATGTCCACAGTGCGGTCAGTGCCGTATGAATTTCAGAGAGGAGAGAGATTCACACGCCTATTTGATTTGTCCATCTTGTGGCATCAAGTGGGATCTCGGACAGATTTGATTTATATGATTGACCAGTCGCCTAACAAGATTGCCGTAGAAACCGTTACTGGTGTATCGCGCGGCGGCTAAGTTTTTCACACTGGATTCCCCAACCAAAATTAAAAAATGAAAACCAACCATTCCAAAAATCTCATAACCGCGCAGATGCGCCGCCGTTCGTTTCTCAAAGGCGTGCTCGCCACGGGTGCAGTTTCCATGTTTGCGCCGCGCTCCATCTTTGCCGCTGACGGCTCGGTCGCGGCGGCCAGCACCGGCAAGGTGAATCTCGCGTGCATCGGCATCGGCAATCGCGGCGCGGACGACGTGAAGGCGCTCCACGCCACCGGCCTCGCCAACATCGTCGCGCTCTGCGACACCGACATGGGCGCGCCGCACACCGAGGCCGTGCTGAAAATGTTTCCGAACGTCCCGCGCTTCCAGGATTTCCGCCAGATGTTCGACAAGCTGGGCAAAGACATTGACGCCGTGAGCGTGGGCGTTCCCGACTTCTCGCATTTTCCCATCGCCATGCTCGCGATGTCGCTGGGCAAGCATGTCTATTGCGAAAAGCCGTTGTCACACTCGGTTTTTGAGGCTCGCACCGTCGCCGAGCTTGCCGCCAAGGCTAAGGTTGCGACCCAGATGGGCACGCAAATTCACGCCGAAGGCAATTACCGCCGAGTCGTCGAACTGATTCAATCCGGAGCCATCGGGCCAGTCCGCGAATGCCACGTTTGGTGCGGGAAATCGTGGTCGGGCGGCGAACGGCCGACCAAGGAGACTCCCATTCCCAAAGGACTACACTGGGACGAGTGGATCGGCCCCGCACCAATGCGTCCTTACAGCCCAATCTATCAACCCGCAAACTGGCGGAGATGGTGGGATTTCGGCAGTGGAACACTTGGCGATATGGCGTGCCACTACATGGACTTGCCTTTCTGGGCGCTCGATCTGAAGCACCCGACCTCGGTCGAGTCCGAGGGGCCGCCCGTCCACAAGGAGACGACGCCGCCCTGGATGCACGTCACCTACGAGTTCCCCGAGCGAAGCGCGAAGATGCCCGCCGTGAAGCTCCACTGGTACGACGGCACCAAGCGGCCGGAGATCCTCGCCGAGAAGAAGATCGACTGGGGCGACGGCGTCCTGTTCGTCGGCGACAAGGGGATGCTCGTCGCCGATTATGGCCGGTATGTGCTGCTCCCCGCCGACAAGTTTGCCGGTTTCCAACCGCCGAAACAGACGATTCCAAACTCCATCGGCCATTGGAATGAGTGGA
>JAYWBR010000071.1:0-7751 GCA_043781315.1 Verrucomicrobiota bacterium | reverse complement strand
ACAGGAAACCGCAGTGACCCGCCCTCGACCAGTTTTTTGCGCGTGGAGCCGCTTTGCCCTTCCGGGGTTCGGCGGCGCTCGGCTCGCTCCGCTCGCCTGCACTCCACCTCACCCCGGAAGGGCAAAGCGGAATGGAAGCAAAGCAAATTACAGAAAGAAATTTACACCGACCGCGCAGCGGGCTTAAGGATTTTGCGGGAGCGATTGCGGATTACAGCAAGGCCCTCCAACTAAACACCAGCAGCGATTGGGGTAGTGCAGCACTGGCCAGGACAAATCTGAGCCTTGCACAAAAGCAAATGCTTGAATCGCCGAAGAAATAAATAGCGATCTGAAATGAAAATCGAAACCCTCCTCTCGCCGGCGGAATTGCCCGCGCTGACGCGACGCGATCTGCGGCAGACGGCGTGCGTGGTGTTCGACATCCTGCGCGCGACGAGCACGTTCATCACCGCGTTGCACCACGGCGCGAAGGAAATCATCCCCGTCAGCGAAATTTCCGAAGCACTGGCCGTCAAAAACTCGAAACTCGAAACTCGAAACTCGAAACTCATCTTGCTCGCGGGTGAACGTGACGGCGTGAAAATCCAGGCCGCGCAAACGGGCGGAGTTGATTTTGACCTCGGCAATTCGCCGCGCGAGTTCACGCAGGAAAAAGTCTCCGGAAAAACGATCGTGGCCACGACGACCAACGGCACCCGGGCGTTGCGCGCCTGCGCCCACGCCCAAACGGTGCTGCTCGGTTCGTTTCTCAACCTGCGAGCCACAGCGGAATTTGTCCGCCGCGCGAAACCCGAAACGCTGCTGCTGGTTTGCAGTGGCACGGGCGAGGAGATCGCGCTGGAGGATGTGCTGGGTGCAGGAGTTTTGTGTGATTTGCTCTGGAACGATTTTGCGGACGCACAGGTTTCCGATTCGTCCTTGATGGCGCGGGAGGTTTTTCTCCAGGCGCAAAACAACTTGCCCGAGGCGGCGGGCCGGTCGCGCAATGGAAGCCGGCTCCTGCGTCAGCCGGAATTGCGGGACGACGTGGCGTTTTGTTTGCAGCGCGATGTTTTTGATTTTGTCGCCGTGATGCGGGAGGGGCGGGTGAAACGTGAGGCGTGAAACGTGCGGGGAAGCGCAGTGTGTGTGCCTCACGTTTTACGTTTCACGCTTCACGCAAACTGTGGTTATCATCCAACCATGACGTTGCCATTTCCGTCTGAGAATGCAGAACGCTTCGCCGCCGCCCTTCACCGGTTCGACGAGGAAAACTCCCGCGATCCGAATCTCGAAACGGTGGATGGCCTCGCCCGCCCGCGCGAACTGGTCTATGCCGAGCGGCTGACGGCGTGGGTGTTGAAACTTTGCCCGGACGCCTCGGAGACACTGCGCCTGGCCGCGTGCTGCCAGCATCTCTGTCGCTGGATGAGTCCGCGTAGTTCCTTTCCGATGACGCGGCCCGGCTACCTGCAATGGCGGGCCGAGTTGAAAAAGTTTCACGCGCAGAAGTCCGGCGAGATTTTGCGCGAGGTTGGTTACGCCAACGACGTGATTGAACGGGTGCAGTCGCTGAACTTGAAAAAAGATTTTCCGCGCGACCCGGAAAGCTGCGTGCTGGAAGACGCGCTTTGCCTGGTTTTTCTGGAGCATCAGTTGGCCGATCTTGCCAGCAAGACCGAGGATGAAAAAGTCATCACCGCGCTGCAAAAGTCGTGGAAGAAAATGACCGCCGCCGGCCACGCCGAAGCATTGAAGCTCGCCTACGGCCCGCGCGAAAAGGCGCTGCTGGAGCGCGCGCTGGCCCCGGCCTGACGCGTGTTTTGGGAGCGCAACTCCGGCCCGGCAGCGAGCATGGCCCGACACACGGAATTTTTTTCCAAGCCACACCCGCCCCCGCCCAAGCAGGCGGGAAAACGAGCCGGGCCGGAGTTGCGTTCACCGGGAATTTTAAGACGCGCGTTCATGCTGGGTTCGGATTTGAATTTTGACCGGGTGGCTCCGGCAGGATTGCGCGAACCACCGGACCGCGACCACCAGCCAGCCAGCGCGCGTGCGCGCCGGCCACTTCTGGGCCGCGGCTTTCCAGTTGAACCGCCCGGCCAGGGAGGCCCGGCGGCGGAAGTTGCGGCGGCGCAATGCCCGCAGCCGCCGGAGCAGGAAGGCCAGGCGGCCGGCCCGGGGCGGGGTGAGGCGGGCGACGACAAGGGAGAGGGTTCTTTTCATAGGTTTTGTAGCGATGGTTTTCACTAGGTTCAATCTGTCTGGTTACTCTTTACTTGGGGAAAACTTGGAAAAGGTGGTGAACTAATTTTTACTTTTGCGTGACCGGAGCGGGGAGAATCGGCCGGGGCACAAAAGTGAAGGGCCCGGGCCGAAGCCCGGGCTTGCACATCAACTAACAACAAAGCGCGCTTTTACGAAACGTGCACACGAAAAGATTTCCGCCCCGCGCCCAACCGCCGCGCGGCGGTGTGATTCATGAAAAAAGATTTAACCAACGTCACTCCCGGGGCGGCGGCGGAAACGCCCGAGGGGAGCGACGCGGCTTCTGAGAAGATCTGGCCGAAAGGGCTGCTGGCGATGCTGGTGACGATTTTTTTCATGGTCTCTGGTTCTGGCTCGCGGTTTGGTGCGTGCTCGTTTTTTCTTTCCTCTCCTTACTTGGTGAAAAAAGCGCCAAGGTGTCGGAATCGTTTCAACTTTTTTTCAGCCGGTTCCGGCAAGCGGGAAACCTTGTCGCCGGCGCGGTGTTTGCCTAGAGTGCCCCGGTTGCCGGATTCAAAGCCCATGCCCGAAGTCGCCGATCCCGATGCCGCCCTGATGCTCCGCGTCAAACAGGGCGACACGGCCGCGTTCACCGAACTCGTGGAAAAATACCGGCAGCCCGTCATGAACGTGGTCTATCGCATCCTCCGCGACGCGACCGAAGCCGAGGACCTCGCGCAAAATGTGTTCGTGCAGGTTTACAAGTCCGCCGGGCGCTACGAAATCTCCGCCAAGTTTTCCACCTGGCTGTTCACCATCACACGCAATCTGTGCCTCAATGAAATCCGCCGCCGTTCGCGGCATCCGGCGGAATCGCTGGACGCCACCCACGCCGAGGATGACGACCAGCCGCTGCGGCAATTCGAGGACAAAAAAAATATCGCGCCGCCCGAAACCCTCCTGCACGGCGAGCTGACAGAAAAGATCGAAGCCGCGCTCGCCGATCTCCCCGAAAACCAGCGCACCGCCATCCTGCTCTGCCGCCGTGACGAACTGAGCTACGAAGAAATCTCCGAAGTGCTGGGTTGCTCGCTGTCCGCCACGAAGTCCCTGATCCATCGCGGCCGGGAAACCTTGAAGGCCAAGCTCAAACCGTATCTGAAAACCGGCGACTGGGAGGAGGCAAAGTGAAGACCCGCTTTAACCGCAGAGAGCGCAGAGAGCGCAGAAAACGCAAAGAATTGCCGGAGGTTTCTACAGATGGCGGTTTGGATTTCAGCCGGTGGGAAACATTTAGTCGGCGGCTTCAACCAGGCTTTTTCTCTGCGCGCTCTGCGCTCTGTGCGGTTAAATCTTCCGGTGAAACTTTTTCTACCACCCGGTTTTAGATGAAAGGACACATGAACGACCCGTTCACCAAACTACTGGAAGCAAGCTGGCAGCGTGAGCTTACCCCTGCCGAGAGCGCCGAACTCCGCGCCTGGCTCGCGACCCATCCCGAAGCCCGGGCCGACTGGGAGGCCGACGCCGCATTGAGCCGCGTCCTCGACAACCTGCCCGATGCGCCGGTGCCGTCGAACTTCACCGCCCGGGTCCTGCAGGCGGTCGAACTCGAACAAGCCGCCCGGCAACGCGCGACAAAAACCAAGCTGCCTCGGTCATGGCTTGCCTGGTTGCCCAAAGCCGCCCTGGCCACCGTGTTTTTAGTAATGAGTTTGATGGCCTTCCGCGAAGCCGGCTATCAACGCGGGCAACGATTTGCCCGCAGTTTGAAAACCGTCACCGCCGTGGCCGCGCTGCCGGGGCCGGAGGTGTTGCAGGACTTCGAGGCCATTCAACAATTAGGCCCGACGCGTCCGCCCGATTTGGAATTGCTCGCGTTGCTCGAATGATTTTTTCCCGCCCCAAGTTGCTTGCGCTCGTCGCCTGCCTGGTGATGCCGTGGCTGGCTGCGGCCGCGACGAACGCGCCTCTGGCACCCGCCGACCTCAGCCGGATTCTCCCGCCGGCACCGCCCCTCGTTGAACCAAAATCCCCCGTGACCCTGTTTCGCAATTTGCTCGCGATGACGCCGGGCGAACGCCGGCAGTCGTTGAGCAACCGCCCGCCGGAAACTCAAAAAAAACTCCTCGCCAAGGTGCGTGAATACGAATCACTCAAGCCGGACGAACGCGAGGTGCGCCTCCGCACCACGGAATTGCAGTGGTATCTGCAACCCTTGATGAGCCTGCCGCCCACCCATCGGGCCGCGCGGCTCGCCACCCTGCCCGAGGACATGCGCCGATTGGTCGAAGAGCGGCTGGCCCGCTGGGACATGCTGCCGCCGCCGATGCAGGAGGAATTGCTGAACAATGAAATGACGGCGCGCTATTTTACCCAGCTCGAATCCGCCACCGCCGAGCAGAAACAAAAAATCCTCGCGCAGATGTCGGCGGAGCGGCGGATGAAATTGGAGGCGGGGCTGGATCACTGGCGCGAACTCTCCCTGGATCAGCGCGAGAAAACCCTCGCGGGCTTCACCGCTTTTTTTGAACTGACGCCCGGCGAGAAACAAAAGGCGCTCGCCTCGCTGTCGGCGGCCGAGCAGCAGCAGATGGAGAAGACCTTGCAGAGTTACGCCAGCCTGCCGCCGGCGCAGCGCGCGCAGTGTCTCCGCTCGTTTGAAAAATTCGCGGGCATGAGCCTGGAAGACCGCCAGGCATTTTTGAAAAATGCGGAGCGGTGGAAACTGATGTCCCCGTCCGAACGCGAGTCCTGGCGCACCTTGGTGAAGTTCGCACCGATGCTGCCGCCGTCGCCATCACCCGTCCTGCTCCCGCCCCGGCTGCCCGCGCCCAAACCGCTCGTGCGGTCGGGTTCGTCGGTGGCGACAAATGGGAATTAAAATAGTCTGAGGCAATTTCCTTACCCGGACTTTAACTTTTGAGGCCTTCGTGAAAAAAGTTGATAGGCTTGTGCCAGAATTTTCTATCCAAGTCCACTAATGGCATGAAAAATACTCCAAGAGTATTGAAACCATAGTTATGTCGAACAATGTACCGCGGCTCCCATTCCAAAACATCAGGCACACTCAACCCAAATTCATATTTAATTTTTCCTGAAGCAGTTGGATGCACGGAGTAAGAGCCAAATAAAGAAAGTATTGAATAGCTTAGAAGATAAAGAAAGAGGAGCGAATAGCTGATGATGTTAAATATCCTCAACTTATTCTTGCGTGAAGAATGTCCAGCTTCTGTTTTCATTGTTGACCGCGCCGGTTGCCCACTTGGAACAATTTAACCGATTACACCCTACAAAATATTCGCCGCCAGCTCCGCCAGTTCCGAGCGTTCGCCCTTTTGCAGTTCGATGTGCGCGGCGATGGGAATGCCTTTGAACTTGCTGACGATGTAGTTGAACCCGTTCGAGGAGCCGTCCACGTAGGGATTGTCAATCTGGTAGGGATCGCCGGTGAAGATGATCTTCGTGCCGGTACCGACGCGGGTGACGATGGTCTTCACTTCGAGCGGCGTGAGGTTCTGCGCCTCGTCAATGATCATGAACTGGTTCGCAATACTGCGGCCGCGAATGTAGCTCAACGCCTCCACCACGATGCTGCCCGAGCGCATCAGGTCGCCGCTGCGGCGATGATCGTGGCCCATGTTCAGGTCGCTCAACATTTCCAGTGCGTCGTGAATCGGCTGCATCCACGGCGCGAGTTTTTCTTCGAGCGAACCCGGCAGGAAACCGAGTTCCTTGCCCATCGAAATGGTCGGACGCGCCACCACCACGCGGCGGAATTCGCGGTCCAGCACGGTGCGTTTCAAGCCGGCGGCCATCGCCATCAGGGTTTTTCCCGTGCCGGCCTTGCCCATGAGCGTGACGAGTTTGATGCGGTCGTCGAGCAGCGCGTCGAAGGCAAAATGCTGCTCGCGGTTGCGCGGCTTGATGCCCCAGACGCCTTCGCGGCAGTCGAGGACGGGCACGAGTTTTTTCGCCGTGGCATCCACCTTGGTCAAGGCGGTGCGCTTGGGATTTCCTTCTTCGATCAGCGTGACGTATTCGTTGGCGAAATATTTTTTGCCGCCGTTCAATTCCAGTTCGCCGTTGGTGCGGAAGGCGGCGAGCTGCGCCGGGGCAACCGTCATTTCAATCACGCCGGTGTAGAGATCTTTGATGTGGACGCGGTCCGTCTCGTAATCCTCGGCCTGCAAGCCGAGCGCGTTGGCCTTGATGCGGAGGTTGATGTCCTTGCTGACGAGAATGGCGGCGTTCTTCGGCTGCGACTTTTGAATGCCGGCGGCGAGCGAGAGGATGCGGTTGTCCACGGTGTTGCCGTTGAACAGGGCTTCGGCGCTGGTCTGGCCGTTCTTCTGGAAAATGATTTTCAACTTGCCGCCGTTGGGCAGCTTCACGCCTTCGCTCAGGCTGCCTGTGCCGCGAAAGCCGTCGAGCATCCGCGAAACGGCGCGGGCGTTCTGGCCGAGTTCGGACGACTCGCGCTTGAAGCGGTCAATCTCCTCGATGACTTCGATGGGCAGGAGGACGGAGTTTTCTTCAAAGTTCAGCAGGGAATCGGGATCGTGGAGGAGGACGTTGGTGTCGAGGATGTAATTTTTCATTCAATTAAAAATTCAAAGTTTGAAATTAAAAATGCGGCGGGCCGGCATCGAAACTTGCGCGGGTGAAGGCCCAATTTTTCATTTTGCATTTTTAATTTCTAACTGGCTCATGCGCCGGTGCCAGGCCTTGATTTGCCGGTGCGACTTGGGAAGCTGGTAGTGGCCGGAGTAGAGGAAATTTTCCAGCATCCCGAACAAATCGAAATCCACGAAGCGCGGCTGCGCTCCCAGCAGGAATGTGTGATGCATCAGCATTTCCTCGAAGGGCAACAGGCTTTGCGCCATTTTTTGGAGCCAGCTTTTTTGCTCGTGCCGCCACTGTTCGATGCAGCCGCGCCCGAACTTCCGCTCCTTGAAGCGCAGATATTGCAACTGCTCCGACGCGGGCAAATGCTCCTGGTAGTAAATGTCATTCAACCGGAAGGTCGCGCCCTCGACCTCGTTTTCAATGCAGCGCCAGAGGATGGATTGCACACCTTCCATGTCGGCGGGAAACAACCCAAGGTTAAATTTCTGATCCAGATATTTGGCGATCACCTGCGAATCGTCGCTGACCTCGAACACGACGTTCCGGCCATCGCGGATGATCGGCACGCCGTAGTAACGCTGCTTGGTGAGCTTCCAGACGAGGGAGCGTTCCTGTGGCGGGACGTTGGTGATTTTGAAGGGGGCGCCGGAGAATTCCAGAATACGCCGCTGGGGAATGCAGTAGGGACTCCAAGGAAACTGAACGAGTTCGATCATGTAAAAATTTCGTTTTTGCTGCGCGCCAAATGTAGGACCGCCACTCCGGGCTGACAAGCGGAAAGGCGGAAATTTCCGCCAGCGACCAGTATTTAGTCGGCGGAATGATTGTCAGGGGAATGAAGACAGGAACAATTCTTTCCGGAAAAATTCCTCTGACAATCATTCCCCTGACAATTTCTGGATAGTTGTAAATTCAATTTGTGAGTGATTAAG
>JAYWBR010000070.1:0-2519 GCA_043781315.1 Verrucomicrobiota bacterium | reverse complement strand
TGCCGCGCCGGGCGGTGACGCGGTTCGGGCCGAATTCTTTTTGACGGCACCCCACTTCATCCGCCGACAGGCCAGTGGACAAACTCACGCCGAGGAGTTCAACAACCTCTTCGACCGGCAACTGGTGCCAGCGCTTATCTTTGAGATTTTCCATAGAGTGAAGTTATTCCTGCAAATGACTCTCAGAGTTTCTTTCGGTCCGATTCGCGCACGACGAGCACCGGGCATGGCGCGTGGCGGACAACGCGCTCGGCGGTGCTGCCGAGCCAGACGTGTTTCAGGCCCGTGTAACCGTGTGTCGTCAGGGCAATCAAGTCCACCGCCAGCGCCTTGGCCGCCTCGCAAATCTCTTCGTGCGGCTTGCCTTCCCGGACGGCGGTAGAAATTTTTACTCCGATTGATTTGGCAAGGTCTGCCGCCGCCCGTCCCAAGTCTGCCTCGGCCTGTTTCATCAAGGGCACGATCGTGTGGCTCGTCAATTCACGCCCTAAAAGATAATCAATGGGGAATTTTTCAACGACGTGGAGCAGGACGACTTCGGCTTTGAATTGCTCTGCCATGAATGTGGCCCACGGCAAGGCGTCCTTCGAGAGATTCGAGAAATCCATCGGGACAAGAATCCGCTTCAGTTTGAAAGCAGGCGTTTTGCCGGCGCGCTTGGGCAGCGCGCGCGCAGGGACGGTGAGCACCGGACAGGGCGCGTGGCGGACGACGCGTTCGGTCGTGCTGCCGAGGAGAACGTGTTCCAAGCCGGTGTAACCATGAGTGGCGATAACAATCAAGTCCGCCGCGCGTTCGCGGGCCGCGAGGGCGATTTCATGAAAGGGTTTGCCGGTGCGCACGCAGGCGGTCAGACGCAAATCGCCTGCGCTCTCCCGCTCGGCGAGCGTCTCCAGTTGCGTGCGGGCCAGCGCGGTCACTTCCGAATCCGTGCGGGCCAGGACGACCCCTTCCATTCCGGCCATCCGCGAGGGCGGTTCGACCACATGCGCCAAGGCCACGGCCGCGCCGAGTTTTTCGGCCAAGGCCACGGCATAGCGCACCCCGGCCCGGGACGCGTCGGAAAAGTCCGTGGTGGCGAGAATGGATTTGAACTGGATGTTCGTGGACGCTGCGGGCGCGGCGATTTTACGCCGGACATTTCCGACTTTTTTTGAGTTCTTCATTTGACTAACGATTCTTTCACATGGTCGGCCTGCGGTTTGATCGTGACCTTTAGCAAGCCATCGGAGCGGCTTGTATCAAAACGCCAAACAGTGCAAAGCGTGCGTCATGGACGTCACCGGAGAATCTTCAGACAAGATTTTAGAAAGCCACTCTCGCTCGATACAATTGCCTCCAATTCATTCGCGTCCAGCCACACCCCTCGACAACTTGGGCACAGGTCAATTTCCACAGCGCCATTATGCTCTGTCGTCAGTTTTTGGCCGCATTTTGGGCAGTGCATCCAGTGCAACTCCTTCAGCCGGTGTTTCTCCGTCTCAACCGTTGCCTGCTGCTCCGCTTCCAAGTTCTGCAACCGCAGCTTCATTTCGTGTTCCCAGACGTATTGGTCTTCGATTTTATGATCTTCGATTTCATTTGGTTTCATAAGCATCGTTCCTTTTGCGCGACCCCGGTGACTTGGGCGGTGGTTCGCAAGTCAACCGCAGTCTGCGCGGTTTGCGTTCGTCAACCGCCGTTGCCCACCTTGCGGATCGAGTTCACGCCGCCGAACGGATTGGGCGCGGACTCCGTGGCCAGTGGATCGGGTGTCCATTGGCCGTCCACCACCAGGCAATACTCGTATTCGCCGCGCGGCAACGCCAAGTCCTTCGCCCAGCGGCCTTGAGCCAGGGCGATCATCGGTGTCGCGTTCGGTTGCCAGTCAATAAAAGAGCCGGCGATGGCAACCGACTCGGCAGTGGGAGAGGCGAACTCAAAATGAATCCGCTTCGATTCGGGCTGGCCACCATTGTTTTTGTTCGTCTTGTCCATTTTTGTTTCATTTTTCATGCTGCGACCTTTCTTCATTTGTTTGTTCATGCGGCGCGGAGGCGGGGATTGGCTGGACTTCAAACCCGCGCGGCGACTGGCGCGCCGGACCAGCGGCTGGTCGTCAGCGGATGTTGGCGGTGGCCCTTGTGCCGGAGTTGTTGCCGGGTTTTGCGCCGCTCGATTTGCTGGCGCAGGTTCTTGGTGACCTTCAGCCAGGCGGCTTCGAGCGTGTGGTCGCGGGCGGCGGCATGAATGTCCGGGCCGGGCACGGCCAGATGCACATGCGCACGGAAGGCCGGCGCGCTGTCCCGCTCCCGTTCCAACACGACTTCGGCGGTGGAGACGGGGATGAGCTTGTGCAAGCGTTCGAGTTGTTGCTCCAGCCAGCCGCGCAGGTTGGCGTTGGCGTTGAGGCCGCGAATTAGGAATTGGATTTTCATAAACGAGATGTCGGTGGTTACGGTTCGTGATGGGAAAACTCAGTTACGCTGTCTCCCGGTGAGCAGCGGCAGCAAATGCCACAGGAAAAAAATCAGCGACGA
>JAYWBR010000069.1:0-21721 GCA_043781315.1 Verrucomicrobiota bacterium | reverse complement strand
CTTCGTGCTCGCCCTGGCTTTTTCCCTGAATGTCTTTGATTGAAATTTTCATGGCTACGCCTCAATTACTTCTTTTTAACTTCAGCCTTTTTGGCTTCGGCCGCGGCCTTTTTGGCTTCGGCCTTCTTGTTCACGGGCGCGACCGCTGGCTTCCAACCCTTCGGGCGTTTCTTGGATTCACGGATGACGACGTAGTCGCCTTCCGCGCCAGGAATCGAGCCTTTGATCAGGATCAGATTATCGGCTTCGCGCACCTGGATGACTTGCAGGTTCTGCGTCGTGCGTTGCACCTGGCCGAGGTGACCGGGCATCTTCATGCCGCGCATGACCGTGCCGGGGAACAAGCGCTGGCCGATCGCGCCGTTACGGCGATGAAAGCCCTTCGCGCCGTGCGTCGAATCACCGCCACGAAACGCGTGGCGGGCGACGACACCTTCAAAGCCGCGACCCTTCGTGACGCCAATGGCATCAATGAAATCGCCGGGGGCGAACAAGGTTGGTCCGACGATGTCGCCGGGCTTCACGTCCTTGGAGAAATCGCGGAACTCACGGATGCGCTTCACGGCGACACCGTTTTGTTTCTTGATGTGCCCGAGCAGCGGCTTGGTGACGCGCTGTTCTTTTTGATCATCGAAACCCAGTTGCACGGAGTTGTAGCCGTCTTTGCCAGCCTGCGTTTTGACCTGCAGCACGCGGTTCGGACCGGCGAGCACAACGGTGACGGGAATCAATATGCCATTCGCATCATAGACGCGCGTATGGCCCAGTTTTTTTCCTAAAAGTCCTAGTGGCATAAGCGTCAAATTTTGATGGTGATGTCCACGCCCGCGGGAAGGTTGAGCTTCTTCAGCTCGTCCACGGTCTTGGCGGTCGGCTCAATGATGTCAATGAGCCGCTTGTGGGTGCGTTGTTCGAAGGTTTCCTGCGACTTCTTGTCCGAGTGCGGCGAGCGCAGCACGGTGAAGCGTTCAATCCGCGTCGGGAGCGGGATCGGTCCAGCCACGCGGGCGCCGGTGCGTTTTACAGTGTCCGCGATTTCGCGGGCGGACTGATCTATGACGCGATGGTCATAGGCCTTGAGTCGTATGCGTATTTTTTGTCCAGCCATATAAAGAACAATTTTATAGTTATGGTTTAGTTAGGTGCGTGCCGCCGGTTTTGACTTGGCGGCGTCCAGAATTTTCTCGAGGACGCTATTGGGAACCTGCTCGAAAGTCAACGGCTCCATCGAGTAGGAGGCGCGGCCCTTGGAGAGCGAACGGATCGCGGTGGCGTAGCCGAACATTTCGGCGAGCGGCACCTGCGCGTTCACAATGGTCTGACCGTTCTTGGCTTCGATGTTGATGATCATGCCGCGACGACGGGTGATGTCGCCGATCAGATCGCCCTGATATTCGTCGGGCGTGGTCAGCTCGACCTTCATGATCGGTTCGAGCAAAATGGGGCCGGCCTTTTTGAAAGCGTCTTTCAGTGCGAAGATGCCAGCCATCTTGAACGCGAGTTCGTTCGAGTCCACTTCGTGGAACGATCCGTCCGTGACTTCAACCTTGATGTCAATGACCTGATAGCCGGCATACACGCCGCTCTTGATGGCTTCTTCGATGCCGTCAATGACCGCCGGAATGTATTCCTTGGGAATCGTGCCGCCGACAATTTCGTCAACGACTTCGACGCCCTTGCCCTTTTCATTGGGATAGACCTTGATGCAGGCGTGGCCGTATTGGCCGCGACCGCCGGATTGACGGATGAATTTGCCTTCGCCCTCGGCGTTCTTCGTGATGGTTTCGCGATACGCGATCTGCGGCGCGCCGGTGTTGGCGGACACATTGAATTCCCGCTTGAGGCGGTCAATGATGATTTCCAAATGCAGCTCGCCCATGCCCGCAATGATGAGCTGGCTGGTTTCCTCGTTCGTGAAACAGCGGAACGTCGGATCTTCTTCCGCGAGACGTTGCAAGCCTTCGGACATCTTGTCGCGATCCTGCTTGGTCTTAGGTTCGACGGCCATCGAGATGACGGGTTCGGGGAACGTCGGCGGTTCCAGCGTCACATCGTAATCTTCGTCGCACAGCGTGTCACCGGTGGTGATGTTGCGCAGGCCGACGAGCGCCGCGATGTCGCCGGCATAGACTTCGTTGATGTCCTTGCGCTCGCTGCCTTGAATGACCATCAGGCGGCTGACGCGCTCGCGTTTGCGCGTGCGCGGATTGTAAATATTGTCGCCCTTCTTGAGATGGCCGGAATAGACGCGGAAGAACACCAGCTTACCCGCGAAAGGATCGGTCCAGAGCTTGAAGGCGAGCGAACAAAACTTGTTGTTGTCGTTGGTTTCGACATGGACGACGTTTTCCGTCGAGCCGACTTCCAAACCTTCCGCACCGGGAACGTCCAGCGGGCTGGGCAGATAATCAATCACCGCGTCCACCAGCACCTGCACGCCCTTTTTCTTGAACGCCGAACCGCAGAGGACGGGCACCATTTCGATCTTGCACGTCAGCCGGCGGATGGCCGCCTTCAACGTCGGCGCGTCAATCGGCTTCTCTTCCAAAACCATTTCCGCGATCGCGTCGTCCTTGTTGGAGACTGCATCAATCAATTCCGCGAGGGCAGCTTTGGCGCGTTCCTGATCTTCCGGAGCAATGTCTTTGATTTCGTAATTGAGCCCTTCATTGGCCTCGCCGGGCCCCCAATAAATGGTCTTCTGGTTGACGATATCAATCACGCCCTCAAAACCACCTTCGACTGGTTTACCTTCAAACTCGCACGGTCCCTGGCCCAGCGGCAGGAAAATCGGGAAAGCATACGCGCGCAGCTTGGTGCGCATGTCGTTCAGGGCGTTTTCAAAATTCGCGCCGATGCGGTCCATCTTGTTCACGAACGCGATGCGCGGAACTTTGTACTTCGTCGCCTGCCGCCAGACGGTTTCGGATTGCGGCTGCACGCCCGCGACGCCGCAGAACACGGCGACCGCGCCGTCGAGCACGCGCATGGAACGTTCGACTTCGGCGGTGAAATCCACGTGGCCGGGCGTGTCAATGATGTTGACGCGGTGCGGAAGGTTGTTGAACGCCTTGTAAATCTGGTCTTCACCCGGCTTGGCCGTTTTCTGCGTCCAGAAACAGGTGACGGCGGCGGATGTGATCGTAATGCCGCGTTCCTTTTCCTGTTCCATCCAGTCCGTGACCGTGTTGCCGTCATCCACGTCGCCGATCTTGTGAATCAGGCCAGTGTAAAACAAAATCCGCTCGGTGGTGGTCGTCTTGCCGGCGTCAATGTGCGCGGCGATGCCGATGTTGCGCGTGCGCTCCATCGTGTATTGCCGGTTGGGCGAATTCGCCGGTTTGCCGTTTACAGTTTTGTCGTCGGTCACAGCTTGCATGTTAAAAAGTTCTGTCTTAGAGAATAAAAACGCCCCGACGCGACTCGCTTCGGGGCGCGTTCAAAGTTTTTCTACCAGCGAAAATGGGCGAACGCCTTGTTGGCCTGGGCCATCTTATGCACTTCGTCCCGCTTGCGGATCGCGTTGCCCTGGCCTTGATAGGCTTCCAGGATTTCCGCGGCCAGCGCGGCCTTCATCGGGATGCCCTTGCGGGCGTCGGCAAAATCCACCAGCCAGCGGAGCGCGAGCGCGAACTGCCGGTCGCTCGCCACTTCAATCGGCACCTGATACGTCGCACCGCCCACGCGGCGGGGCTTGATTTCGAGGCGGGGCTTGGCGTTGTCCACCGCGCGCTGCAAAATTTCGAGCGGCGTGGTGGCGGGATTCTTTTCGGCGATCTGGTCGAACGCACCGTAAACAATGCGCTGGGCCGTGCTTTTCTTGCCGGAGCACATGACCGTGTTGACCAGGCGCGCAACCAGCGTGCTGTTGAATTTCGCGTCGGTGGAAACCGGGCGACGGGTGGCTTGTCTTCTTCTGGACATGGTTTGTTAAATCGTTGGAACGTTAAAATTACTTGGCGGCGGCCGGCTTTGCGGCCTTCGGACGCTTCACGCCATACTTGGAACGGCTGACGCGCCGTTTTTCAACGCCGGCAGCGTCGAGGGTGCCGCGCACGATGTGATAGCGCACACCGGGCAGATCCTTCACCTTGCCGCCGCGCACGAGCACGATGGAGTGCTCCTGCAGATTGTGACCTTCGTCCGGGATGTAGGCGATGATCTCGTAGCCGTTCGTCAAGCGCACCTTGGCGACTTTGCGCATCGCGGAGTTGGGCTTCTTGGGCGTGCGGGTCATGACCTGCAGACAGACGCCGCGGCGAAACGGCGAGTTTTCCAAGGCGGGCGACTTGGACTTGTATTTGACCCGGCTGCGGCCCTTGCGAACCAATTGATTGATTGTCGGCATTGCTGTCTAAATTGTTTTGTACGCTTCACCCGGCGGCGTGCCGGACAAACGGAGCGCGGAATATAGCAACTGCAACTTTCAACGCAACAGGTTTTTTGAAGAATCTGGTTGCCGCGCCGCCTTTCGCACCCAAACCGCCGATCAACACTGGATTCAACCTGATGGCGGCACCGGAATTTTCCACCCCGCAACCCAAGTTCTGGCGCATTCGTAGCAATCCTTTCCCGCCGGACGAAACTCAAAGATTGGAGAAACTCAAAGATTGAAATTATTTCTTTGGCTTCCCCGAATCTTTGGGTGCGCCCGGCAAGTGACCTCCGGCCGGTCAGCGCGGCGACAGTTCCACGCTGCCCTGCCGCAGCACATTGAAGGCTCCGCTCTGCTGCCACGCCGCCACGTCCAGGCGCACCGGCTCGCCATTTTTTTTCGCGTAAATCAATTTGGCCAGCGCCGTCAAATCCGGGGGCGGCAACTGGTCGTCCACTTGTTTCACCAACATGCCGTTCAGCAAGCCCGCTGTCCCCGCCGGGCTGTTGGTTTCCACCGCGCTGATCGTAAAACCCTCTGGCACCCGCACCAGATTCAAACCCAGCTTGCGCCGGATCATCTCCGCGTTGAAAACATTTTTCTCCGGCACCAGTTGCACCGTCAATTCGCGACGTTCCAATCCACGTTGAACCGTCAACCGGTTCTCCTTCTCCGCCTGGGTCGCCAGCGCGTCCGCCAGATCAATAATGTTTTTCGGCGCCTTGCCGTTGAGTTGCAGAATTGCGTCGCCCATTTTCAAGCCGGCGCGTTCCGCCGGACTTTCGGGTTGCACCAACGTGACCACCAGCGGCGAACTGCCCGCCTGCACGCGCGCGCCGAACCAGAATGACCTCACCGTCTCCACCAGGATGTCCGAAAGCCCCGCCAACACCTGCTTGATGGGAATGGCGAAACCAATCCCCTGCGCCGGCTGGCCTTCCACTTCGTTCACGACCGCCACGTTCAGTCCGATGAGTTCGCCGCGCAGATTCACCAGCGGCCCGCCGCTGTTGCCCAGATTGATCGGCGCGTCGGTTTGCAGCCAGTTCCACACGTCGAGCTTGGCGTTTTCCTTGGGGCGGCTCCGGCTCTTGGAACTCAGGATGCCGCGCGTCACCGAGCCGCCGAGGCCGAACGGATTGCCCAACGCCAGCACGGTCTCGCCGAGCAGCAGATCGTCCTCGTGCGCGAGTTTGATGGCGTGAAATTTTTCGCCGGGCCGCGCGTTCAACTTGAGCAACGCCACGTCGCTCTTCGGATCGCTGGCCACCACCGTCGCTTCGTAAATCTCCAGGCTGCTGGCAAACTTCACCGCGATTTTATCCGCGCGCCGGACGACGTGATCGTTCGTGAGCAGGTAACCCGCTTCGTCAATCATCACGCCGGAGCCGAGGCTGTAGGGGTTTTCCGCCGACTGCCGGCGAAAGAACGGCAGGTAAAATTCCTCGAACGGATCGCGCACCGGCACCACGTTTTTGGTCGCGATATTCACCACGCACGGCATCACCTGCTCCACCGCCGCCACGGTCGCATCGCGGCGAATGTCAAAGCCACCCTCGCTGCCAAGCGGCGAAAACTGCGCCGTTGCCACGCCGCAAAAAAAACCAGCGGCCAGAACGAACCACCGCCGCGCCGCCGCGCCCAACTGTTTCGTCATCGAATTCTTCATTGTCATAACAAGAGTCAGCCAATCCCGCCGCCACGTTCAAAAATTCCCCATCACTGGTAGGGCGGTGCTGCCGCACCGCCGGGCGTCGCGGCAGCGACGCCCTACCAAATAAAATCAGACACCGCAAAACCCGGCTTGACTTTCCCGCCGTCAGCGCGCAAAAAACAATGCAAGGTGTTTGTCTATCCGTCCAGTTTTTACGCCCGATGGCGGCTGCAAAGCGGCAGCCTTTGCGTTTTGCACGAAGGCGAGACACCCCCGCCCGAAAAACTGCTGCAAGCCGTCTGGCAGCACCAGCGCCTACTCCGCCATGAACTGCGCACGTTGGACGGTCAGCCGGTCAAGGTTCTTCACCCCGGATTCATCAGCCACAGCGGCGGCCCGGACTTTCGCGGCGCGGTTCTCCAGTTCGGCGACGCTCCGCCGCGCGTCGGCGACATCGAGGTGGATCTGCACGCCAGCGGCTGGCGCGCGCACGGCCATGACAAAAATCCCGCCTTCGCCAACGTCATCCTGCATGTGCTTTGGGACGGCGACAAAGCAGCGCCAGACACGCCACCCAAATTAATTCTCTGCGACCGCCTGGATTCATCCGTCGCCGAACTCAGTCTCTGGCTGAACACCGACGCGGCCGAAGCGTTGCCGGAAAATTTGCGCGGCCAATGCTGCGCGCCGCTCCGTGAACTCGCGCCGGAAAAATTATCCGAGCTGCTGCGACAGGCGGCGCAAATCCGTTTTCAAGCCAAGGCCGCACACCTTGCTGCCCGGGCACGGCAAGCCGGCTGGGAACAGGCTTTATGGGAGGGAATTTTCCGCGCGCTCGGCTACCAGCATAATTCCTGGCCGATGCTGGCCCTCGCCGAGCAACGCCTGCGCTGGCTCACGCCAAAATTATCACCGCTCGAACTCCAGGCCCGGCTCCTCGGTCTGGGCAATCTGTTGCCCGCTGAACTCACGCGCACACAGGCCGGGGCCGACACTTATCTGCGCCGCGTCTGGGATCTGTGGTGGCGCGACCGCGATGAATTTGCCGACGGCACCCTGCCCCGTTCACTCTGGCACTTTCACGGGCAGCGCCCAGCGAACCACCCCCAGCGCCGCCTCGCCCTCGCCGCCCACTGGCTCGCGGACGGCAAAATACTGTCCCGGCTCGAACATTGGTGCGTCGCGGATTTAGCGAAGGAAAAACTCGCGCCCTCGCTGCTGGAAATTTTACAAATCCAGCCGGACGAATTCTGGTCCTGGCACTGGACGCTCCGCTCCGCGCGGCTACAGAAACCGCAGCCGCTATTGGGCGCGGCGCGCGTGACCGATCTGGCGGTGAATGTGATCCTGCCGTGGCTCTGGGCACGCGCGGCGGAAGGGGGGAACGCGAAACTTCAACAGGCAATGGAGCAACGTTACTACGCCTGGCCGGCCGCAGAGGACAACGCGGTGCTGCGGCTCGCGCGGCAGCGGTTGCTGGGCGGCGCGGCGCGGCGAAGTTTTCAACATGCGGCACCGCAGCAGGGGCTGCTGCAAATCGTTCGCGACTTTTGCGACCACTCAAACGCCGTGTGTGAGCAGTGCCGTTTTCCCGAACTGGCCCGCAACTTCACCAGTTAAGCGGCGTAGCGGCGACGCCCCGTCGCAGAAAAGGTGCTGGCGACGCCCCCGTCGCCAATGGTTGCGCCGATTTTCCCGCGAAAAAAAACTGCGACGTGGGCGTCGCAGGCACCCTGCGGCGACGGGGCGTCTCCGCTACGCGCCCCGGCCTTCCGCCTCGGCCCAGCGCACGGCGTAGCGTACCAACTCAACGGCCGAGGTGAGCTTGAGCTTGGTCTTGATGTTCGCGCGGTGGACTTCCACGGTCTTGACGCTCAGATGCAGATGCGCCGCAATCTCGCGCGTGCTCCGGCCCTGCCCGACGAGCTGGAACACTTCAAACTCGCGGTCGGACAGGCGTTCCACCGGCGAAGCCGA
Source organism: Verrucomicrobiota bacterium (assembly GCA_043781315.1). GTDB lineage: Bacteria > Verrucomicrobiota > Verrucomicrobiia > Limisphaerales > CAIQOK01 > CAIQOK01. The sequence goes on along the minus strand of JAYWBR010000069.1, from coordinate 13,715 downwards.
AGCCGCCCGGTGGCCGGAAAAAATCTCCAGGATCAGCGCCGACATTTTTTCGCTGACAAAAATCTGTCCGGCCAGCACCTGCCGCATTGCCGCCAAAAGTTTTTTTCCTCCCTCCTGTTTCATCAGGTAGCCGCGCGCCCCCGCCCGCAGCACGCGCTCCGCGTAAATCGCCTCGTCGTGCATGGAGACGACCAGGATGGCGAGCTCCGGTTTTTGCGCGCGGATGTCCTTGATGACCTCCAGACCGTTTTTGTCCGGCAGCGAAACATCCAGCAGGACAAGGTCAAATTTTTGTGCGATCACCAGATCCAACGCCGCGGCCGCCGAGTCCGCCTCGCCGCCGACCCGCAGGTCCGGCTCGTTGTCAATCAACTGCGCCAGCCCCTGCCGCATCATCGGATGGTCGTCCACGATGAGCACGCGCTTGGCGGTTTTTTTCAGTGGAACGGGCATTGGGCTTTGGGTGGTGATTTTTCGGACGGTGGCAGCGGCGCCGAGCAAGTCACCCGCACGCCGCCGACGGTGCTGCGTTCGAGCGCCAGCGTGCCGCCGATCATGCCGGCGCGCGACTGCATGATGCGCAGCCCCATGCCTGACGGCTTCGACGATTTCGCCGGGAGGCCCGCGCCGTCATCACTCACGCGCAAGACCACGCGGCCCTTTTCGGTTTCCAAGCTGATCGAAATTTTTCTGGCCCGGCCATGCTTGATGGCGTTGGACACCGCCTCCTGCGCGATGCGGAAAAGATTCGAGGCCGCCGCGAGATCCGTCAGCCGCACCGGCGGGTCGCAATCAAACCGGCAGGTGACCCGGAAAAGTTTTTCGGTGTTGACCGCCAATTCCGTCAGCGCGGACATCAAGCCCTCGGCTTCGAGCGTGACCGGAGAAAGCCCGCGCGCCAACGAGCGCGTCTGGGCGATGGCGGCGCGCACGTTCTGGCCGATGGCCCCCACCTGGGCGGCGGCGGCCTTGGAACGCCGGCCCAGTTTCTGTTCCAGCGCCTGGCTCATCAATTCAATCCCGGCGAGCTGCTGGCACAGGCCGTCGTGCAGATCGTAGCCGATGCGGCGCTGCTCGCGGTCGCTGATTTCGAGGATTTCCTTTTCAAGCTGCTTGCGCTCGGTGATGTCGCGGACAAAACCGGTGAACAGCCGCCGGCCGGCAAGTTTGACTTCGCTCACGGACAAATCCATTGGAAAAGTTTTACCGTCCTTGCGCCGGCCGGAAACTTCGCGGCCGATGCCGATGATCTTGGCGTGCCCGGTCTGGCGGTAATGTTCGAGATAGCCGTCGTGCTGCGTGCGGTACGGCGCGGGCATCAGGACGCTGACGTTTTTGCCGGCCAGCTCGGCCGCGCGATAACCGAAGATACGTTCGGCGGCGGGGTTGACGGTTTCGATGAGCCCGTGTTCGTCAATCGTGATGATGCCTTCCACGGCGGTTTCCAGAATCGCGCGCAGGCGCTCCTCGTGGTCGCGCACGGCGGAGGCCGCCTGTTTTTTATGCGCCTGCGTCCGGCTCACATGCCGCGCCTTGAGCTGCTCAATGGCCCGGAGCAACTGCGCCTTGGTCATTTTCCGATAATCTTTCATCCTGCGGATGAGCAGACTATCTGGAAATTCCGCGCGGCTGCCAATCTCAATTACGGCCGCAGTCATGCCCGGTCAGCCCGCGCGCAATTGCTCGCGGTATTCGGTGGGCGACTGGCCGAGGATGCGTTTGAACACGCGGTTGAAATGAGTGAGCGACTGGAAGCCGACCTCAAATGCGATCTCGCTGACGCGCAGATTGGGATTGAGCAACAGATTCTTGGCCTTCTCAATCCGCGCGCGCGACAGAAAATCCGTGAAGTTGATGCCGGTGAACTTTTTGAAGATCTTGCAAAAATAAAACGTGCTGGTGTTCACGGCCCGGGCCACCTGCCCCAGCGACAGCTCCTCGGTCTGATGCTCAATGATGTATTCCTTGGCGCGCTTGATGACCGGCGGCTCGGCGTTTTCCTGCTGGAAAAAAACCTGGTTGCCGAGCATGGACAGGTGCTGCGCGAAAATTTCGAGCAGCTTGACCACGGACTCGTGCTGCCGGGCCGGCACGACCTTGCCGGCGAAATAAGCGCGCTGCAACGTTTCACGGTCCGCCGCCACGCCCCATGCGCTCGTCAGCTTGAACGCGCGGTCGAACTGCGCCGGGCCGGGCGTTTTGCGGAAGACCTGGCCCGTGTGCAAAAACCCGATCAGCCGGTCGCCCAGCCGCACGGGCACCGCCGTGTCGCAGAGGCCGGTCGGGCAGGTGACCGTCTGCGCCGTGCGCGCGGCCGACTGGCACAGACGCTCCTGCACCTGCAAACACGCGCTGCAGGACCGGCTCTTCTGAGCGAGCAGCGCGCAGAAGGGGTTTTCCCTCCGCTGGCCGTGATGGGGCAGTTGCCAGTTCTCCACCGGCCTCAGGGACACGGGCAGTCCGGTCGCCTCCGTGAAGGCGCGTTGATATTCTTGATACACCCGGGAGTTCACCAGGGCTTCGGTCAAAGACCGGCTGCCGTTGGTGCGGCCGACGGCGGTTTCAGGCTGGGTTTCTTTTTCCGATGAAACAATTGTTGTTTGCATGACGCCAATTTAGACACAGCAAAAAAGAGCCGCCATTGGGGCCGACCCCGATTGCGACCGGCGCAATAAATTATCCCACCTCAGGGAAACCCCTACCCGGCGCGGGTGAAAACTCCCGCCGCCCGGCCACCCAAAATTGGTTGGGTCAAAGACAATCCAGGTTTAGCCCGGGGACGGCGGAGCGCCGATGATGAAAATGTTCTCAGGTTGAGAACCGAATGACAGAAGCGCCCCACGACATTGAAGTTTCTGCGCCTGCCCGCACCAACACGCGGGCGGATGAGCACGCCGCAGCTCAATCCCCGGCGTGCTTTCACTGCGGCACGCTTTGTCGGGACGCGGCTTTCGTGCAGGAGGACAAAGTCTTTTGCTGCCACGGCTGCCTCACCGTCTTCGAGATTCTCTCGGCCAACGGCCTGTCGGAATTTTACAAACTCAGCGCCACCGCCGGTGTGCGCATTGGCGCGACGGCAAAAAAAGAGCAGTTCAAATTTCTTGACGAACCGGCGGTGCGCGAGCGGCTGGTGGATTTCTCCGACGCCCGGCTGACGCGCGTCACGTTTCATATTCCTTCCATCCATTGCATCGCGTGCGTCTGGCTACTGGAAAATCTTTTCCACCTCAAGCCCGGCCTCGGGCAGACGCAGGTCAACTTTCCCCGCAAAGAAATCGCGCTCTCCTTCGACCCGGCCCGGGTCAAACTCAGCGAAGCCGTCACGCTGCTGACTTCGTTGGGCTACGAACCGGAGTTGAAACTTTCCGCGCTGGATGCCAAGCCGCGTGGGCGCGGCTCGCGGCGGCTGTGGATTCAACTGGGCCTGGCCGGTTTCGCATTCGGCAACATCATGCTGTTCAGTGTCTCGGCGTATCTCGGCCTTGATGCCTTCGCCGGGCCGGCCTTCCGCAAGCTCGTCGGCGCGATCAGCCTGCTGCTGGCATTGCCGGTGGTGACTTACAGCGCGCTGGATTACTGGCGCGCGGCGTGGACAAGTCTGCGGCAACGCCTGTTGAACATTGACGTGCCGATTGCGGCGGGCATCGCGGCGATTTTTGCGCAAAGCAGCTACGAGGTTTTTACCGGGCGAGGGAACGGCTACTTCGATTCGCTGTGCGGGCTGATATTCTTTCTGCTCTGCGGGCGTTTGTTTCAACAGAAGACTTATGACCGGCTCGCGTTTGACCGGGATTACAAATCGTTCTTTCCGCTGTCGGTGACGCGGAAAAATTCCAAAATCCAAAATCCAAAATCAAAGAAGAGCAGGTTTCCCTCTCCCAACTCGCCGTCGGCGACCAGCTCATCCTCCGCAACGGCGAACTCATTCCCGCCGACGCCAAACTCATCAGCGGCCCGGCGCTGATTGATTACAGCTTTGTCACCGGGGAGTCCGAACCGGTGGAGAAAAAACCGGAAGACTACCTTTATGCAGGCGGCCGGCAAATGGGCGGCGCCATCGAAGTTGCGCTGGTCAAGGGCGTGTCGCAGAGCTATCTCACGTCGCTGTGGAATCAGGACGCGTTTCGCAAGGAGAAACACCAGCCGCTGAATCAACTCACCAACACCTACAGCCAGCGTTTCACGAAGCTGGTCATCGTCATCGCGGTCGGCGCGGCGGTGTTTTGGGGTTTTGTGAATCCGGCGGTGTCATTGAAGGCGTTCACGTCGGTGCTGATCGTGGCGTGTCCGTGCGCGCTGGCGCTGGCCGCGCCGTTCGCACTCGGCACGGCGCAACGGGCACTCGCGCGACAAAATGTATTCCTGAAAAATCCGTTCGTGCTCGAAACGCTGGCGCAGGTGGACAGCGTGGTGTTCGATAAGACCGGCACGCTCACCACGACGGGCGCGGGGAATGTGAAATGGATCGGCGGGGAACATTCAACATTCAACATTCAACGTCCAAACCAGACGTGCGACACGGCTCGTTGGGTGTTGAGCGTTCAATGTTGAGCGTTCAATGTTCTTCAATTTCAAGAAACGGCACCCCGCAACAATTTCCACTCACCGAGAACGAGGAGCGCTGGCTTTACTCCATGACCCGGCACTCGACGCATCCTTTGCCGGTGCGGATTGGCGAGACGATCAAGCACGATTATTTTCCCGAACCAGTGCGGTCATTTCTGGAGACGCCCGGCTGCGGCATGGAAGGCAGCGTCGCGGGTCACGAAATCTGGATGGGCTCGGCGGCCTGGCTGGCGACGCGAGGGGTGGCGGCAGGCATCCTGCCTGCCGTAGAGCCGGGCGTCCCGCCCGGCGGAAATAACGGTGCTAACACGGGGCGTCTTCCCAATTTGACGACTGTCGCCCAAGCGGGGGCCAATCCGGGCGGCAGGATGCCGCCCTCTACGGCAGGCGAGACGCCTGCCGCCACGGGCAGCGCGGTCCACATCGCGATTGACGGGAAGCATCGCGGTTGCTTTGTGCTCGCGCGTGCGGTGCGGCCGGACGTGGCGGCATTGATCAGCAGCTTGAACGCCCAGGTTCGCGTCGCGTTGTTGAGCGGTGACAACGAAAACGAGCGCGGTCGGTTCGCCACGCTGTTCGGAAGCGAGGCCGAGTTGCGCTTCAATCAAAGTCCGCTCGCCAAGTTGAACTTCATCAAATGCCGGCAGGCGAATGACCGGACCGTCATGATGGTCGGCGACGGTTTGAACGATGCCGGCGCGCTGCGCCAGGCGGACGTGGGCGTGGCAGTGGTGGAAAACATGGGCGCGTTCTCACCGGCCAGCGATGTGATCATGGCGGCAGACATGGTGACGCGCACGGCGGAAGTATTGCGTTACGCGAAGCAGTCGTTGCGCGTGGTGCGGACGGCGTTCTGGATTTCAGCGGCCTACAACGTGGTGGGCGTGGCGATTGCGGCGAGCGGAAAACTTTCGTCGGTGGTGGCGTTTGCGGGCGGCGCGGCGACGTGGTTCGGACGCAAGCTGGGCGGAGTGCCGGTCTCCGACCCGGCTCGAATCAATCAAGGACATCCACACGCCGGGTCGGAGACCGGCGCTTCAATCATCGCGGAGGTGCGGCCATGATCGTGATCTTTCTTCTCATCCCGTTGAGCATCGTCATCGCGCTAGGCTTTCTCGGCGCGTTCATCTGGGCGGTGAAGTCGGGCCAGTACGAAGACACCTGCACCCCTTCAATGCGGCTGCTGCTCGACGAGAAGAAAGCCGGCGCACCCAAAAACTCTCAGGCCAAATCGAAAATCAAATGAACTCCAACATCGAAACCTTCAAATACGACAACCGCATCGTCCGCCATCGCCACCGTCATCTGGGGCCTGGTCGGCTTCAGCGCGGGGCTGCTCATCGCGTGCCAGTTGTTCTGGCCGGACCTGAACCTGAACCTCCAATTCACCACGTTCGGGCGGCTGCGCCCGCTGCATACCAACGCCGTGATCTTCGCGTTCGTCGGCAACGGCATGTTCATGGGCATCTACTACTCGCTGCAACGGCTGTGCAAGGCGCGGATGTTCAGTGACTTTTTAAGCTGGGTGAATTTCTGGGGCTGGCAGGCCATCATCGTCAGCGCGGCCGTCACGCTGCCGCTCGGCCTCACGACAAGCAAGGAATACGCGGAACTCGAATGGCCCATTGACATCGCCATCGCGCTGATCTGGGTGGTGTTTGCGGTCAACCTGTTCGGCACGATCCTCAAGCGCCGGGAAAAACATCTCTACGTCGCGATCTGGTTTTACATCGCCACGGCCATCACCGTTGCCAGAAATGATTTCCCGGCGCCAGCCGGCCCGCCCACTCGCCGGGGGCGGATTCCCCGCTCAGTAATTTTTCCCGCAAAAAATGGTTGGAAAGCCGACGCCGCTTAGCGTCATATTACCGGCATGACAGACACCGTCACAACCCAGCTCGCCGACCCCTCGGCTTCGGTGGAACAGATTCAAAAGGGTTGGCACACGCTCACGCTGCGAGTCAGCCAGCTGGAAGCCGAACGCGCGGCGCTGCAACACGAAAACAAAAACCTCCGCCAGCTCCTCGAACGCGTCATCGAACACCGCCAGAAATCCCACGGCGAACTCATCCTGCTGCTGACCGGCCTGGTCAGCAAACTCCCGATCAACGAAGTCGGCGTCATCATTGCCAAGCTGATGGAGCACAACCGGCAGGTCGGTGAAGCGCTGGCCACGCTCGGCAACAGCAAGACGAACGACGGCCTGCCGCAGCCGCAAATCCTCGTGGCGCTGGACCAGGTGAAACGCGAACTCACCGCCAAGCTGCAACCGCTCACGGACGAATTGATCCGCCTCGGCGTGCCGCTGGAAGCCGCCGTCTTGCGTTCACTGGCCACGCAGCCGGAAGAATTTTTCGCGCCCCGCGTGGTCCGCGCCACGCGTTGCTTCCTCAAAGGCCAGGTGCCGCGCGAGCGCATCGTCCGCGAATTCGGCGAGGCCGCCCTGCTCTTCTTCAACGACCTGACCACCGATCCCAAGTTGAACCCGCGCCCCAAGCCAGACGAAATCGTGCTGGCGTTCAAACCCGACTTCGAGTCGCTGTTCCAGCAGAATCCTGCCCTGATCCCGGATCAGCGCGCCGCACTGCTGGCCTTGCACAAACAGATCGTGCAAAGCAAAACGGCGACGGACTCCACCCGCCTGCAAAAAATCGCGTTCGCCAAACTATCGTTCGTGCTGGAACTGCTGCACTTCTACGAAAACCAAAACACCGAAGTGCCGGAAGCCCTGTTCGCCCAGCGCCTGCCGGGCATCGTCGAACAGATCGCCATCACCGGCCCCAACGATCCGCTCGACGAGAAAATGATGCTCGAAGCGGAAAGCCTGCTGGCGTGCATCCTCACGGGGGACTACCGGCTCTCCACCATCAACAACCTCGGCAAGAGCGGCGGCACGGCGCGCACCTTGAAATTTGTCCTCCGCCTCCGCGCCGACAAGGTGCCGGACTTTGACGAAGTCGTCCCCGAGTTCATCAAGCATGTGATCCCGCCGCAGAAAGCGCCGCCGTTGGAGACCCTCACCGCCGTGGTGAAACTGATCCATCCCGGTTTGCAAAAATCCGTCCTGCGCTCCCTCATGACCACTGACCGGTTGCGGAAGGAGGAAGCCGAGACGCTCGGCCGCGCCATCGGCGCACAGCTTGGGGTTCAAGGACTGGAGGATACTGTCCGCACGCAGTCCGCCCTCTCACCGGAGATTGAACGCCAGCTCGCGTGGGACAAGGTCAAGGATCTCATCACGCGCCGCGTTGAAACCGGCGTCATCGCCGCCGCCGTGCGCGACCGGCTCCATGCCAAGTATGATTCCGATGAGGTCAAACAAAGCTGGCTGACGCTCATCGAAGTCGAGCCGATTTCCCTGATCCGGATTTTTTGCCAGATTCCTTATCTGCCCGATGGGCGGACGGATTCCATCGCGCGCGCGGTGATGGAATCCTACGTCACGCGGTTGACGCATGAGAAGTATGCCGCCGCCTACCACAAGGTCGTCAACAGCCTGCGCAACATGTTCAAGGCGAATCCCGAAAGCCCCACACTCGTCAACTTCATGGCGCTGGTGAAATGGGTGGATCTGGACGCGGCGAACAAATTGAGCAACGACATCGGGATGGCGGCGCATGTGTGAAGCTTTGCCAAAGAATTGCACGCACCTCCCGCACGGAGACTCCACTCCCCCGGCCGCTTGAGTTCAAAACAGGCCGCCTGCTTCTTTTCAAGACAGGGCGTGTCTTGCCTCTTCTCAACTCGCGCCATGACCGGACCGGCCAAGTTCACGCCGTTGCACACCGGTTAACCCTGTTTCCTGCGAATCTTGGTCAGCCAAGTGGTTCAATCTATCGGGATTAACAAAACACGCGGCTCGGAGAAACCTGGGAGGATGCAAATCGGGCATGGTGACAATCCGCCGCGACGGGGTTGGCAGACTATTTGCGAATGGCAGGCGACGTATGTTGTTTAATGTAATTCGTGGCGGGAGATGCTGGGCGCTCCTGTTTCTGGCTGGTGGTTTGTTCACCCTCGCACCTGTCGGTTGCCCGGCGGCAGATAGTGTAACTCTGAACTGGGATCCAAGCCCCGACCCCGCCGCCACCGGCTACAATTTGTATTATGGCGGCACCGGCACCAGGATTTACACCAACATGGTGCCTGCGGGGAATGCGCTGTCCGCGACCGTTACCGGCCTCGTTGCCGGGGTGACTTACTACTTCGCCGCCACCGCCACCGATGACACCGGTTTGGAAAGCGATTTTTCGAACGAGGTTGAGTATTCCCTTCCCAGCGTCCCCCCCAACCAGCCGCCCACCTTGAATGCGCTGGCCAACGTCGCCCTCAATGAAAACGCCGGAGTAACGACGGTCAATCTCGCGGGCATCTCGGCCGGCGCAACGAACGAAATCCAGCCTTTGAGCGTCACCGCCACTTCGGCCAACCCGGGTTTGATTCCCGATCCCACGGTGAACTACTCCAGCCCCGGCGCCACCGGTTCGATTTCATTCGCGCCGGTGCCTTTTGCCACCGGCGCCGCCACCATCACGGTGACGGTCAACGACGGCGGTGCGAGCAACAACATCGTCACGCGTTCTTTTCTAGTCACCGTCAGCGCGGTCAACCAGGTTCCAACCTTGAACCCGCTGGCGGATGTCACCATCAACGCAAATGCGGGTTGGCAGACGGTGACCCTCTCCGGCGTCACGGCCGGAGCCGGCGGCGAAACGCAGTCGCTGACCCTCACCGCCACTTCGGCCAACCCGGGCTTGATTCCCAATCCTACGGTGAACTATGCCAGTCCCAACACCACCGGCTCGCTCACCTTCAAGCCGGCGGCCAACGCCCATGGAACGACGGCGATCACGGTTGTGGTCAACGACGGCGGCGCGAGCAACAATGTTGTCACGCGCTCCTTTACCGTCGCGGTCAACCAGCCGCCGGCCCTTTCGGGGATCAGCAATCTCACCATCCCCTTCAGCTCGCAGACCGCCGCGATCCCCTTCACCGTCAGCGATGCCGAAAGCCCGGCGGCGAGTCTGACGGTCACCGGCACTTCGTCGAACCCGGCTCTGGTGCAAACTGGTGGAATCGTTTTCGGTGGCGCAGGTAGCGGCCGGACCGTGACCGTCACGCCCGTCGCTGGACAGTCCGGTTCAGCCTACATAACGATCACGGTCGGCGACGGCCTGGCCACCACCAGCGGCACCTTTCAATTGGCGGTCAAACCCCCATCGCCGGCCAACCTGCACATCACCTTGCGATAGGTTCAACTTTTCTGCTGCAAGACACCCCGCTGCAACCCAGACCACCGGCCAGGCAGTTATCCAAAAAAGTTAGGCGTGGCTTCGTGAATCGAAATCAATATTCGTCGGCGAGCCGCCCCGCAACTGCTCGGTTGGAAAAAATCACGAGGGCTTTGATCCGCGCCGCCACAATTCAAAATGGTAGAGGGCCGCCACCACCAGCGGATGGTTGATCTTGCCGGCGGCGACAAGCGCGGGGATTTCCGCGACGGGCACCAGTCGCGTGATCAGATCCTCGCCGCTGTCGAACTCCACCGGATGCAGGCAGCGGCAATTTTCCACGATCACGGTGAAGCAGGTGTTGCTCATGATGGCCGGATTGCCGGACACCTGCCCGAGCACGCGGGCGCGTTCGCCGACATAGCCCGTCTCCTCCTGCAACTCGCGCTCGCCGGCGATCACCGGCGAGGCATCCTCGGCGTCCATCATGCCGCCGGGAATCTCCAGCTCCACCGCGTTGGAACCGTGGCGGTATTGCTCCACCATCACCAACTGCTCGTCCGGTGTGACCGCCAGGATGGTCACCCAGTTGACGGCATCAATGATGAAAAAGTCGTGTTCCTGCTGGGTGCGCGGCGAAATCTTTTTATCGGAGCGGATGCTGAAGATCCGAAAATCTCCGGCGGGCGTTGAACTGATCGTCTTCCAGGGCTTAATCATTTATGATTTATGATTTACGATTGACGATTGGTAAATCAAAAACTCGCCGAACCCCGAACCATCAATCGTAAATCATAAATTCCCCGGTGCCGCCCAACCCTGGCTCATCAGCTTGAGCAGATGCGCCAGGGCTTCCTCGTAACTGCGGTTTTTCTCCAAAGCCAGTTGCTGCGCGCGTTTGTCGAGCTGCGCGGCCATCGCGCCGGATTTTTCCGGCGGACAGCCGAGGGCGACGAGCAACCGGGCGATTTCAGAAGTGTCCACGGACAAATTGGAACGCGGATTGATGGAGTCTTGGATGAATGGATTAGCGGATGAGTGACTGCGCGAATTTTCGCGCAACAATCCATTTATCCATCAATCCAATCCCTCGGTCACTTCACCGAATCCGCCGCGACCACCTTAATGCTTTCCACACCCATGCGCTTGTCGGGGCGATCCTGCGGATGCGTCTTGGTGGTGCCGATTTTTTCCAGCACGTCGTCGCCTTTGATCAGCTTGCCGAACGCCGTGTATTGCTTGTCGAGAAAGCGCGGCGCGCCGTGGCAGATGAAAAACTGGCAGCCGGCGGAATTGGGATCATTCGAGCGCGCCATCGAAAGGACGCCGCGATCGTGATGCCGGTCGTTGAACTCGGCCTTGATCTTGTAGCCGGGATCGCCGGTGCCCCAGCGGGATTCGTTCTTCAAATCCTTCGTCAACGGATCGCCACCCTGGATCATGAAATCCTTGATGACACGGTGGAAACAGGTGCCGTCGTAAAAGCCCTGGTTCGCGAGTTTCTTGAAATTTTCCACATGCCCGGGCGCGACGTCGGCCCAGAGTTCGAGGATCATTTCGCCTTCGGTGGTTGTGATGATGGCAACTTCGTTCATAAATTCAGCGGTTACTTGATGGAATCGGCGGGGACGATCTTGACACTTTCGATGGCCATGCGTTTGACCGGGCGGTTCGCCGCTTCGGTCGGCGTGGTGGCAATCTTGTCGAGGACATCAAAACCTTTGATGAGATTTCCGAACACGGTGTACTGGTTGTCCAGATTGCCGGCGTCGGCGTGGCAGATGAAAAATTGCGAGCCGGCGGTATCCGGATCAGAAGTGCGGGCCATGGAGAGGATGCCGCGCGCGTGGTGTTTGGAACTAAACTCCGCCTTGACGGTGTAGCCGGGACCGCCCATGCCCCAGGAGGATTTCTTGGCTTCGTCCTTCGTGTTCGGATCGCCGCCCTGGATCATGAAACCGGGAATCACCCGATGAAAACATTGCCCGTCATAATATCCCTTCTTCGCCAGGGTCTTGAAATTCTCCACATGCTTGGGCGCGAGTTCCGGGTAGAATTCCAAAACCATCTCGCCCTCGGTGGTTTTGATGACGGCCACTTCTTTGGCGGCCGGTTTCGTTTCAGTCTTGGCGGTGGTTTTGTTGGTCTCTTCAGCCGTGGCCAACGCCAGACCGAACGCCAGACTCAGTGTGCAAATGGAAAAGAATGTTTTCATAAAGCGCAGAATTTTCCATGAGCCGCGCCCAATGTCACGCCAGAATTGCGACGGACAATTCCCTTTGAACAAATCTGTAACCATTCCGTCCAACCCTCGTCTGCTAACAGTAACCCGCACCAATGAAGGTGCGGCAACCAATAAAATATTAGGTAAAATCGAACACGTTATGAAACTATCCCGCATGTCCCTGGCCATCCTGGCCGCCTCCAGCCTGCTTTCACTGGCCCCGTCCGTCCGCGCGGAAGATCCCGCCGCCCCGACTCCTCCGCCCGCCCGCCGCGCCGGTGCCGGACGCATGGCTCCTGAGGCGCAGTTGAAAGACCTCACGGAAAAACTCACCCTCACCGCCGAGCAACAGCCCAAAGTCAAAGCCGTCCTCGAAGAACGTGCCAAGGCCATGCAGGGCGCGCGCGATCTTTCCCCGGAAGAACGCCAAGCCAAGATGAAAACCCTCCGCGAAGAGAACACGAAGAAGATGAAGGAAATCCTCACAGCGGATCAGTTCACAAAGTACGAAGAAATTCAAAAGACCCAGCGCGGCCCGCGCAACGGTGGCGGCGCTCCCGCACCCGCTGAAGGTGGTGCCAAGAAGAAAAAGGCTGAATAAGCCCGCCCCACTTTTCCAATTCACCGAAGGACGACCCCGTGGTCGTCCTTCTTTTTTGTTCACGTCGTCTTCCGATGCCGCAGCCGGTCCAGCGCCACCGCCACGATGATGATGCCGCCGATGACCATTTCCTGCACCCACTTTGGCCAGCCCATCTGCTGCCCGCCCATGTAGAGAATCGTGATCGTCAGCGCGCCGATGATCGTGCCGAGAATGGAACCTTCCCCGCCGTTGAAACTCGCGCCGCCGATGATCACCGCCGCGATGACGAACAACTCATACATCACCGCGCTCGTCGGCTGGCCGATCCCGCCGATGTACGAGAACTGCATCAAGCCCGCCACACCGCAGAAAAATCCGCCCGCCATATAGACGAAAATTTTCACCCGGTCCACGTTCACGCCGCAGAGCCGCGTCGCCTTCTCGTTCGCGCCGACGGCGTAGATGTAACGACCCAGTTGCGTGCGCCGCAGGATGAACGACGAAACCAAAACTCCCGCGAGTAAAATCCAGATTCCGGTCGGCAGGATTTGCCACCGGTGGCTCGCGCTCGACAGCGTCGGATCCATGAGCGTATTGATCCACGTTTCTTCCGGCGGATAAATGTCCCGCTCACGCGCGATGCCCTTGGCCAGCCCGCGCACCATGCCCATCGTGCCGAGCGTGACGATGAACGGCACCAGCCGCAGCCCCACGACCATCAAGCCGTTCGCCAGTCCCGCCAGCGTGGAAATCAAAACCCCCGCGCTCACCGCCAGAATCGGCGTCAGCGTCGGATGCAGCGTGACGAGTGCGTGCGGCTGCCCGTCCGCGCCGGCCACTGAACAATTCATCACCCAGGCCACCGCCACGACCGACAGCGCGATGAGCGAACCGGCGGACAAATCAATCCCCGCCGCGATGATGATCATCGTCATGCCCAGCCCCGCCGTGCCATAGACGCACGACTGGCGCAAAATATTTTCCAGATTCCGCAACGTGTAAAACCTTCCGTTCTCGACCATGAAGGCGAAGAACGTGAACACGATGATGAGCGCGAGGAAGCGTCCCAGGAGATTGCCCCAACCGGAGGTGAGGGAGAACTTCGCGCGGC
>JAYWBR010000068.1:0-7790 GCA_043781315.1 Verrucomicrobiota bacterium | reverse complement strand
GATTTGCGGCAGGTGGAGTTGCTGCGCGGCTTCGACTACACGCCACGACAGGACATGGATCGTGGCCGCATCGCGCGTTACACCATCGAGGTCAGCCGCAACGGCAAGACGTGGCTGCCGTGGCAGGCGGAGGCCACGTTTCCGAACACGACCGCGAAGCAAAGCGTGCGTTTTGCGAAACCGGTGCAGGCGCGTTATCTGCGATTGACGACGCTTTCAGATCATGGCGAAGCCAACCAGGCGGCCATCGCGGAGCTTGCGCCGCTGGCCGAAGAAATCACACCGGACGTTCGCAACCTCGGCATCGTGCCGGGATTCAATGACCAGAAATGAGCAGCTTGGCGACGTTGCAAGCCGATTCGGCGGAACTTGTCGTTGAACCCGGCAGCATCGTAACCTTGACCGGCATGCCACTGAAACAAGCGCCAAAAAATTTGGAATAATCCGTTTGGAAAATTATGATCACCACCACCTCGTCAGAATCCTCCACGCTCAAGGCGCAATACAATCTCGGCTACGTCTGGCTCATCTCCATCGTCGCGGCGATGGGCGGACTGCTCTTCGGCTGGGACTGGGTCGTCATCGGCGGCGCGAAACCGTTTTTTCAGCGCTACTTTGAAATCACCAGCGAGACGCAAATCGGCTGGGCGAACAGTTGCGCGCTCATCGGCTGTTTGTTCGGCGCGCTGGCAGCGGGCGCTTTGAGCGACAAGTTCGGGCGCAAACGGCTGCTGATTCTCGCGGCGATTTTATTTGCCGTGACTTCCATCGGCAACGCGCTGGCGACGAACTTCGACATCTTCATCGCGTGGCGCATTCTCGGCGGCGTGGCCATCGGCCTCGCGTCCAGCTTGTCACCGATGTATATCTCGGAAGTCGCCCCGGCGCAGATTCGCGGCAAATTGGTTTCCGTCAATCAACTCACCATCGTCATCGGCGTGCTGGCGGCGCAGCTCATCAACTGGTATCTCGTCCGCAATCTGCCGGTCGGCGCGACGGATGAATTCATCAAAAATTCCTGGTTCGGTCAGCAAGGCTGGCGCTGGATGTTTGGGCTGACGGCTGCGCCGTCCATTTTATTCTTTCTCGGAATGTTATTCGTGCCGGAAAGTCCGCGCTGGCTGGCGAAGAATGGAAAAAGTGACCGCGCCCGCAGCGTTTTGAAACGCATCGGCGGCGAAAAATATGCGGACGACGCGATGGCGGAAATCAATTCCACCTTGGCGAAGGAGGAAATCCAGCGCGTGCGTTTCAGCGATTTGCTCGATCCAAAAATGCGGAAAGTTTTGGTGCTGGGCGTGACGCTCGCGGTGTTCCAGCAATGGTGCGGCATCAATGTGATTTTCAATTACGCGGAGGACATTTTCAAAGCGGCGGGCTACGACATTTCCACCGTGCTAAAAAACATCGCGTGGACCGGCTCGGTTAATCTGGCGTTCACGTTCGTCGCACTCGGCGTGGTGGACCGGGGCGGACGGCGTCCGCTGATGCTGTTCGGCGCGGCGGCGCTGGCGGTGGTGTATGGCGTGATGGGCTGGTGCTATCACACGCACGTCCAGGGCCTGCCGATGCTGGTGCTGGTGCTGGCGGCGATTGCGTGCTACTCGATGTCTCTCGCGCCGGTGACGTGGGTGGTGATCTCGGAAATTTTCCCGAACCGGATCCGCGGCGCGGCGATGGCCGTGGCGGTGTCATCGCTGTGGATCGCGTGCTTCCTGCTGACCTACACGTTTCCGCTGTTGAATAAGCAGCTCGGTTCCTCTGGCACGTTCTGGCTCTACGGCGCGATCTGCGTGCTGGGATTTATTTTCATTTTCTTCAAGCTGCCGGAGACGAAAGGCAAATCGCTGGAGCAAATCGAAAAAGAACTGGTTGATTGACGCAAATCATATGATAGATGGATGCAAAAGTTTTGCATCCAATCCGCATGAACCAGATTAAACCCAAACCGTCATATTCCAAATTTTTCGATGATGATCTTTTCAAAGTAAACTTCCCCGTGCATTTTTGATACCACATGCGTGACGTGACACTTATACTGCAAGTCATCGGACGTTGTGAGGAGCGGGCTGCGGAGGAATTGCTGCCGCTGGTGTATGAAGAATTGCGGCGAATTGGCGGCGGGGCGCATGGCGAAAGAGACTGCTGGACACACATTGCAACCGACGGCACTGGTGCATGAGGCCTGGATTCGGCTCGTCGAGGACGGTTCGCGGACGTGGGAAAACCGGGCGCATTTTTTTGGGGCGGTGTCGGAAGCCATGAGACGAATCCTGATTGACAGCGCAAGGCGTAAAGCGCGGATTAAGCACGGTGGCGGAAAGGAGCGGATAAACTTGGACGATCTGGACCTGGCCACTGCGTTGCCGGATGAAAAATTTTTATTGATGGACGAAGCTTTGGAACGGTTGAGGGCAGAAGATCCGGAGACGGCGCAGGTGGTAATTTTGAAATTTTTCGGCGGGCTGACCATCGAGGAAATTGTCCAGTGTCTCGGCAGCAGCGACCGCACGGTGCGGCGGCAATGGAATTATGCCAGGGCGTGGTTGTATAATTGCATTACCAAACACCTTTGAATGGATGTTTATTTATGGCCGGATTTGGAAGGCGGCGGCGCATGATTAAGTGAAACATGGAATTATGAATGCGGCCCAGCAGAAGATTTTTGAAACCGCGCTTGAACTCCCGGACCAGGTCGAGCGTGAGGCCATGCTGGATCGCGCCTGCGATGGTGACCCGCAACTTCGTGAAAGGATCAACGAACTGCTCGTGGCGCACGGTCAAGCCGACCAGTTTTTTACTGACTACGTGACGTCGGTGGCCAGTTCGGCAGAGCAATTCATTGCCGCCAATACGCTGCCGGCTGGATTATATTGGGTCAACAACCTTGCCGTGGACGGCACCTTGGGCCGTCATGAGCAGTGTTTCCACCGCGCCAGTGAATCTTGCTTAAAACGTGAACGGGACAAAATTGCTGTTGTCATGGCGGCTGATCACATCGGTTGGTGGTTGCAAGTGCAGACCAATTCATTTACGTTGGACTCGGCACCAACTGGGTTAATATGGCGAGTTCGAGTTTGACCAACCAATTCACCAATTCAATTGCCGCCAACAACGGCAACATCTTCTTCCGACTGGTTTATCCCTGAACGGTCGGCGTGTCGGCGAACCTCACCGAACAAACCCGTGCTTCGCCAGTTCGAGGGTGATCGCATGCTTTCCGTCATTTTGAGTAAGGCTTTTTGCTGGCGGACGATTCCCAGATTAAAGATCCCACTATTCTCAGTCTGCTTAGCCATAGATTAATCCCGCCCACGGTCCGCATGATCACGGCGGCAACCCTGCGCGAGTAACACTCCTTAATCGTGGCAGCATGATCCTCGATAGAATATTTGATAAGCGTGAAAACTCCCTTGAGCGTGCTAGGTTCACCATCTTGGCACCGTGTTTTACCGGCTCAAATATTCCTGAGACGGGAAATCCACAGATTCGGTTCCGGCGATTTCAAAGACTTGTCGGGATGCGATCGGGTGAAGGAAATCGAACCCTCGTTTCATTGTAAACTGTGCACATCCCAACAAGCTACTCCGGCACTGCGTCTCCGTCTGGGGGGCTTCTCAAATCTAGATTGAAAATTCGGTTTAACACCTGCCAATGATATTCAGTTGGGCATACCGTCCCGTGTTCCCATTTGCTGACCGTCCGTATCGAAACCCCAAGGATTTGCGCCTCTTCTAGCTGAGACAGGTTTGCTTCAATACGCCTTAAAAGGATCTGGTCACCCAGTGTTTTTACATTGACTGGAATCAACTTCCTAGGGCTAAATCTCTGCGGTGAAAAGCCAAATTCAACGACTACAGTTCTTTGTGCAATACCCAACAGCTGACCCAACCGCCGTTGGCGCTGTCCGTTCCGCTATCGCGGTTCACGTCGCGAGTCGGCGGTGGCTCAGCTTTTTTCGTTAGGCGGCCCAGACGCTTTGAAAACAAAACACAACCATCAACATGAAAGAAATGCCATGAAAACCAAACTCAGTATCCATTGGTCCTCGACGGCCTTGGCCGCCGCGCTGCTCGTCTGCGGTGCGGTGACAGGTGCCACCGCCGAGGAAGACTTCGCCACCCTGGTGAAACGCTTGCAGGGGGAGAAGCCGGCGTTTGCCGAGCGCCAGCAGAAGCTGCTGACCGAACGCTACGATCTCACCGACCGCGCGGCGCCGGGCGTCACGATGGCGCGTGGCAAGCCGGTGCAGGCCGGGGTGCGCGTGAAGCTGCCCGACGGCCAGACGTGGGAGAAGCTCGCCGCGATGACGCCGGAAAAAATCAAGAGCGAGAATGTTTGGCCGGCGGGTTTCTATCCGCTGCCGCATCCGCACCACGAAGCGGGCGGCATGATTTTCCCGCAGCCGCTCATTGACGAGACCAAGCTCCAGACCGGACGCGACCTGACGCGCTTCGACCTCGACTTTGATTTGCCCCAGCATCTGCTGCCGGAATTCCCCGCGCCGATTTACCTGACCACGCGGCCCGACTTGGGCGATGTGTCGCAAGGGAAACTCGTGACTGTGGCGAACTATTACAGCCTGTTCAAAAACGTCCTCAATCCCAAGCAAATCGAGGGCTTGCGGCTGCTGGTCTCGCCGTTCCCCCAGGCGCAGTTCAACGCCACCGATGACCGCCGCAGCCCGCACGCGAGCCTGGGCGTGGCTTGCTTCGACTGCCACGCCAACGGCCACACCACCGCCGCGACGCACACCGTCGGGGACATCCGCCCCAACGAGCACCGGCACCGCATTGGCACGCCCACCTTGCGCGGGGTGAACATCCAACTGCTCTTCGGCTCCCAGCGCGCGCTCAAGACGGTGGAAGACTTCACCGAGTTCGAGCAACGCGCCGCCTACTTCGATGGCGAACCGGATCAAGCCACGCGCAAAGGCGTGAACATTCTTGAACGCGGCAGCCAGGTTCACTTCATGGCCGAGTTTGAGTCCATCCTCGACTTCCCGCCCGCGCCCAAGCTCAACGTGTTGGGCAAGCTCGACGCGGCCAAGGCCAGCGAAGGCGAGTTGCGCGGCCAGACGCTCTTCTTTGGCAAAGCCCAATGCGCCACCTGCCACACGCCGCCCTATTACACGGACAACACCATGCACAACCTGCGCACCGAACGCTTCTTCAAGGAGAAGATGATCAATGGCCGGCTGGCCAGCGCCGACGGCCCCATCAAGACGTTCCCGTTGCGCGGTATCAAAGACTCGCCGCCGTATCTGCACGACGACCGGCTCCTCACCCTCGAAGACACGGTGGAGTTCTTCAACCTCGTGCTGGGAACCAAGCTCACCGGGGAAGAGAAGAAGGATCTCGTGGCCTTCTTGCGGGTGCTGTGAGCCGCCGAACCCGGCGCGGCAGCGAACCCGGCCCTCGCGTCCAGATTGCAAGCGACGCGTCTCGTGGGCCGGGTCGCTGAGCTGGGGTCGTTAGGCGTCGCTACACGCCACTTGCGTTCGGAACCGCAAAACGGTAATCTTTTTCCATGACCGACAAGCAAGCCGTAATTGACGCCCTCAACAGGCTCCCGGAAGTCGCCTCGCTCGAAGAGATTACTGAGGAGTTGCACATCATGGCCTCCATCCGGCGCGGACGCGCCGACATCGCCGCTGGCCGCTCCAAGAGCCATGAGGAGATCGAGCAACTCGTTGATTCCTGGGCGACCGCATGGACTTCAAGGTAATCTGGTCCGACGCGGCGATTGCTGACCTCCATGACAGCTGCTCCTCCATCGCCCGCCACGACCCGCAAGCCGCCGGACGGATGGGGCAAGGTATCCTCGACCACGTTCGCATCCTCGCGTCGTTTCCGTTTATCGGCCCAACGTATCCACGAGGCTCACGCGGTTCCTTGCGTGAGATTGTTTTCCGTTCTTACCGCATCTTCTACGACGTGTCTGAGTCGCCCCGTAGTGTCGAGATTCTTCACGTCTGGCACGGTGCCCGTGAGGAGCCGACGTTCTGAGCCGTCTCTCACAACAGCCGCAACGCCTAACATGCTGATAGGCGGCAAACCCCTTCGCCGACTTCGCGCCGCTCCGTCGTAGTTACCCCGCCTCTTCACCCAGCTCCACGTTCCAATACGCCAGATCAATGAAATGCTTCCAACTGTCGTGATGGTTCAACGTCAGATTGATCTGCACGAACGGACGCCACTTGGGTTTCTTCGGCTTGCGGACGAGGTGCATCCCCGCTTCGTTCGGCGTGCGGTTGGCCTTGACCGTGTTGCACGCGATGCACGAGCAGACAATGTTTTCCCACGAGGTCGGCCCGCCCCGTTCGCGCGGCACGACGTGATCCAGATTCAGATCCTTGCGGTCAAAAATTTTGCCGCAGTACTGGCAGGTGTTTTTGTCGCGCTCGAAAATGTTGTGCCGGGTGAACTTCACTTCCTTCTTCGGCATCCGGTCAAACACGCCCAGCAAAATCACGCGCGGCACGCGGATGCGAAACGAGATCGTCGTGATGGATTCGGGATGCGGCTCGGCCTGGGAAAAATCGTGCCACTGGGAAAAGTTGAAAGTGCGGAATGAACCGTCGTTCGCGCCGAGCACCGCCTGCGCCTGGCCTTGAAATAAAAGCGTCAACGCGCGCCGGGCCGTGCAGACATTGACGGCCTGCCAGAGGCGGTTGAGCACCAAAACATGATGGTTGAGAACGGAGTTCATAACCGGATCGGTCGCGGGAAATTACCCAAGTCGCCTTAAAGTGTCAATGCGCCGACCGGCCAGAAAGTATCTGAATTTGGTAGGGCGGTGCTGCCGCACCGCTGGCGTCGCAGCAGCGACGCCCTACCACGGCGGTCAGACGGAAAAACCCGCCGCCTGCGCGTCGTTCGCAAACATCTTCACGGTGTCGAGCGACAGCGCGGTCAGATCGGTGCCGACCATCTTCAACGCCTTGCCCAGAATATCATGCGGCACGGTCACGATGTGCGAACCACATTCGTCCGCGTGAAAAATATTCAGCACCTCGCGCACGCTGGCCCAAAGCAGTTCCGCCTTGGGCTGGCCACGTAAAACCTGGAGACTCTCGCGCATCAGCGGCATCGGATCGCAGCCCGTGTCCGCAATGCGTCCGGCAAACACCGACACCACCGACGGCACCGCCGGATTCAACGCCTCGGCCACACCCTTCACCTGATCGAGCGTGAGAATGGCGGTGATGTTGAGCTGCACGCCTTCCTGGGCGAGTTCCTTTACCAGCGGCAAAGCGGATTCACTGCGTGTGTTGGTGATCGGAATCTTGACGTAAACATTTTTCTGCCACGCGGCGATCTTGAGCGCCTGCCGGCGCATCTCGGAAAATTCATCGGAGAAAACCTCGAAGGAGATCGGCTTGGCTGTCACACTTTGTAAAACGTCCTTTGCGAACGCCTCGTAATCGGCGATGCCCGCCTTGCGCATCAGCGTGGGGTTGGTGGTCATGCCCTTGATGAGCGGGTTGGCGTAGAGGCTGAGAATGCCGGCCTTGTCCGCGCCGTCGGCGAAGATTCGAATCTTGAGGTCGTTAAGCGATTTTTGCATGAGGCAGAGTGTAAAACAAACGGCTCCGGAACTTCAATCCGCTTTTCTGATCAGCGAAGAATTAAATTCGCCGCTTCGAGCAAACTGCCGACGCGAAAATCCGGTGCCTGGCGCAACGCTTCGGCATAATGGTAATCAATCAGCACCGTCCGGCAGCCCGCCGCGTGACCGCAGTCAATGTCGCGCCAGCGGTCGCCGACCATCCAGCTCTGCGCGAGGTC
>JAYWBR010000067.1:0-7804 GCA_043781315.1 Verrucomicrobiota bacterium | reverse complement strand
TGGCCGCCAGTTTGATCCCGTTCTTGGAACACGACGATGCGAACCGCGCGTTGATGGGTTCCAACATGCAACGCCAGGCCGTGCCGCTGCTCATCACTGAGGCGCCATTTGTGGCGACCGGTCTCGAGGAGCGCGTCGCGCGCGATTCCCGCGCCGTCATCGTCGCGGAAGAAGCAGGCAAGGTTGCCTCCGTCACCGGCGATCAGATCATCATCACTGAAGACGGCAAGCTGCCCGAAACGAAGAAGAAAATTAAGAACGATCCCGAGAAGGGCATCTGGGTCTATGAAGTTCGCAAGTTCATGCGCTCGAATGCGGCCACCTGCATCAACCAGAAAATTCTGGTCAAGAAAGGTGAGCACATCAAAAAGGGCCAGATCATTGCCGACGGCCCCTGCACGCAGAACGGTGAACTGGCGCTGGGCCGCAACGTCCTCGTCGCGTTCATGCCGTGGAACGGCTACAACTTCGAGGATGCGATCCTCATCAGCGAGCGCGTCACGAAGGAAGACATCTTCACCTCGATTCACATTGATGAATTTGAAGTGGCCGCCCGCGACACGAAGCTCGGGCCGGAAGAAATCACCCGCGACATCCCGAACCTCGGCGATGAAGCGTTGAAAAACCTCGGCTCCGACGGCGTCATCCGCGTCGGCGCGGAAGTGAAACCCGGCGACATTCTCGTCGGCAAGATCACGCCCAAGTCGGAAACCGAACTCGCGCCGGAAGAACGTCTGCTCCGCGCCATCTTCGGTGAAAAGGCGGCGGACGTGAAAGACACTTCGCTCAAAGTTCCGTCCGGCACCTACGGCATCGTCATGGATGTCAAAGTGTCGTCGAAGAAAGATTCCGATCGCGACAAGCCCATCGCCGTAGGCGAGAAGAAACACGCCAAGCAGGTCGAGGAAGAGCACAAGAAAAAGACCGAAGAGCTGCGCGACCAGTTGACGGAAGCGTTGAGCAATATTTTGCTCGGCGAAAAAATTCCGCTCGACGTGGTCAACAGTGAAACCGGCGAAATCATCATCCCCGCGAACCGCAAGATCACCAAGACGCTGTTGCGCAAGCTCGCGACGGTTTATGACCGCATCGAAATTGATCCCTCGCCGATCCGCAACAAGATCAGCGAAATCATCGGCAGCTTCAAAAAGAAGTTCGACGATCTCCAGATGCAGTACGACGAGGAAATGGAACGCGCCGAAGCCGGCGACGGCGGCGACAGCGGGGTCGTCAAGTCGGTCAAAGTTTACATCGCGTCGAAGCGCAAATTGTCGGTCGGCGACAAGATGGCCGGACGTCACGGTAACAAGGGCGTCGTCGCCAAGATCGTGGCTGAAGAAGACATGCCGCATCTTGCGGACGGCACACCGATGGACATCGTGTTGAACCCGCTGGGCGTGCCTTCGCGCATGAACGTCGGCCAGGTTTTGGAAACGCATCTCGGCTGGGCGGCGAACCTGCTCGGCTTAAAATTCGCGACGCCGGTGTTCGACGGCATGAAGGAAAAGGACATTCGCGGCTACCTCAAGCAGGCCGGTTTGCCGGAACATGCCAAGGTGCATCTCACCGATGGACGCACGGGCGAACAGTTCGACCAGGAAGTCGTCGTTGGCTACATCTACATGATGAAGCTCGGCCATTTGGTGGCGGACAAAATCCACGCCCGCGCCGTTGGACCTTACTCGCTCGTCACCCAGCAACCGCTGGGCGGCAAGGCGCAGTACGGCGGCCAGCGCTTCGGCGAAATGGAAGTCTGGGCGATGGAGGCCTACGGTGCGGCTTACACGCTCCAGGAATTGCTCACGGTCAAGTCCGACGACGTGCAGGGGCGCACGCGGATTTACGAGAGCATCGTCAAGGGCGACAACTCGCTGGAAGCGGGCATCCCGGAATCGTTCAACGTGCTCGTCAAGGAAATGCAGTCGCTCTGCCTTGACGTGAAAGTTGGTTATTCAAATCCAGTGGAACAGGCGGCGTCGGTGAACCCGTTGTCAGCCTTGTCGGCGGTGTAACATTTAGCGCGAAAAAATAATTGTATGACTAGCTCAAAAGACAGCGCCCGTGAGTTGCTCGGTTTGGAAAAAGTGAACCAGGTGGAACACGTCGCGATTCAGGTCGCGTCGCCCGAAGCCATCCGTTCCTGGTCCAAGGGGGAAGTTAAAAATCCCGAGACGATCAACTATCGTACCTTCAAGCCTGAAAAAGGCGGTTTGTTCTGCGAACGCATTTTCGGTCCCGTGAAGGACTGGGAATGTTCCTGCGGAAAGTACAAGCGCATCAAGCATCGCGGCGTGGTCTGCGACCGTTGCGGCGTGGAAGTGACCCTGGCCCGCGTCCGTCGCGAGCGCATGGGCCACATTGAACTGGCCGTGCCCGTCTGCCACATCTGGTTCTTCAAGTGCATGCCGTCGCGCATCGGTCTGGCGCTCGACATGACCGCGCGCCATTTGGAACGCGTCATTTACTACGAAGATTATCTGGTGATTGATCCCGGCTCAACGCCGCTCAAGCTGCATCAGTTGTTGAGCGAACACGAATATCGCGAAGCCCGCGAAACCTACGGTGCCGAAGCGTTCCTCGCCAAGATGGGCGCGGAAGCCGTGCGCGAAGCGTTGTGCAACGTGGATCTCGTCAAGCAGACCGAACTGCTTCAGATCGCCATGACGGAAACCAAGAGCAAGCAGATCCGCAAGAAAGTGGCGAAGCGGATCAAGCTGCTCCAGGGCTTGCATGGTTCCAAGAGCCGTCCTGAGTGGATGATTCTCACGGTGCTGCCGGTGATTCCGCCGGACTTGCGTCCGCTGGTGCCGCTCGAAGGCGGACGTTTTGCAACGTCTGACTTGAACGATCTCTATCGCCGCGTTATTAACCGCAACAACCGGTTGAAAAACCTGCTGTCGCTCAAGACGCCCGAAGTCATCATCCGCAACGAAAAGCGCATGTTGCAGGAAGCCGTGGACGCATTGTTCGACAACGGCCGTCATGGTCGCGCCGTCACCGGTGCGGGCAATCGCTCGTTGAAATCTTTGAGCGACATGCTCAAGGGCAAGAGCGGACGTTTCCGTCAGAACTTGCTCGGCAAGCGGGTGGATTACTCGGGCCGTTCCGTCATCGTCATTGGACCAGAACTCAAGCTGCACCAGTGCGGTTTGCCGAAGAAGATGGCGCTCGTTTTGTTTGAGCCGTTCATCATCCGTCGTTTGAAAGAACTCGGCTACGTTCACACTGTTCGCTCGGCCAAGAAAATGATTGAGCGCCAGACTACCGAGGTTTGGGACATTCTCGAAGAAGTCACACGCGGACATCCCGTGTTGCTCAACCGCGCGCCGACCTTGCACCGTCTCTCCGTGCAGGCGTTTGAGCCGATGCTCATCGAAGGCGAAGCGATTCGTATTCACCCGCTCGTTTGTACCGCTTACAACGCGGACTTCGACGGCGATCAAATGGCCGTCCACGTTCCGCTGTCCGTCGAGGCGCAACTGGAAGCGCGTCTGTTGATGATGGCGCCGAACAACATCTTCTCGCCCTCATCCGGCAAGCCGATCATCACGCCGACGCAGGACATCACGCTCGGTTGCTACTATGTGACCGCCGAACCGCGCACGGCTTCGCCGACCGATTTACGGACGTTGAAATTGTTCGGCAACAAAACCGAAGTCGTCTTTGCCTACGCTGATGGCGCAGTCACCACGCACGAACGCATTCGTCTGGCGAACCCCGACCTGGGCAAGCAGACCGTCTATGGCGATGCGACCAAGAAGGTCATCGAGACCACGGTGGGCCGCGTCATCTTCTCAGAAATCTGGCCCGAGGAATTGGGTTTCTTCAACAAGGTCGCCGCCAAGGCCACGCTCGGTGATCTGATCTGGCGCTGCTACAAGAACGCTGGTCATGACAAGACCGTGATCATGCTCGACAAGTTGAAAGAGCTGGGCTTCCGCGAAGCGACCAAGGCCGGCGTGTCCATTGGTATTGATGACATGATCATTCCCAAGGAGAAGGATCAGGAAATTGAGACCGCGCACAAGCTGATCAAGGAAGTTGAGAAGCAGTATCGCAAGGGCGTCATCACGACCGGCGAACGCTACAACAAGATCATTGATATCTGGACGCATTGCACCGACCAGATTTCCAACGTCATGTTCGACACGTTGAAGAAGAACCAGGGCAAGAGCGAGTTCAACCCCGTCTATTTGATGGTGGACTCCGGCGCGCGTGGTAACAAACAACAGGTGCGTCAGCTTGCCGGTCTGCGCGGCCTCATGGCCAAGCCCAGCGGCGACATCATCGAGAAGCCCATTCTCTCCAACTTCCGCGAAGGTCTCACCGTCCTGGAATACTTCATCTCCACGCACGGCGCGCGCAAAGGTCTGGCCGATACCGCGCTCAAGACTGCCGACTCGGGTTACATGACGCGCAAGCTCGTGGACGTGGCGCAGGACGTGATCATCCGCGAACGCGATTGCGGCACCACCAACGGCATCTGGGTCCAGCCCATTTACGAAGGTGATGACGAAGTCGTTAAACTCAGCGAACGCCTCGTCGGCCGTCATTCTTGCGATGACATCATCAATCCGCACAGCCCGAAGGAATTCCTGGTCCGGGCGAATGAGGAAGTGGACGAAGTCCGCGGCAAGGCCATTGACGCCTCTGGTTTGGAGCGCGTCAAAATCCGCTCTGTGCTGACCTGCGAAAGCAAACAGGGCATCTGCATGTTGTGCTATGGCCGCAACCTGGCCACCGGCCTGCTCGTCAAACTCGGTGAAGCCACCGGCATCGTCGCCGCGCAGTCCATCGGCGAACCCGGCACGCAGCTCACAATGCGCACGTTCCACACCGGCGGTGTGGCGGCGGGCGTGTTCAAGCAGCCGATCATCAAGACCAAGCACGAAGGCAAGATTCGTTACAACGAACTGCGCATCGTGCAGCTCGAGGACGGCAACAGCATCGTCCTCAACAAAAACGGCTCCGTGGCCATCCTGGGCGACGACGGCCGCGAGTTGGAAAACCACAACGTCGTCATCGGCGCGGTCATTTCCGTCAGCGACGGCGGCCGGATCAAGAAGGGCGAAACGCTCGTGCAGTGGGATCCGCACAACGTGCCGATTCTCTCCGAGAAAGCCGGCAAAATTAAGTTCCATGACATCATCGAAGGGGTGACGATGAAACAGGAAGTGGACGCCGCCACTGGCGAAGAAGCCATGGTGCTCATCGAACACAAGGAAGACTTGCATCCGCAGGTCATCATTTCCGATGCGCACGGCGAGACGCTGGCGAGCTACCCGATTCCGTCGGGCGCGCACATCGTCGTCAACGAGGACGACAAGATCGTGCCCGGAACCTTGCTGGCGAAGACGCCCCGCAAACAGGCCAAGACCCGCGACATCACCGGCGGTCTGCCCCGCGTGGCGGAATTGTTCGAGGCGCGCCGTCCGAAAGACGCGTCCGAAATCTCCAAGATTGACGGCATCGTGGACTTTGGGGCGAGCGTGCGCGGCAAGCGTTGCGTCGTCATCAAGGATCAGGTGACCGGCGTCGAAGAGGAGCACCTCATCGCCATCGGCAAGCACGTCATTGTCTTCAAGGGCGACTTCGTGAAGAAGGGCCAGCAGTTGACCGAAGGCCCGATGGACCCGCACGAAATTCTCGACATCTGCGGCCCGCAGGAATTGCAGGAGCATCTCGTGAACGAAGTGCAGCAGGTTTATCGTCTGCAAGGCGTGACGATCAACGACAAGCACATCGAGATCATCGTCCGCCAGATGTTGCGCAAGGTGCGCATCACCGAACCCGGCGACACCCAGTTCCTCTGGGGCGAACAGATCGAGAAGATGGAATTCGAGGGCGAGAACGAACGCGTCGAAAAGATGGGCGGCAAGCCCGCCGAAGCCTCGCCCGTGCTGCTCGGCATCACGAAGGCGTCGCTCGAAACTGAATCGTTCCTCAGCGCCGCGTCGTTCCAGGACACGACCCGCGTGCTGACCGAAGCCTCGACCCGCGCCAAGGTGGACTACCTGCGCGGCTTCAAGGAAAACGTGATCATGGGCCACATCATCCCCGCCGGCACCGGCTTCGACTATCATCGCAAGGTGGTGCTCAAGCGGCTGGTCGAGCTGCCGGAAGAACCCGAGGAAGAAGAAGCGCCGGCGGCGGCGGCGGAGAACCCGCTCCTCGGCTGACGCTGAAAGTTCAAATCACTTCAAGGGCATCCGGTTTATCCGGATGCTCTTTTTCTTTGGGTGGGTGCAGGCTTGACCCACAGCCGGGATACTGTTCAGACTCACAGATAAAACCAACCGTGAAAGACCTGACCATGTTCAAATCCTGCCTCATCGCTGCATCCGTGCTGACGTTTTTGCTCCAATCACAACCCACCGTCCGCGCGGAGACGGATTATCCGCTTACGGAAGATTCCAAACGGCACGACGGCGTGCCGGCGGGCGAGTTGTTGAAGTTCACGTTTGACCGCGCGAAGATTTTTCCCGGCACCACCCGCGAAGTCTCCGTGTACGTCCCGCGCCAATATGATCCGGCCACGCCCGCCTGCGTCTATGTCGGGCAGGACGGCGGTGGTTTCAATGCCACGACGGTGTTCGACAATCTCATCGCCAAAAAAGAAATCCCCGTGCTGATCGGCGTATTCCTCACCCCGGGCGTGGTGAAGGCGGCGGACACGAACGCGCTCAACCGGTTCAATCGCAGCCTGGAATACGACGGCCTCGGCCCGGACTACGCGCGGTTTGTGTTGAACGAAATTTTTCCCGCCGTCGAAAAACTGACCACCGCCGATGGGCGCGCGATTCATCTGTCCACCAACGGCAACGACCGCTGCATCGGCGGCGCGTCGAGCGGCGCGATCTGCGCGTTCACGGCGGCGTGGGAACGGCCCGATGCGTTCAGCCGCGTGTTCAGCTCCATCGGCACGTTCGTTGGATTGCGCGGCGGCAATGAATATCCGACGCTGCTCCGCAAATTCGAGCCGAAGGCCATCCGCGTTTTTCAACAGGACGGCACGAACGACCTCAACATTTACGGCGGCGACTGGTGGATGGCGAATCAGGAAATGGAACGCGCGCTGACCTTCGCCGGGTACGAACACGAACACGTCTGGGGTGACGGCGGCCATAATGGCAAGCAGGCCACGGCGGTGTTTCCTGATGCGATGCGCTTCCTGTGGCGCGACTGGCCCGCGCCGGTGAAGGCGGGTGAAAGCAAAAATCAATTTCTTCACGACCTCCTGATTCCCGGCGAACAGTGGCAACTGGTTTCCAGCGGGCACCAATTCACCGAAGGCCCGGCGGTCAACGAGCGCGGTGAAGTTTTCTTTAACGACATTCCGGCGAGCAAAACTTTCAAGATCGGACTCGACGGCCGGGTGGAAGAATTTTTGGCCGACACGAAGAAGGCGAATGGCGCGGCGTTTGGCGCGGATGGAAAACTCTATCTGATCGCCACGGCCAGCAACCAGATCATCGTCTGCGATCCGGCGACGAAACAATTCACCGTTCTCGCCAGCGACATCCACGGCAACGATCTCGTCGTGCGCCGCGACGGTTCGCTGTTTGCCACCGAACCGATTGATGGCGGCAACAAGCCCGGCAACGTGTGGTTCGTTTCGGCCACCGGCGAAAAGCGCATCGTGGACTCCGGCTTGAAATTTCCGAACGGCATCACGCTCTCATCCGACCAGACGCTGCTGTATGTGGACGATCTGCGCTCACACTGGATTTACAGCTACCAGATTTTGCCGGACGGTTCGCTGACCAACAAGCAGCGCTACTATCGGCTGCACGTTCCTGACACC
>JAYWBR010000066.1:0-2533 GCA_043781315.1 Verrucomicrobiota bacterium | reverse complement strand
TCTGGCATCGTTGCCCGCCATGCAACTCGTCCGAGACATCTACGCCGCCAAACGCGCCGCCGGCCAGCCGGTGATCTCGTTTGAATTTTTCCCGCCCAAGACCGACGAGGGCGACAAGACCCTCTTCGAGAAAACCATCCCCGCCCTGATGGAGTTGAAACCCGACTTCTGCTCCGTCACCTACGGCGCAGGCGGCACCACGCGCGACAAGACGCTGCTGATCGTGGATCGCATCCAGAAACAGCACGGCCTGACCGCCGTCGCGCACCTCACCTGCGTCAACCACACGCAGGAACAAGTCCGCGAACTCCTCGCGCAAATCCGCGCGCTCGGTGTGAAAAACATCCTCGCGTTGCGCGGCGATCCGCCCGGCGGCGGCGAATTTGCCAAGACCCCCGGCGGCTTCGAGTATTCCCGCGAACTGGTGAAATTCATCCGCGAGCAAAACGGCTTCAGCATCGGCGTCGCGGGCTTTCCCGAAGGCCACGTCGCCTGCAAGGCCGGCAAGGAAACCGACTGGGGTTATCTCCGGGAAAAAATCTCGGCGGGCTCGGACTACGTGCTAACGCAATTATTTTTCGACAACGCGGACTTCTACCAGTTCCGCGATCACCTGACCCAAAAGCTGGGCGTGAACATTCCCATCGTGCCCGGCATCATTTCCATTTTGAGCGGGCCGCAGATCAAACGCTTCACGGCGCTGTGCGGCTCAAGAATTCCGCCAGCCCTCGCCGCCCAGCTCGACCAGATCGGCGACGACGATGCCGCCGCCGGAGAATTTGGAATCGAATACGCCACGAAACAATGCGAAGATTTGCTGAAGCACGGCGCGCCGGGAATTCATTTCTACACGCTCAACAAACCCCACTCCACGACGCGCATTTTGAAGAATCTGGGACTCGCGTGAAACGTGATGCGTGAAACGTGAAATTCACGGATCACGGATCACGTTTCAGTTCTTGCTCATTTCCCCGCCAGCACCGCGCTGATTTTTTTTCGCAGTTCCTGCGTGATGCCGTCCACAGAACGATTGCCGTCCACGATGGTGAAGCCGTAGGTTTTTTGCAGCTTGCGGAAGGCGGACTGCATCTTCGTCTGGTATTCCACAAAGCTGTCGAACACGTCGCGCGAAAGGCCGATGTCCATCCCGCTCTCCCAGTAATCCAGCGTGGCGTTCTTGGACAGATTCCGCTGCACCAATTCCTCGGCCTCGATGGAAAGATAAAACACCGCGTCGGGCACCGGGGCGATGCCATAGACATTTTTCAACCACGCCTCGTCCATGCCGCGCACCATGTCGCGCGCCATCAGCGTGTAGATGTAACGGTCCGCCAGCACGATGAACCCCGCCTTGAGCGCGGGGATGATGATGTTCTCCAACTGGTCCGCAAAATCCGTAGCGTAAAACAAACTCAGCGTCGTGCGGCTCAAAATGTTTCCGTTCTGCGCCCGCTCCAGTTCCTCGCTCACGAGCGTCGAGCGTTTCAACCCGACCTGCACCGTGGCGTGGCCGCTCGTCTCCAGCCATTCCACCAGCCGCGCGATCTGCGTCGAGCGGCCCGAACCGTCCGCGCCCTCCACCGCGATCAGCTTGCCAACCAGCTCATCCAGCTCCACGCCGGGAATGCCATGCCCGTAAAAGCGGCGCGCCGTGGCCGTTGGAATCACGATCTGGTTCTTGTGTTTCGTTTTCATGCCTCGGCCTCGTCGTCCACTTCCACAAATTTCTTGTCCGGCGGCGAGGACGGCGGCAGCGGTAGAAAACTTTTCCGTTTGAACCGCGCCAGATTAATCCGCTGGCTGACGATCTGCCGGACGATGCCCTGCTGCGCCTCCACCCGCTGGTTCGCGTCCATCACGAAGAAATTAAACTCCGTGCTCATCGCGAGGTATTGCTCCAGCACGCGGCCCTGGAAAATCCGAAAGCTCTCATACGGATCGGTGGACAGGCGCATATCCATGCCCGCCTCGAAAAATTTCAGCTTGGGCCGCCCGTCCAGAATCCGGTTCAGCGAAACCTCCAGATCCGCCTTGAAGAAAAACGTCAGGTCGGGCCGCGCGGCAAAATTGTAAAGTCCGCGCACCCACGCCGGCGGACAGCCGCGCACCACGTCGCGGGCGTAGGCGGTGAAGATGTAACGGTCACATAGGACAATGTAGCCGGCGCGCAACAGCGGCAGCAGATGCCGCTCGTAACGATCCGCAAAGTCCGTCGCATGAATGAGGCTGAACGTGGTGGGCGTGAGCAGCTCGCGTTTCTTGCCCTTGCTCGTGGCCGACTTGACGATCTCGGAGGAGTTCCATTCGCTGAAATAGACGCGCGCGCCCTCGGCTTCGAGCCAGCGTTTGAGCAGATAGATCTGCGTGGATTTCCCGGAACCATCCAGTCCCTCGACCGCGATCAGGCGTCCGGGAAAATTCAGCTCGGCAAATGTTTTCATCGGCAGGCGAAGCCTAGGAACGCGACCCGGTGAAGACAATGCAAAAATGTCACGCTGACGCCCTACCGCCAGCCGCGAGGCGCGAGATCAAG
>JAYWBR010000065.1:0-2545 GCA_043781315.1 Verrucomicrobiota bacterium | reverse complement strand
AGTTTTGATTGCCCAAGAATTGTGGCTGGAATCCATGCGCGCTTCGCGCAAACGTGCGCCTGAAGCAAAATATCGCCCCGCAGTTTATGCGCTGGCTTAATAAAAAATCTTTGGCGGCCAGCAAAGCCACTAGTGTGCGCGAGCAAATGGAGGACTTGAGCGACTACCTCGACCTGCTCGAAGCCCGTGCCCGCAACCAAGGCAAGCCGACCTTCACCACGGCAGAAGTTCGCAAACAACTCGGCCTTGCTTGAACGACCTAGGATGAAGAACACGAAATACGAAATCGTGGTTTATTGGAGCGAAGCTGACGGCTATTTTCTGGCCGAAGTGCCCGAATTGCCGAAGCTCATTACCGATGGAGCGACGCGGGTGGAGGCTTTGAAAAACGCGGAAGAGATGATCGGTGCTTACCTGAAAACCGCGCGTGAAGCGGGCTGGTCCGTTCCTGAGCCCGGTGGACGGATGGCGTTTGCATGAGCACATCATGGACACTGTTTCCTATGCTTCAGTTTCCTGGGAACGCATGAGCAACGCTGTGGAAAATGTCCGGCGGCGATTGCTCCGGACGGCGCAGGCTTTGGAGCAGGCTAAAATCCCTTACGCGGTAGCGGGCGGCAACGCAGTAGCCGCGTGGGTTTCCCGTG
This sequence comes from Verrucomicrobiota bacterium, assembly GCA_043781315.1. Taxonomy (GTDB): domain Bacteria; phylum Verrucomicrobiota; class Verrucomicrobiia; order Limisphaerales; family CAIQOK01; genus CAIQOK01. The sequence goes on along the minus strand of JAYWBR010000065.1, from coordinate 1,898 downwards.
TGGACGAGGCGGCAGTGAGAAACACGCAGGACGTGGACATCATTTTGCGCCGCGCCGATCTTTTGACGGCACGCGAGGCGTTGGAGCGGGCGGGGTTTGTTTATCGGCACGCGGCGAGCATTGACATGTTTCTCGACGGGCCGGATGCGAAGGCGCGGGACGCGGTTCACATTGTTTTCGCCTCGGAAAAAGTCCGCGCGGATTACGACTCACCAGCACCGGACGTTTCCGAATCAGAGGCAACGGAGACCTTCCGTCTGCTTTCACTCGACGCGCTGGTGCGGATGAAACTGACTTCGTTCCGCGACAAAGACCGCGTGCATCTGCGCGACTTGATGGAAGTGGGTTTGGTGGATGCAAGCTGGCTCACGCGCGTGCCCGCCGCGCTGCGGGCGCGTTTGCAGGAACTGCTGGACAACCCGGAGGGTTAAGCGGTCGTTTGGGTCACGGTCACGAACTTGGTGTTGCATTTTATGAGAACAAACTTTTTTCCCTGGCCGTTCTGTTGCTGTGCTGTCGAGTCGCTGGACAGCCCGATGTATCGTCGAACTCCGAAGCTAGGTTCCGCGAAGCGCCCCCGATCATTTACATCCCAGCACCGGCAACCAATCCTCCAATTCCCCAAATCACATTGGAAAATTTGGACGTCGGCCCAGTTCTGAGCTTGTATGCTGAAATTACCGCCCGGACGGTCTTGCGTTCGCCAAACATTCAAAGAATTTCGTTCACCCTTCACTCCGTGGCTACCAACCGTGCGGAAATTGCCAAGGTAATCGAAAAAGCTCTTGCCGACAAAGGCATCGCCACAATTCCTGATGGGGATAAATTCGTTCTGGTCGTGCCTCAGACAGAGGTGGCCAAAGTGAAACCTCGTTCGACGGAAATCAAAGCCCCGCCTTCAAACCTCCGCGAGCGAGAGTTGATACCCGCCGGAACGGTCAATTTTCCCAATGCCAATCTATCTGATGTCGTGCGGATTTATGCTGAACTGGCCGACCGAAAACTGGATGGCAGCGAATCGCCTTACCTCGGCGGCCCACAAATTGTTTTCAAAAGCCAGACGGCCCTGTCAAAGGAAGAAATTCTCTATGCGCTCGACACTTTGTTTGAATGGCGCGGATTCAGGTTGGTTCCCGGAGACGGAAATTCCCTCAAGGCCGTCGCACTCCTGGGAAAATGAATCGTTAAGCGCCGCTCTTTAGAAAAAATTTACCACGCTCTACCGAGACGCAGCTACGATTGATTTCGTGGCAGACAAATCCAAGTGGCGAATTCCTTTGATTTAGAAATCATTTTGCCGATTGACTCTGCGGGCGGCTCCAAGGATTTTTATCGGCCTATGTCAAAAGTTCAACGCGCGTTGCTGTCGGTCTCCGACAAAACCGGTCTAGTTCCTTTCGCCCAAGCCCTCGTGGCGGCGGGCGTGGAATTGATTTCCACCGGCGGCACCGCCAAGGCGTTGCGCGACGCCGGCCTCACGGTCAAGGACATCAGCGAACACACCGGCTTTCCAGAGATGCTCGACGGCCGCGTCAAGACGCTGCACCCGCTCGTCCACGGTGGTTTGCTCTTCATCCGCGGCAACGCCACGCACGAGGCGGCAGTCAAAGAGCACGCCATCAAGCCGATTGATCTGGTGGTGGTGAATCTTTATCCGTTTGAAGCCACGGTCGCCAAGCCCAACGTGAGTCTGCACGACGCCATTGAGAACATTGACATCGGCGGGCCTTCCATGCTGCGCAGCGCGGCGAAAAATCACGACAGCGTGACGGTGGTGGTGGACCCGTTCGACTACGCGTCGGTGGCGGATCAAATCGCGGCCAGCGGCAACACGACGCTGGAACTGCGACGCACGCTGGCGGCCAAAGTTTTTGCGCGCACGGCAGCCTACGACGCGG
>JAYWBR010000064.1:0-2547 GCA_043781315.1 Verrucomicrobiota bacterium | reverse complement strand
GGGCGTGATGACGACGAAATCAGGCATGGGCGGTTTTGGTGCGGGCGGGGGAAATGACGGACTTGATTTTTTTCACGCCGGCCTGCAGCGGGGCGATCCAGTCGTACGCGCCGTCGAGTTTGGCCTGAAATAATTTGGCGTCGTCGCAGGAATTGGCGGGCAGGCGTTTGAGCTGCATCAAATCATCGCCCGGTTTGGCGCGGCCGATCCTCGTGGTGGCGCAGCACACGTAGCCGGTTTCAGTCAGGGTTTCGCTGAGGCGGCGCACAAAATTTTTGTTCGTTTCGGGGAAGGCAAATGGATAGGCGAACGTGTCGGCGGCGACGCCGAGCTGGTTTTCAATTTCCTTCTTCGAGTCGGCCAGTTCGGTTTTGATCTGCGGCCAGTCGAGTTCCACGAGTTTGGGATGCGTGACGGTGTGGGAACCAAAATGCATTCCCGCCCGGTGCAGTTCTTTGACTTCGTTCCAGGTCAGGCACTCACGGTCTTTGAAGGAGCGCCGGTCTTTGCCAATGAAAGCGGTGGGCAGAAACATCGTGGCGGTGAAGTTGAACTGCTTCAAAACGGGCACGGCGGCGGTGAGAAAGTTTTTGTAGCCGTCGTCGAACGTGACGACGGCGAGTTTTTCTTTTGGCCCATTCAGGAGCGCGGTGACGGCGGTTTTGAGATCCACGGCGCGGTAGCCGTTGGACTTCAACGCCTGCATGTGCTGACGAAAAATTTCCGGACTCGTGGCGATGCGGTAGTAGGGAGACACACCGCGCTCCGCTTCATCGGCGATGCTGTGATACATCAGGATCGGCAGGTATTCCGCCGAACCGCTGCCGCAAAACGGATGCACCACCTGGCGGGAAATGAAACGATCGAGTCGCATTCTCAACCCCGGTTCTGCGAGCCTAGACAGATGGAGTCCACGAGCGCGAGGTAGTCGGACTTGCGGACATCCCAACTGTTTTCCTTCACGTATTCAGCGGCGCGTTTGACCATGCCTTCGCGGAGCGCGGGGCTGTTCAAGAGTTCCAACATGGCGGCGGCAAGCGCGTCCACGTTGCCGGATTCAAAAAAGCGCACGATGGAATCGTTGAAATAAAAGCGGTCAATCTTGGTGCTGGAGATCACGACGGGGACGCCGACGGACATGAACTCCATGATCTTGGTGCTGTAAGCCTCGTTGCCAAACGAGTCGGCGCGCTTGGGCACCACGCCAAGGTCCGCGTCGGCCATGACTTCAGCGATCTGCCGGATGCGGAGCGGTTCGAAGAAGCGCACGCGATCTTTCAAGCCCAGTTCGTCCACGAGTGCGACGAGTTTGGGTTTCATGTTGCCGTCGCCGTAAATGTGAAATTCGGCGGCGGGCACCTGTGCGGAAATTTTCTTGAAGGCGTGGATGGCGATGTCAATCCCCTGATGCCATTGGAGGCCGCCGGGAAAGATGATGATCTGTTTGCCGTCGTTGCGCGTGCGGGGGCGGAGCTGGAAAATATCCGAGTCCACGTTGTTGATGAAGACGGAGCACTTGCCGGCGGGCGCGGAACGGGACGCGTATTTTTCCAGCCAAAGATGGTTGGCGAGGATCACATGGTCGGCAAATTTGGCGGAGACGCGTTCGACGGCGCGCAGGGATTTGACGGTGAGCGAATCGTTGGGGATGTCAAACTTGCTGCCGTAAAATTCCGGCACGATGTCGTGGATGTCGAGCAGCACCTGCGCGCCCTTGAGTTTGGGATACCACGCGGCGAAGACCATGAAGTCCGGAATGTTGTGGACATGGATGAGGTCGTACGGTTTTTCACGGTGGCGCTGACGGACCCAGAGCGAGGAGACGGCCAGGAAGCGCAACAGGGGCCAGAGAAAATCCAGCTTGGTGCGCTCGTTTTTTCCGGCGCGCGTCTGGACACGATGCACGTTGACGCCCGACATGACTTCGGTTTCCGGCACGGTCGGACTGCGGCGGAGCGCCACGACGTCCACCTCATCGCCGCGTTGCGCCAGCGCCTCGGCGTAACGGGTGACGCGGTTGTCGTTCTCATAAAACGAATGAGTGACCATGCAGATCCGGCTGGGTTTGCGGCGTCGAAGGGGTGGTCGGAAGGTGGCGACAAAGCTGGCCATCTCCCGGGGCAGGGGATGCCAGTAGGTTCCCGCGTGGTGGTCACGGAGGTGTTGTAAAAATTGAATGTAGTATTCGACCGGAAAAGTGCGGGGCGCGGGGCGGTCGCCGGGGAAATGGATGTAATCCGGATGAACATTCAGCAGCGCCATCCCGCCGTGCTGGGCAATCCAGTCCACTTTTTTGATCCAGATCTTCGGATCCGTTTCCTGCAAGAGCAGGAACAGGGTGGAATCTTGCGGGAGCGTGTAGGGCAGTTCTGCGTAGCCGCCGTTGCCGTTGGAAACCCAGAAGGGGAAGATGGTGTTCCGGCTGTCCGGCTGCGGTTCGAAGGGATCGGTGTCAAAGGTGGAGGCGTCGTACTGGATTTTCAGGTCATGAAGCCAACTCAGGTTGTGCAGCATGAAACCGGAACGGAATCCGGAAGCGCCCCAGTC
>JAYWBR010000063.1:0-2548 GCA_043781315.1 Verrucomicrobiota bacterium | reverse complement strand
GTGCTTGTTTTTTTCCAGCCTGTCGAAGCGACCCCAGTCAAACCACGTAACTGACAGGTTACGCAGGGGCGGCTTGACGAAGCAGAGCAAGTTTTCATGGGTTGAAATTTTTTGATCGCCCGGCGGTTCGTGTTCACTTGGCGCTGGTTGACTCCAGGAAGGCCAGCAGCGCGGCGAGTTCCGTCGGGGTGATGTTGGCCACCAGCCCTTCAGGCATCATGGACTTGTCGCGTCTCTGACGGTCAGCGATGTCTGATTTCTCCAGAATGGTGGACGGGCCGGAGATGCCTCGCACTTCCACCGAGTCGCCCCCCTCCTTGACCACGAACCCTTCAACCTCGTCGCCATTCTTCATGCGGAAATACTGCGACTCAAATCCCTGCGCGATCTTGACGCTCGGTTTCAGGACGGATTCACATAACTCCGCCCGCCGGTAACGCGTCGCAATCCCGCCGAGCATCGGCCCTTTCGGCGGTTCATTCGGCGATAACGTGTGGCAGACCACGCAGCCCTGTTTTAGAAAAAGTTGCGCGCCGATTTTGGGATCGCCCGGCGTCGCGAGCACCATGTTCAACACGTCCTCGTAATTCATCTGGCCGATCAGCTTTGCTCCGGGCAGGCCCGCCTCGCCGCCTCCAAGATGCGCCAGCGCGAGTTGCACGGCTCGGACAACCGCCGCATTCGCATTGCTCAATTGCCCGCGCAACTGCGGTTCCAGCTGCGTGGCGCGCAAACGCTCAATTACCTTGAGCAGGCTCACCGCGGAATCTGGATTGCTCCACAAGGCGTCGATCTCGTGCCGGGCCGAATCCTTGGGCTTGGTTTCCTTGATGACGGTGCTGGTCAACACATTGACTAGCACCGTGGCACCCAGCGTGCGTCGGGCCGGGTCGGTGTCCCGGGCCAGGCGGGCGAAATGACTGATGTGATGTGTGTGGCGCGAATCGCGCGTGAACTCCTCCCACACGCCGGCGAGCGCGCCTTGCTGCTCCTGCGCCGCCAGTGGAATAAACGCATCGCACACCACCAGGAAGTTTTTCTCGGAAACGCTGGCGAGCATCCGCAACGCCCGCGCGCGCAGTTCGGGCTGCTCGGCGGTGGAAGTCGCGATGGCGGTGAGGGCTTTCAACAAATCTTCCGGCACCGGCGCTTTGGGCGACAACAACGGTGCGATCACATCAAGCCGCGAAGTGGTGTCCTGGCCGGCTTTGCTCAAGAGCAACTCCGAAAAACCGGGGAAGGAAATCTTGTTCCGCATCAGCGCGGTAACAAATGCCTTCGCGTCCTCGCCCTGCGCGGCTTCCAACTGCTGCTTCAACGCGGCTTCGATTTTTTCGCTCGCGGCCCAGCGTACCGGCTTGTAGATCGGACCGCTTGTGTCGGGACGAGTGCCCCACCACATTTTGGGATCGGTGTAAGGAGCCTCCTGCAGGTCGAGCCGCGCGAGGGTTGCGTAAATTGACTGCTTCAACTGACCTTTGGACTTTGCCAGCCGATTCAACAGCCCGTCCACAACCGCCGGTTCATAGAGCGCCTGCAGCACCCGGAGCGCACCGCGTTGATACGCCACTTCCGATGAATCCAGTGCGCGGAGGCAAACCTCGGACGCCTTCAGCCACCGGAGCGCCTGCACCGCGAGGTGCGCCACGGTGTAGTCGTCGTCCGCGGTGCGGCGCAACAACGCCGGTGCGGACTCCAGCTTTCCCAGGCGCCCGAGCGCGGTCACTGCTTGAAGACGCACGCGCGGATTTTTGTCATCGAGCGCGGTCAGCAGCGGCTGGGCCGGAACTTCAGCGGCGACGCGTTGATCATCACCCAGGGCTTTGAGAATGTATTCGCGCAGATCGTCGTTCTTCAAAAAGCTCATCAGGGCCGGATGTGATCGGACGCCCTCCAATTGTTTCAACGTGAAAATCGCGGCCACCCGCGCGCCTAGATTGGTATTGTCGGCAATGATTTTTTGCAGCCCGGATGCGATGCCTCGCTTGGTTCCGCGCACCAATAACTCCCGTTGCGCGGCCAGCCGCCAAACCGCGCTCGGTGAGGCGATGTGCTCCACCAACTGCGGCTCCGACATTTTTTTGAAATCGGGCGCCGCGACCGCCTTCGCCTCCTTGGGCGTGAGTTGGATGATGTAGCCGACGTTCGGGCCGTTGTAAGTGAAGGTCGCGCCATCCCAACTGGCGGCGTACAGATGGCCTGCGCCGTCAACGTCGAAGTCGGTGGCACGGGTCATGGTCATGAACCGCTTCGTGTCCGCTTTCCAAGTCGCGCCGCTTTGCGTGAGTGGATGGAGGTCAATTTCGCTGCGACCCCACTCGACGGAATAGAATCCGTAGGCCCACGGTTTCGGGAGACTCGGTTCATCAATGAAAATGGAGCCCACGGGCGAACCGCCGCCAAAGTCGAACATCGTGGGGATGATTTCGTCGGCGAAATTGCGAAACAACGTCGGATAACCCAGCTGCGCGCCGAACGGATTAAAACTGAGCCGGTCGTTCCAATCGTCGCCGTCGTTGGTGTTGTCGCGGGTGAACAGCTCCATCGT
>JAYWBR010000062.1:0-2553 GCA_043781315.1 Verrucomicrobiota bacterium | reverse complement strand
CCCGGCACCACGGCCAGCAGGGTGTTGACCGCGACGTAAGCAAAGGGATTCGCCAGCCACGCGAGTTTCAGAAAAGTTTTGGCAGGAATGGACGGGCGAATTGCGTCCGCTTCAGGATGGGTTGGCGCGCATTCACCTATTTTTACCGGCTGATTTTCAACCGTCGTCGGCTGCCGCGCGAGCCAGCGGGTCAGTAAAAATTGCCCCAGAAACATCGCGGCCGGCAGCCAGAACACCGTGCCGCGCGGGGACATTTCATAGAGCCGGCCGCCGGTGAAATACGCGATGGCCGCGCCGGCGGACCAGGTGCAATTGTACATGCCGACCATGCGCGGGACGCCGGCGGGCGGCTCGTTTTCCGTGACCAGCGCCTCCAGCGCCGGCCAGGTAAACAACAGCACCACCGTGTACGCCAGCAGCACGATCACGGCGCCGGCCACCGAACCGAGCAGCGCGCCGGCCACCATGACGAGCGTCAGGCCGGCGAAACCCACTTTCAGGCTGGTGAAAAAACCCCGGCGCTGGGCGAACCTGCCGCACTGCCACGCCGCGCCGGCGTAGAGCAGTCCGTGCAGTGCGGAGACCCAGAGGTTTTCCCGGTTGCCAAAACCGAACTCGTCGCGCAGGAAAAAAAATAGGTAGTTGAGATAGTAGGACGTCGCGACCGTGTTCAGCGCGGTCAGGGTGAAGAGGAAAAATTTCAAGCGGCGGATGGGCATGGGCGGGCGAAATTCAAATGACGAATGGCAAAAAATCTTACGCAAGGGTTTTGAAGGATTCGTCATTCGTCATTTGAAATTTCATCCAACGCTTTCCGGCAGTACCATTTCACGGCGGCGCTCATCGCGGGCTGGAGGGTTTCCAAATCGGCGGCGGAACACCAGCGAATGGCGTGATGTTCTTCGGCGGCCAGCGTGGCGGCACCACGCTTCGGACGCGCCCAATAAATCATGCCGATGTGTTCGTGCGTGGCGCTGATGCGGTGGATGTCCAGGAAACGCGGCGCGATGAGCGCGCGCGTCCCCGGCTCCGTCGTGGGCGGCCGTTCGCCGAGCAATTCCACATCAAGGCCGCTTTCCTCCTTCGCCTCGCGCAACGCGGCCTGCTCGGGATCTTCGTCCAGTTCGATGTGGCCGCCCAGCGGCAGCCACTTGTCGAGCTTGCGATGGTGGATCAGCAAAATCTTTTCGTTTTGGACGATGAAGATCGCGACCGTAAAATCAATTTTTTCGTGGATATGGGCCATGGTGTTCTCGGATGAATCAGAACCGGTTCACTGCCAGACGGTGCGCCACAGCCGCGAATGTTCGGCGGGCCGTTCATCCGCTGCGGGCCGCTCATTGTTAAACAGTATTCGTGAGTTCCGCAAGGGGCAGGCGGCGGTTCCCACAGGCGAGCGATCCAGGACGCCACCCGTGGCTGTGTGTTTCTGCTGATGCTCGGTTGAAAATAGCCCGTGCATTTTTTAAGCAGACCCGAGTTGTCAGGGCGTGGCGCACGCGGCAGTATCAGCCCAACCAGAGCCACAAGCGCGTTCTCGCAAGACCATGAAAAAAGGCAGGTGGAAGCCAGCCATCGTATGAACCGGGGAATGACCCAAACGCAAAATGCCGACGGCGAGCTGACAACGCGTGGTGCAGCCGGAACGGCCGGCGCCCGTCCGGATTTGCAAAAGGCACCGAAGCTTCCCCGAAGGTTTCTGGTTTTCACCTCGGCGGGTGATCGCAACGCAGTGGCGCGCTGGCTTGGGCCGGGGCGAGATTTCAATCTCTGGGTTGCCTACTATGATGGCACGCGACCAACTCCCCTGGAACATGCCGCCGACTACTTTCTGCGCCGGGCAGGCTCCAAGTTTCAAAACCTTCACTATTGCTTTCAGCGGTGGCCCGATCTGCTTGAACGCTACGAAGCGATCATGGTGATGGACGATGACATCCGGATTTCGCCGGAAAAACTGGACCGGTTGTTTGCCTTGCGGGAGCAACATGATCTGTGGGCGCTGCAGCCAGCGTTCAGTCCGTGGGGCAAGGTGAGCCACCGCGTCACGCGCGTGCGGCGCGACTGTGAACTTCGTTTTGTCAGTTTTATTGAACTGGCCTGCCCGCTGTTCCGCACCGACAAGCTGCTGGATTTCCTGCGCGTCTATGACCCGATCCTGGTCGGCTGGGGTTGCGACTGGTGGTTCATGCATACCCTGGGGCCGGACCTGCGCGACCGGGTGGCGGTCATTGACAACGTCGCGTGCATCAACCCGTGGGACTGGTGGAAACGCGGCGGTTACCGGGAGATTGACCGGCTGGAGTCCCGGCAACAGCGCCAGGAGTGCTGGGAGCGCATCCGGGTCAGTCGGGGAATTGTCTCGGCAGGCAACGCCCGGCGGGCGTTGCGTTGCGTGCGACACCGGGGCTGGGCGCGCTGGGCGCGGTTTGCCTGGGGCGTGCTGGAGCGGTTGCCCGTCCGAATCGCCGCTTGGAGCTGGCGCACCGGACGACAACTGGTGCATCGCCAATCCGCCCTGCCCGGTCACTCCAGTCCGCGCGCGCTCAACTCGTC
>JAYWBR010000061.1:0-22033 GCA_043781315.1 Verrucomicrobiota bacterium | reverse complement strand
GCCGCCGCAGCAAATGTTTCAGCGACCAACGATCTTCCTCCATGAACGACACGGCCAGATCGTCCAGCAATTCCGGGTGCGACGGCCGTTGGCCGAGCCAGCCGAAGTTGTCCACCGTCGGAACAATGCCGCGCCCGAAGAGATGATGCCACACGCGGTTGACCAGCACGCGCGCGAACAACGGATTCTCCGGCGACGTCATCGCGTCCGCCAATTCTTTGCGACCACTCCCCGGATTGCTGGTGATCGGTTCCGGCCCGGCGATGCTTTCCAAAAACCGGCGCGGGACGAGTCCCTTTGGCGTCTGATGTTTGCCGCGCACGAGCAGGTATTCATCCACGCCGTTGCCTTCGATCATCGCAGGCGCGGTGCGGGATTTCCATTGCACCCGACTCATGATCGGCTCGCGTTCCTTGCGATAATCGCGGATCACCCCAGCCACCGGCTCAGGCCACACGCCGTCTTTGCCGGAAAATAATTCAGGGCGATCCGCCATCCAGCTTGCCACTTCGAGCGTTTGTCCATCCGTGCTGGCAGCGCTCAACGACTTTGATGCCGCAGCGAAAATTTCCTGATACGCCGCGGCGGCATCCGGGATCGAACTCCCGTTCCGCTCAGTCAATCCATTCGCCAGTTGCTGTCCAACCGAGATCGGATCATCCGGGCGGTTCTCAGACTCAACGATCATCGCCACCGAAGTTTCAAACTCGTTGCCCGGCGAGAATTCAATCGCCACGCGATGACCCGCGTATTCCGAAAGGTCGTGCGTCACCCAGCGCCAGCGATCATCGTATTTCCATTCGTGAAGCAGACCGTCATGGAGCGGGCCGGTGACCAGGCGGTTCGAATCCACTGCTGCAAAAACTTTCCCACTTCCTCGCACCAGATAATGAATCTTGCCGCTCGTGAGTTCAAACTTGGGCGTCCGCAGCATCAACCCATCCCGCTTCCAATCTCCGTACTTGGTCGGCTCGCGTTCCACACCCGGACTTAAATCCAGATCGCGCCAGTTGGAATCCGCCTGCACTGCCACGCGTGTCGTGAGATTCAAGTCCGACCGGTTGCCAGCGTTTGGAGCGACCACCTGCAATTCACCCCGCTTCACCGGCTTCAACCCAAACGCAACACCGTCAGCGAACCATGCCTGGCTGGTGACTTTTCCATAATCCAACACCACTCGCGCGCCGTCCGGCAGAGCAGGCTCAGTCTTCAGCGTGTTCGGCACTGCGCCAGTGTTCGTCGGAAATACCAACCGCGCCAACGGAAACAACGCATCGTTCGCGTTGCTCGCCGCGTTCAAGATCGCCACGGTCCATTGACCCAGGATGTTCGTGTTCAACGACCGCTCCGCGGCGAGCCGTGCGATTTCATTCGTCACGCCGCTTGCAAGTCCCTCCACGCGCAGCCTCGCGTTACGTTTCGGCGGCGCATTCGTTTCCATTTTCAAGGCTTCTGCTGCGGCCGCCAAATAGTCCTTCAACTGTCCCAGCACCGGAGCTTCAGCGGCTTGCAGTATTTTCCCGTCAAGCCTCGTGGCCCACCGTTCGTTCAATGTTTCCAACTGCCGCGCCGCCAACTTCTCATCTTCCAAAGTCTCGAACCGCGCCAATCTCTGCCCGGAGCTGACAAAGAATCCCGCCAGCGCATAATAATCCTTCTGCGAGATCGCATCGAACTTGTGATCGTGACACCGCGCACACGCCACCGTCATGCCCGTGAACGTCTTCGACATCACATCAATGCGGTTATCAATCCGGTCGTTTTCATCTTGCCGGGTGTCCACCGGCGAATGGATCTCTTCTCCAAGGAAAGCCCAGCCTGTTCCAAGAATCGATTCGTTGAATCCCTTCTCCGGATTGCGGCGCGGCTTCGTCGTGATGTCCCCCGCGATGTGTTCCCGCACGAACGCGTCATACGGCACATCCGCGTTCAGCGCCCGGATCACGTAGTCCCGATACTCGTAAGCGTTGGGAATGATGAAGTCGCTCTCGTGCCCGCGCGATTCCGCATAGCGCACCAGATCGAGCCAATGCCGACCCCAGCGCTCGCCGAATTGCGGCGACGCCAACAACCGATCCACCACCCACTCGCGAGCCTTCGGTGAACGATCCTTCAAGAACGCTGCCAATTCCTCCGGCGACGGCGGCAATCCGATCAGCGCGAAATAAACCCGCCGCAACCAGATTTCCGGTTCAGCCGCAGGCGCGGGTTTCATCTTTTCCTTTTCCAACCGCGCCAGAATAAAATGATCCACTGCAGTCAATGGCCACTTGGAGTCCTTCACCTTCGGCAACACCTGACGCTTCGGCGTTTCCCAAATCCACGGCAACCGCTGCTTCCGCTCCGCGAGATCGAACGCATACGCATTCGTCGTCGCCGCCGCCACCGACTCGCCACCCGGCCACACCGCGCCATCCTTGATCCAACGCTCAAAATCCTTCAACACCGCATCCGGCAACTTCGGCTTCTTCGGCGGCATCTCCAGATCCTCCACGCGATGCGCCATCGCATTCAGCAAAAGACTTTTCTCCGGTTTGCCCGGCACGACAGCCGGTGAAGTATCACCGCCCTTGAGCAACGCCGCGCGATTATCCACCAACAAACCACCCTTCAACTTCTTGCTGGTCCCGCTATGACACTCGTAACAATTCTCGGAGAGCACCGGCCGGATCTTTTTTTCGAAAAACTCATCACTCGCACTCGCCCCATGTACACGCGCCGCCACCATCGCGCAAAACACGAACACTGCCATTCGCATGAAATGACTTTGGGGCATCAACAGTTTCGTGAAAGCATACCCATTTTCTGACGGGAAGGAATGGCATTTCCTTCACTCAAATAGCCTACAAATTATACTTTGCAGTGATGATCATTTCTGGTGCCGTTAGCAGAAGATGAATTACAACCTGGTTCGAAAAATCTCCACGGCGATCTGGTTCGCCTGCGGAACTGCCACCTGTCTGTGCGCTGACGGCCCACAGCCCGATTCCATCAAGCATTCCTATCTGGTTCTCGGCGGGAAGACCGCGATTATCGGGGAGGACGGGACTGCAATCTGGGAGCACAAAGGCGGTTCGCGGGACGGGTTCGTCCTGCCCAACGGCAATGTGCTGCTCGCTTACTCGGATCACGTGGAGGAAGTGACGTGCGACAAGAAGGTGGTGTTCTCCTACCAACGGAGTCCAGAGTGCAAGGAGATCGGCACGACGCAGCGTCTTTACAACGGCAACACGCTCATCACGGAACTTGGTCCGCGCCCGCGGCTTCTTGAGGTGGACGCGCAGGGGGGCATCGTGTTGGATGTCCCATTGCAGCCCGAGACGGACAATGCTCACATGCAAACTCGTATGGCCCGGCAGTTGAAAAACGGGAATTATCTGGTGCCGCATCTCCTGGCATTCGCAGTCAAAGAATATTCTCCTGACGGAAAGATTGTGCGCGTCTTGAAGACCGATCTCGATGAACTCGGCGGGCGCAAAGGTGAGAACTGGCCCTTCACCGCCATCCGGCTCGACAACGGCAACACGCTCGTCTCCCTCACTCATGGCAACAAAGTGGTTGAACTCGATCCACGCGGCGCCGTCGTTTGGAAAGTGCTCAACGAAAACGTCGGGGGACAGTTCAAAGACCCTTGCGGCTCGCAGCGGCTCGCCAACGGCAACACGGTGGTGGGAAGTCACGCCGCGAACAAAGGCGTCTCCATGATCGAGGTCACTCCTGAGCTCAAGATCGTCTGGACCAGCGACCATCCGTTGGCCGCCGGTGTGCATCACTTCCAAATCCTCACCACAAATGGCAAGCCCGAGCCTGGTATGCCGTTGAAGTAAGTCGCTTCGACACGACACAGGGTTGGTTGCAATGGACGATGTAATTTCTTGGGATGCGGCCAACTGCAGCAGGGCCATGCTGAGTGCGAATATGCCTTTGGCCGTTCGCCAAAAACGGCGCACCCAACCTTTGGCTTTGCATAAGAATTGGATTCATTTGCGGGGGCATGATGAAAAAGCGTGCTCGCGGCAACTTTCCAATTGTATCGCGCTTTTTTATGGTCAACGATGAGGATCATCAAAATGAACGTTTCCATTCTCAATCTGCGGCGGCGCGAGTTTCTGGCGCGCACGACGTTCGCGCTGGCGGGCATCGCTGCGGTTCCGTCCGGGTTGGGCGGTGATTCTGCTTCACCATCTGGCGGTGAAATGCCGCTCATCGTTTCGACGTGGGGCTTTGGGAAGCCAGCCAATGAAGCAGCGCTGAAAGTGCTCATGGGCGGCGGGCAAATCCTCGACGCCGTCGAACAGGGAATCTGGGTGACCGAATCAGACCAAGGTAATTCTTCCGTGGGACTTGGTGGTATTCCCAATGCCGCGGGCGTGGTGCAGTTGGACGCCTGCATCATGTCCGGACCTGGGCACACTGCCGGAAGCGTGGCTGCACTCGAAGGATTCAAGCACCCGATTTCAGTCGCGCGGCGGATCATGGAAAAAACCCCTCACGTCATGCTGGTGGGCGAAGGCGCGCGGATGTTCGCTGCCGAAAATGGCTTTGCGTCAGTCGAAACGAATGCCGCCGGGAAATATGCAGCTTGGCAAAGGCAGCGTGCGAAGGCCCAATCGCAACCGAAAGAACCCGGCGCAAAGCCGGAAAACCACGACACGATTGCGCTGCTGGTCCTCGGCGCAGATGGCAATCTGGCGGGCGGTTGCTCCACCAGCGGTTATGGGCACAAGCTGCCGGGCCGCGTGGGTGATTCACCGATTATTGGTAGCGGACTTTACGTGGATAATGAAGTCGGCGCCGCCGGCGCGACCGGCTTGGGCGAAAATGTCATGCGCCACTGCGGATCGTTTCTGGTGGTGGAATATATGAGGCAAGGATTGCCTCCGCAGGAAGCATGTCTGGAAACCATCCGCCGGATCGTCAAACAAGAGCCCGCCGGCAAAAAGTTAAGCATCAGCTTCGTGGCCATGGACAAGCAGGGGCGCTACGGCGCGGCCAGTTCGGAGAGGGGCTTCCCCTATGCCGTCACCTCCAAAAGTAGAAGTCAGATTCTTAAGGCCGCCGGGTTTGGCGACCGCGCCATAGGTGCCGAAGGCGGGAATCAACCCTGAAAAGCGGCGGGCCCGTCAACCTGATGCGCGCCTGAGTGAAGTGCTCCGGAAGCGCAAAGTTCCCTGCCTGCAAATAAGCGCGCTGTGACCGGCGAGGTCGCGGCCTCGCCGGCAACAGTGCTGAAGAATCACTTCAGGACGGACTGGTGGAACCCGTGCCAGTCGTCCAGGTTGTTTAGGTTGATGGCGTCCGGGCATACGGAACCGGCGTCCTTGATGCCGTTGGCCTTTAGAATGGACGTACGAACTTTGTCTTCATGAATGTAACCTTGGATGGCGACATTGAGTTTGTGGATCGTGGCTTTGTCGAGGTGCTTGGCGTTCTTCTTCACCCAATCCTCAAATTGTGGATACGTCGGCTTGTGGTCGGCGATGAACTTTTTGACGGCCTTGGGCTTCAATCCAAGGGCGTCGCAGACCATGGAGTCGTAACCGTGGCCGAGGCCAGGATAGCCATCCGCGAGTTTGCCACAGGCTTCGAGCGAAACTTTCAGCCAGAGACGGGGCAGGTGGATCACGCCGAGCGGACCGGCGACGCTGGAACTGATCAGGGGAACTATTTTTGACATAGAGGTTTTGATTTGGATTGTTGGTTTAAGGTGGACCTAACTGTGGAGATTTGAAAATTTTTATCAACTGTTTGCTGGCGGATGTCTTCAAAGCCGTTGGCTGGTCGGTTCATGAAGCCTTTGGTTTGACTGCCAGTTCCAGAATCCGGCCGGGCAGGGCGTAGGAGCCTTTGCTGGAAGTCGGGCGCGAATATTCAAGAATGTAAACCTTGCCTTTGCCGCTCACATGGACGTCGATCGGACGTCCGAGCGGAGCGAGCACGGTGTGCATTTCCGCTTCATATTTTCCCGCAGCGTTCCGCCGGAGCCTGGCCTGGAGGACGTCATAGCCCGAACTCTCCTTGACCGTGCGAATAAAATTTCCAAAGCGCGCGAGCATGAAAGTTCCGCGATAGCCCTCCGGAAAATCATCTCCCAGATAGGCGATGCCGCCGGGACAGGAGTGCGGATCGAAAGAGTAAATCGGCTTGCCATTGAATCCGCCGTCCGGACCGATGTTCGGAATGGGCAGCGTGAACTCAAGTCCGGGCGGTGGATCGGGCGTGTGGGGATACGCCTTCTTGGTCCAGTTGGCAAAGGTGTAGGGAAAGCCGTAATGCTTGCCGCGCTCGATCAAGTCGAGTTCGTCCTCCGGATCGGCGTCGGGACCATTCTCGGTGGCCAGCATTTCGCCTTGGTTATTCCAGCAAAAGCCGTAGGCGTTGCGGATGCCGCGCGCGAAAATGTCGATGGCAGGATTTTCCAGTTTTGGGTCGAGCCGCCAAATGCAGGCGGTGATGGGGGTTTCGCCGCCGCCGTACCAGGTGGAGTCAACGCCGGTCTGCCCGGCATCCGTGCGGCCGCCGTTGCCCACGTAGAGAAAACCGTCCGGCCCAAACGCGATGTTTTCGGCGGCGTGAATGTAAGCCGGGCTGCCGGGATAATTTGTCCAGAACCACGGCTTGGGATCCACCGGGTTTCCGTCCGCGAACGCCGTGGTGCGGTAAATCGTCACATGGTTTTGCACGGGCGGATGGGAAATGTCCTGCTGGTTGCCAACGATGTAGAGTCGTTTTTCCTTGTCCATCGTCAGGCCCACGGTCTTGAACGTGAGGCCGCTCGTGTTGAGGCCGCGAGTGATCAGGTAATTTTTCGGCCAGAGTATCTGCCGCGTCTCCCCGGTCGCGGTTTCCACGCGGAAGACGTCGCCGTCCTCGGTCAGCATGTAGAGCACGCGGCCTTCGCCATCGCTGGTGAGGCGAACGCCGCGTGCGGGCAAACGCACCACTTCGCGTAAAGTGAAATCGGGCGGCGGATTGGGCAGCGGCGCATAGGTGCTGGCCTGCTGCAATCTCTCAAAGGTCGGGAATCGGGTGCGCGAACGGACCTCCTTCACCATCGCCGGGGAGATTGCGCCGCCGGGATTGCCCCAGCTATTGAGCACGTAGGTGAACACGTCGGCGACTTCCTCATCGTTGATGGCCACGGGCGGCATCGCGCCGTTGAATTTTTTCCCGTTCACTAAGATTTCACCGGAGAGTCCTTCGACCACCGCCTTGATGGCGCGTTCCAGGTTTGTTGCGATGAGATCAGACTTGGCCAGCGGTGGAAAAACGCCGGCAACTCCCTGGCCGTTGAACTGGTGGCAAACGAAACAATTACGGACGTAAAGATCTCGGCCACGTTCAAGCCGGGCAGCCACCGCCGCCGTCGGGACGGGCGGTGTCGTTGCATCCGGTAAGGCAGCAGGCTCCGCAGCCAGTAAGCGGACTGCGGAAGCGATGCAGGCCAGCGCGGAGCCGCCGATTAACATCCTAAAATTCATGACCGCACCAAATGGCTTTGGGCCGATCTCGGTGCCCGGTCATCTGTACCCTAAGCGACCGGTTTCAGCGTATAGGCTAAATGAGTCAGGGCTCGAGGCTGAGTTTCCAGTTGCGCCGCTGCGCTGGCGCGAGTAGTCAAGCGGTGGTTGTTTGGCGGGTGGATGGAATGCGGCAGGTTTTTGCAACTGCGGGGCTGGCATCCTCCCTCCGAGAAATTACCAAAAAAGAATTATATATGAACAGATGTTTCACATCGCGAACCAGAAACGGTCGCTTTGGCGGCGCGTTTCGATCGGAAGGATCCAAGATGCGCCGTCCATCACTTCTTAGCCAGACCTCCGGTTTAATCCGCCTGCTATTGGCGCTGGCGGCCACCCCACTATTTGCAGGAGCGCCACCAAACATTGTGCCCGGCGCAAAGCTTGAAACCGTTTACGCGGATGCCTGTTTCTTCGAAGGGCCAACATGGGAGCCGAAGACCGCGTCCCTTTATTTCACCGCATTTGGAAAGGAAAAGGCAGACACCAAAATTCTGCGGCTTGATGAAGCGGGCAAGGTCAGCGTCTGGCTTGACAATACGGAAGGCGTGGACGGTACGTACCTGGCCAGAAACGGACGCTTGCTCGGGGCACAGGCGTTTGGTCACCGGGTCATGAGTTACACCACGGGTACCAACAGCCCGACGCAGGAGGTGTTGCTGCACGATCCCGCCCTGAACCAGCCGAATGACTTGTGCGAAGCACCAAACGGCGATTTGTATTTCTCCGACCCGGATTTCGGCCACCGCACGAACAGCGCAATCTTCCTGCTGCGCCCAGGTCAGCCGGCACGAAAGGTTGTCACCGATATGCCATTGCCCAACGGCGTCGAAGTTTCGCTCGATGGCCATTTCCTGGTGGTGGGCGACAGTTTTCAAAAGTTATGGCGATCCTATCCAATTCAAGCGGACGGAAGCGTTGGTGTAGGGCGGGAGTTCTTTAATCCCAAAGTGGAAAACCGCAGCGACCCCGACGGTCTGTGCGTGGATGAGCGTGGAAATTTTTATCTCGCCGGTCGTGGTGGAGTTTGGGTGGTGTCCCCCGCCGGAACCGAACTGGGTTTTGTTCCGGTTCCGGAGTTCGTGTCCAACGTGTGCTTCGGCGGGCGGGACGGGCGGACGCTTTTTCTCACTTGCAAAGGCAAACTGTATCGCCTGGCCGCGACGGTGCGCGGGGCGGAATCAATTCGCGCAAAGTGATCACTCGCTTTGGTGATGCGGAGAATATCGCGAGCGGTTTGGAAATTTTACGGGGCCTATCTTTTCCAAGATCGTTTTAAGAAGTTGATGAAATTTCCGTGCATGATGGCGTCCACATCAGCCGCCTTGTAACCACGAGCCGTCAGCATGTCAGGAATTTTTTTCAGGTCCGCGATGGTGTTTAAATCAGCCGGGGTCTGTTCGCAACCAAACGCGCCGTCCAGGTCGGAGCCAATTCCCGCATGCCGTGCATTGCCCGCGAGCTGGCAGACGCGGTCAATGTGATCCACAAATTGTTCGAGCGTGAGGTTGACCGATGGCGGCGTGGTTTTTCCGCGCACCCAGCCCGGCACGAGCATCCACGCGTCCAACGCCGAGCCGATCACCGCGCCGCGTCCGATGAGTGCTTTGATTTGTTCATCGCTAAACTGCCGCATGTGCGTCACCAAAGCGCGGCAGTTCTGATGACTCGCCCAAACCGGCCCCTGAAATAAATCCAGCGCTTCCCAGAAACATTCGTCGCACAAATGGGTCACATCGAGAATGAATCCGAGCCGGTCCATTTCCTTGACCAGCTCGCGGCCCTTGGCGTTGAAGCCGCCGCTCGCATCCGTCCCGTTGGCGTAAACGCCCGGGCCGTAATGCGCCGGACCTATCGCGCTCAATCCTGCTTCGCGCGCGCGCGCCAGATGATCCAGCGACAAAATGGAATCCGCACCCTCAAGGCTGAGGACGTAGCCGACCGGGATTTTCTCGTCCGCGCCCGATTCGTTCCAGAGCGCCAGATGTTTCTCCAATCCCGATGCATCGCGGATCTGCACCATCTCGCCCGCTTCTTCCATCGCGCGATACCATGCGAATTGCCCCTGCGTCTGCGCCCAAGCCTGGGCCTGCGAACGCCAGCCGGCGACCGGGCTGTAGGCGTTGTGCTCGACGCGGGCGATGAGGGTGGCGACGCAGAGACCTACGCCGCCGCGGCGCATTTCCGGCAGCGAGACTGTGCCGTTGCCACGGTCGGGCTTGTCGGTTTTTCCCTGCTCACCGGCGCGCAATTCCGCGACGGGCCGGGTCAAATCGCGATTCCATTCGAGCGCGTTCATCGCGAGATCGAGGTGGGCGTCGAAGATGAGGGGGCGCGTTTTCATGTCAGACAAATTGGGCGAGCAACATTACCAACCCCAGCGCCACCAGACCGATGCACGTTTCCAGCACCGTCCAGGTCTTAAGCGTCTGCGGCACCGTGAGGTTGAAGCTCTCCTTCACCAGCCAGAAGCCGCCGTCATTGACGTGGGAGAGAAACAAGGAGCCTGCGCCCATTGCGAGCACCAGCAACTCGCGGTTGAGGCCCGGCGTATTGGCGGCGACCGGGGCCATGATCGCCGCGGCCATCGTGATCGCGACCGTGGCCGAACCCACGGCCACGCGAATCGCCGCCGCGACCACCCAGCCGAGCAGCAGCGGCGAGACGCGTGCGTGCTCCACGATGTCCGCAATGGCTGCGCCCACGCCGCCGCGCTCCAGCATTTTGCTCAAGCCGCCGCCGGCACCCACGATCAGCAGGATGGCCGCCGCCGGGCCGACACTTTCCTCGAGAAATTTTAGAATCTTCTTTCCGTTGAAACCGCGCGCATAGCCGAATGTATAAATGGAAAGCAGCACTGCCAGCAGCATTGCGATGATCGGGCTTCCCACAAAGTTTGCCCATTCGCGCCAGCGGTTGTCCTTGGGCAGCGCCAGATCCGCGAGCGACGAAAGCAGCATCAGCATCACCGGGAGCAGAATGGTAATCAGCGTGAGTCCAAAGCTGGGCGGTTGGTGGGAGGGAACTTCTTTGGTGTGGCGTTCGCCGAGGTGGCCGAGGTTGACCGTCATTCGTGATCCGACCAGCGCGCCGAAAATGGGTCCGGCCACAATCGCCGTGGGAATGCCGACGAGCGCGCCGTAGAGCAAAGTTTTGCCGACATCCGCGCCGAGCTGTTCGATGGCGAGCATTGGTCCGGGATGCGGCGGCAGAAATCCTTGCGAGACGGACAAGCCGGCCACGAGCGGAATGGCGACCCGCATCAGCGGGGTGTTGGTTTCGCGGGCGATGGCGTAAACAATCGGCACCAGCAGAACCAGTCCGACGCTGAACAACACCGGCACGCCCACCACGAAGGCCACGATCAACATCGCCCAGGGCAATCGTCGCTCGCCGAGCATCCGGATGAAGGTTTGCGCGATGACATGCGCGCCGCCGGATTCCGAAAGCATTTTGCCCAGCATCATTCCGAGGCCAACGACGACGCCCAGAAACCCAAGCGTGTTGCCGACGCCTTCCTGAAACGTCTTTGCAATCGCGGGCAGCTTCATGCCGGAATGAAAACCAATCGCGACTGATACCAGCAGCAATCCGAGAAAGGGATGCAACTTGAACCGGGCGATGAGTACGACGAGTGCGATGATGGCAATCAACGCGAACAGGAGCAGGCTGGCTTCGTGACTCATGCGATGGGTTGGTTCAAATCGTCAGCCGCCGTTCGCGCGCGGTGACGCGCCAGCGTTCGGTCGCCATCCCATGGTTAATCACGACTGCCTCGGAATGCAGCGCCACGGTCGGGCAGATGTGGCGGGGCACACCGTAGAGGCAATCGCCCACCGCGAAACGATCCGCCTGTGCGCTTTCGACGACGAGATGCTCCTCGCTGTGAGAAATCGCGGTCGCATCTGGAAGATTCAGGAACTGCACGCGCGGCGGCGGGTTCTCCGAAGCGATGGCTTTGTGGCCGAGATCAAGGCAAAGGCGGTTTGCGCCTGGCTTGCTGACAACCCGTGTCAGCACTATGGCCGCAATCAGAAACTCCAGATCCGCAAATTTTTCGGCGTAGCCAAAATCCCACAGCACGCAAGTGCCCGGACTGCACTCGAAGGAATCGTTCTGTGCATGAATCGGAAACGTCGGCGTGCCGCCCGCCACCACCCGGGGCATGGGCAGACCCGCAGAAAGCAGTTGGCTGCGGAACGCGTTGACCGGAGCGAAAGCCGCGGCGCAAAGCTCCCGTCGCTTGGTGAGGTCCGGCTCGTGGATGTGCCCGTCATAGGCGTGCAATCCGCCGGCACGCAGTCCGGACGACGTTGCCATCAGGCGATACAACTGTGCTGCCGCTTCGCCCAGCTCAATCCCCGTTCGATGCTGGCCGCAATCAACATCGAGCAGCACATCCATTGTGCGTCCAGAATTTGAAAATGCTTTGGACAGTTGGTGGACTCCGGCCGAGTCATCCACTAAACAGGAAAACGTCGTGGTTGGAAAAGTTTTCACGAGTACGAGAAGCCGCGTCACATTGGGCCCTACAATTGGATAGGCAACGAGGAGATCCTTGGCGCCCGCGCCCGCCGCCATTTCCGCCTCGGCAATGGTGGCGCATTTGAATTTGGCGATGCCTTGCTCCAGCTGCATCTGCACCACTTCCGCCAGCTTGTGGGTCTTGATGTGCGGTCGTAGCCGGCTCGTGCCGCCCGCCAAGCGGATCATGCGCCGGATGTTTTCGCGGATGCGTTCCGGGTAAAGCAACAACGCAGGGGAGGGGACTTCGCCCGCGTTTTGGAGTGCGAACCAATCACTCATGCGATCTCAAAGATGGCCTCGATCTCGACGGCGATGTTGCCCGGCAACGAGCCCATGCCCACGGCGCTGCGCGCGCCGATGCCGTTCTCCGGTCCGAAAACTTCGGCGAAAAGTTCGCTGCAACCATTGATGACCTTTGGGTGATCCGGAAAATCGGGCGTGCAGTTCACCATGCCGAGCACCTTGATGACGCGCTTCACGCGATTCAAGCTGCCGAGTTCACCGCGCAATGTGGCGAGGATCGCGAGTCCGACCTGGCGTGCTGCGGCCTTGCCGGCGGCGAGATCAAGATCCGCTCCGACGCGACCCGTGATCAGCGACTTGTCAGGCTTCAGCGGTCCGTGTCCGGAGACGTAGGCCATGTTGCCGACGACGACGAGGGGTTTGTAAACGGCCACCGGTTTCGGCGCCGGCGGCAGATCAAGCCGTAGTTCCAAGATTTTAGCATCAGCATTCATGAGCTTATTAAAACGGGGCTAATCATTGCTCGAATCTCAACGGTTCGTCCAGTCCGCCGTGGGGTGCATTTGTGTTCGTGGCCAAAATAAACCGTAGCCTCCGGAATTTGTAGCCGCAGATCTGGCTGCCCAATTCTGCACCGTACAAATGAACGATATGCGTTTGGCGACCATCCCGCTAATAATCGGCGTCACCAGCTATGAACAATAAAACCGACCACTCAAAATTAAGTCGCCGGCAATTTCTCGTCACGACGGGAGCGGCGCTGGCCTTGCCAACCATCGTCCCCGGCAGCGCTCTGGGATTTGGCGGCAAATCGTCGCCGTCCAAACGCATCACCGTGGGTGTGGTCGGTTGCGGCGGCCAAGGCAACGGGAACACCGATGGGTTTTTGCGCAACGGCAATTGCCAGGTGGTCGCGGCGTCCGATGTGGACCAGGCCCGCCTCTCCGAAATGCTCAAAAAGGTCAATGACCATTACGGCAATCAGGCCTGCCAAGGCTACAGCGATTACCGTGAGCTCATGGCCCGAAAAGACATTGATGCCGTCATGCTCGCGGTGCCGGACCACTGGCATGCGCTCATCGCGGTGGAAGCGGCGAAGCACAAAAAGGATATTTATGGCGAGAAGCCGCTCGCTCGGACGATTGTTGAACAGCAGGCCATCGTAAAAGCCGTCGAGAAAAACCGGTGCATCTGGCAGACCGGATCATGGCAACGCTCGGGAGCGAACTTCCACAAGGCCGCCGAGATCGTGCGCAACGGCATGATCGGAAAAATTACTCGGGTTGAAGTTGGGTTGCCCAGCGGGCCGAAGAACCCCAAGAATCAAATGAGAGTTCCTGCCACCACTCCGCCGCCCGAGTTGGATTATGACCGGTGGATCGGACCTTCAACGATGATGCCGTATGTCGGCAGCCGCATACATAACAACTGGCGCTGGAATTACAACACCGGCGGCGGGCAGTTGCTCGACTGGATCGGGCATCATTGTGACATCGCCCATTGGGGCATGGACTGCGACCGCTCGGGTCCGCTCGAAGTCGAGGGCGAGGGCGAATTCCCGCCGGCCGACTACAACTGGAACGTCTGCACGCGGTATCGCATTGAAGCCAAGTATCCAAATGACATCGCAATGACGATTGCTGGTGGTCACTCGGACATTCGTTCCGGCTGTAAATGGATTGGCACGGATGGCTGGGTGTGGGTGGATCGTGGCGGCTTCGAGTCATCCAATCCGGACTGGCGCGAGTTCAAGGATCTTCCCGAAGAACTGCGCAAGGTGAAGCTCTACCAGTCGAGAGATCATATTGGCAATTTCCTGGACTGCATTAAATCGCGGCAGCCGACCATCACGCCTGTGCAGACGGCGCACCATTCGGCCATTCCTGGGCACTTGGGCTTGATTGCCATGGTCACCGGACGAAGCCTCAAGTGGGATGCGCAGAAGGAAGTCATCATTGACGACGCCGCTGCCAGCCTGATGCTGGGGCGGCCTTACCGTTTGCCTTGGAAGCTGGCCTGAGCGCAAACCAATCGAATATCTTCCTTAAGTGATCGCCAATCTCACAGGTTGGCGATCGCCCTTGTATAATTCTTGAGCCGTAGATACTGACCATGAAAAGAAAATTGATCCTGCTGCTACTATTCCTTGCCATCGCTGCCATCGTCGCGCTTGCAGCGCGGGCTGCGAATCCCGAAAACAATTTGCGCGGACCGGTTCCCACACCGGGCATGAAGGTCACGGTCAGCGCGGAAGGCGTGCAGGCGAGTGGTTACAAGTTTGCCAACCATTGCCAGAAACCGACGCCTTGGCAGGCACAGTGGATTTGGCTCAGCCAGGCGCCTCCGGGCAAACCGGAGATGGTGCAGTTCCGCAAAGTAGTCACGCTCGATGGCGTGCCCGCAAAAGTTTCCGCGTGGCTCAGCGCGGATGTGTTTTATCGGCTCTACATCAACGGCCGGCTGGTGTCGCGCGGTCCGGCGGATATCGGGCGCGACTACGACCGCGGCAAGGAAGGTCCGCAGTGGCTTTATGATTATCGCGATCTTACTCCATTTCTGCATTCCGGCACCAACGTCATCGGAGCGGAGGTTTTCACCACGGGCTTTGTCGGTTCCCGGGTAACGCGCAACAAAAATGGATTACTCTTCGAAGCCGAGGTTCAGTCACCCGGTCAACCCATGGTGACAATCAAGAGCGATTCGAGCTGGCGAGCGTCTGCAGGGGATTGGCGATCGTTCTCCACGCCGGAAGTGGCCGACTGGCGGTTAGCCGGTTTTGATGATTCTGCCTGGCAAAAAAGCGCATCAATAGAATCGGTCTGGACGCCGTTGGCTGCAAGCGAGCTGCCGCCGTTGATGGAAGCGCGCTATCCGTGGCACAGCGTGGTTCAGCATACCGAGACCGTAAAGCAGAACGAGCAACGCTTCCTATTCTCGGGCAACGGCAGTTTCACGCTGCAGTTCGACCGGGTGCTTTCGGCATATCCCACTTTGAAAGTAAACGGCGGTGCGGGCGCGAAACTGACCCTGACACCCGGCGAGTTGCTCGGCCACAAATCTCGTGTCGTGAGTTTGGGGTTGCGGGAGGGCTTGCAGGAATTTGAGTATCCGTTCCTGGACAGCTTCTCCGTCTTGCGGATTGACGTGACCAACTTCACCACGCCTTTGGAAATTCTCGACGTCGGGGCCGTGTTCTCCTCCTATCCCGTCGCCTACAAGGGAGATTTTAAATGCAGCGATCCGGAATTCACCAGGCTTTGGAACTCGTATCGCTGGCTGACCCAGATTTGCATGCAGACGCACCATCTGGATTCACCCAACCATCAGGAGCCCATTTGTGATCCGGGTGACTACCTGATCGAGTCATTGGCTAACTACTATGCCTTTGGCGAACCGTGGCTCGCGCGCCAGGATCTGCGGAAATTCGGCGGCCTGCTGCGACAGTTGAAATACCAGAACTTTCACACGAGCTACTCGCTGCTCTGGCTGCAAATGCTCATGGCCTATTACGACTACACGGGCGACAAGGAACTGGTGATCGAACTCGCCCCGACCGTCAACGGGTTGCTCGACACCTTCACGAGCTGGCGTGGCAAGCATGGACTGATTTCCGACGCGCCGAACTACATGTTCATGGACTGGGTGAAAATCGCTGACTTCGGCTGCCATCATCCGCCGGCGGTGATCGGTCAGGGTTACATGACGGCGTTTTATTATCGCGCACTCCTCGATGCGCGTCGGGTGGCGGAGTTGACCGGTGACAAGAATCGCGCGATGGACTATAACCGGTTGCGCACCGAAGTTGGGAAGGCCTTCAACCGCGAACTATGGAGCGCCACCGCCGGTTTGTACCGCGACGGCAAACCGTTCCAATCTGCCATCAAGCCCAACGAGTGGCTGCCGGCGGACAAAGACATCGAAACGTTCAGCACGCAGGTGAATTCGCTTGCGGTCCTTTACGATCTCGCACCCAAGAAAAAACAGGCCGCCATCGTGGATAAATTCATGGCCCGGCCTGATTTGAACACGCAGCCGTATTTCATGTTCTTCGTGCTCGACGCGTTGAGCCATGCCGGAAAATTTGAAAAGTATGGGCTGGTGCAAATGAAGCGATGGAAGTTCGTTGAGGAAACGCAATCCTACCATGAAATGTGGGACGGCGGCGATCTCAGTCATGCCTGGGGCAGCGCGCCGATGATTCAGATGTCCGCCAGCATTCTCGGCGTGAAACCCTTGAGTCCGGGCTTCGCGAAATTTGAAGTCCGTCCACAACCCAGCGGCCTGGACTGGGCGAACGGAATCGTGCCTACGCCCCACGGCGACATTGTTGTGTCGTGGACGAGAACGAACGGGGTAATGAATCTGCTGGTCAATGTGCCGAACGGTTGCGAAGCGGAGGTGGTTTTGGATAAGAAAAAACACATTGGCCCAGGGCAGCACAGACTCCTTTCAGGGAATCATTGAGGGTTTTATGGTCAAACATTTTCCATCAATTAAAAACCTTATGTTGAGAATGACTTTCGCCCTGGTGATGTTAGGGGTTGGATTTCATTCATGCGGAGAGGGCGACAAGGCCGCTGCTGGAGGGTCACCGCCAATCCACGAGGAGCAGATCGCAGCATCCGAAAAAGAAACGGTCGGGGTGGAGCGCAACCTGGCTACGGCGCCGCTGGAATCTCCCGAACAGCGCACGGAACGGATGCAATGGTATCGCGATGCGCGTTTCGGGATGTTCATCCACTGGGGACCGTATGCCGCGCTCGGCGGTGAATATCATGGCAAGAAAGTTGGTTGGATAGCCGAATGGATTCAACACACAGCTCGTATTCCGGCCAAGGAATACGAAACCATGGCGTCAGAGTTCAATCCGGTGAAGTTCGACGCGCGGGAATGGGTCAAGATCGCGAAGGACGCCGGCATGAAATACATCGCGATCACTTCCAAACATCACGATGGGTTTTGCATGTGGGACACCAAGCTCACCGATTACAACATCGCAAAGTGGACTGCCTTCCAACGCAACGTGATTGCCGAACTCGCGCGGGAGTGTGAAAAGGCGGGGCTAAAGTTCGGCGTCTATTACTCGGTTCGAGATTGGCATCACCCGGACTGGGCGATGCGTTATGCCCCATTAGAAAAGCCCAACTCAGGTTGGGGTTACCTGGCGTCGCCCTGGACTCAAGGGCGCGTGCGGCAGTGTGGTTGTCCTTCGTGCCGAAAAAACATTCCGATCACTCCCGAGATGGATTTGCGCCCGGTCGAACACTCGGACATGAACCAGTATCTCGATTACATGAAAGGGCAGCTCACGGAATTGCTCACGGAGTGCGGTCCGGTGAGCCTGATGTGGTTTGACGCGCAGGACATTGCAGACCCCAAGCTCGGTCGTGTCGAGGAAATGATTGCAACGATGCGTCGGCTGCAACCCAAAGTGATCATCAACGACCGCATCGGGCCGGACGGAACGATGTTGGGGGATTATGGGGTCCACGAAGGGAACGTGCCGGGCACTGGCGCGGCCCGAGAATGGGAGACGTGCATGACACTGAATGGAACTTGGGGCTACAGCAAGTTTGATAACAACTGGAAGTCCGCCGCCGAATTAATCCACACATTGGTGGAGACAACCAGCAAGAATGGAAATTTTCTGCTCAACGTCGGGCCGGACGGCGAAGGAGTCATTCCTTCCGGCAGCGTGGAACGCTTGAAAGAAGTCGGTCAATGGATGGCGGTGAATGGTGCGAGCATCTATGGCTGCGCGGCTTCGGCTTTGGCACAACCGAAATGGGGAAGGATTACTGCCAAAGGTCAGACGCTTTATCTCCACGTCTTCAATTGGCCTGCCGATGGGCAATTGAAAATTGAGAAAATGAGCGGCCTGGCCAAGAAGGTTTATCTGCTAGCAGATGCGACCAAGCAGGCGCTGCCGCGGAAAGTTGTGGGCGACGTCCTGACCATTGAGGTTCCGCTCGATGCTCCCAAGGATTTGAGCCCGGTGATTGTACTGCAGTTGTAGGCTGCTAGTTCGGCAGCAGCGGAATTGTTATGAATAGACATGCGGCTTCAGTTGGGTTGGCGCTGGTCCTGGGGTAGGTGGCACAGCCTGCACAAGTAGCTGAAAAAATTGCGCTGATGGGCTTATTCCAGACCGACGGCGGCTGTCGCGTAGATACCACTTATGAACTCCGCAGCCTATTGTACCCAAAGGTCGTCTTGCACCTCTCGAAAAACTATTACGGCGGAAAGACCTTCACCATCGTGGCGCGCAACGCCTCGCGGGAGAATTGCTATATCCAGTCTGCCAGACTAAATGGCCGGCCGCTGAACTCCTGGTGGATTCATCAGCGCGAAGTGGTCAGCGGCGGCACGCTCGAATTGGAACTTAGGTCCGCAACCCAATGGCACTTGGGCAGCCACAGCTCAATCACCGCCTCCCTCGGCGACGCCATTGCAGAGGCAAAATGGGCCGCGAAGAGTTACGCAAGAGCCAAGATAAAATTCAGCTACGCTGCGATCTAACCGAGAAATTATTCATGAATAACCAACGCCTCGAAACGGGGCATTTTAATACGATGGCTATCAAACCAAGCTTCATCCGATTCGCCCTTGCAATCGTCCTCGCCTCTGTCGGGACAATCACCCAAGCCGCGATGAATCCAAAGACGGAACTGGACCGCTGCAACGTGGTATGGGACAGCCCGAGTACCAATTCGTCTGGCTCGATGCCACTGGGAAACGGCGACATTGGCGTCAACGCATGGGTGGAAGAGAACGGTGACCTGGTGTTCTTCATTTCCAAGACGGATGCGTGGAGCGATTGCGGACGGTTGTTAAAACTGGGCCAGGTGCGGCTGACGCCTTCGCTGACCGCTCGGCCTACAACACCACTGTGGAAGGGGAACTGCGTGACGGCAAAGTGATTTCGCTGAAGGTCACGCCCCAATCGCGCACCTCGGATCTGGTCAATATGTTGGAGAAATGAAAAGGTATTTTAAAAAAAGTCTTCTGCTGACGGGCATGGCGTTTTGCGCCCTGCCAGGAATGGCCCGGGCCGCAGAGGATCTGGCAAAGGACCGTTGGTTTGCGTGATTGATCTGCCTCGTCAAAGCGACGCCTCTATGGCAAAGGCGGCGGCATCATAGGCGCAGGAAAATCTTCCGCCGATACATCCAAAAGAGGATCAGCCAATACATCAACAACACCGCTGCGCCAGTCGTGATCGGCTCAAACGGTGCGCCGAACATGTTTGGCCAACGATGACCAAAGCAGGTTTGCAGCGAGTTCACAATGAAACCAGCGATCCAGTGGGTGAGGCAGTAGATCGCGATGGAGTTCATGCCGATGACAGTGAGCGGAAAGGTGCATTTCTTGAAGCCCCAGACATCCACAACGGCGTAAAACCCCGCCAGCAGCAGGAAACACAAGCCTCCGCTGAACAGCGTCCAGCTTGGGGTCCAAATGCGCTTCACGATCGGGCAGATTCCCAGTGCGTGCAGCAGCAGTCCGACGATGATCGCCACGACTCCCGCGATCAGCAGGCGTTGAATTTTTGGTTTTACAGAGAGTTCGCTACGCATCCAGCCGCCGGCGATCAGTCCAAGGATCATCGTGCCGAGTGTGGGAATGAAGCTGAGCGTAAGATATCCACCGCCGTGCGCGACGAATGGTTTGACGCGGGGGAAGAGATTCATAAACCACGAGTCGAAGGCCCAGCCAAGATTACTGTTCTTGTTCCAGTGCGCCGCAAAACCGGTTGCATGATGCGGCCAGTCCAGAGGCACGTTGACTTTCGCGTAGTCAAAATCCGCACCGGGCAGGGGATACAACGCCCACGCCAGCCAATATCCAAAGAGAATCACCGCCAGTGCGCTCCATTGGAACTTCACAGAACGAAAGCCGATTAGAAACAGGAACGTGTATCCCAGGCCGATCTGTGTGAGCGTGTCGTCGAAGACGAAGTTCAAAAACGGACGATTGCCCGCAGAGCGCAGAAAGATCCCGAGAAAGATCAGGATGAACGAACGCCAGATTGCATGACCAGCCATGACTGAGAGGGATTGCCCCTTTGCCATGCGGCTCGCGATGGAATAAGGCAACGCAACCCCGACGAGAAACGAGAAGGAGGGCTGGATGAGATCATGTAAGGAACATCCGACCCAGTGCACATGATCGGTATTGAAAGCGAGAAATTTCCAGAAGCTGCTTTCAGGGAACGCGCCCGCCACTCGCCCGATGTTCAACACCTCCGCCATCATTAGGAGCATCACGAAGCCGCGGAAGGCATCCATCGAAGTGAGGCGGGCGGGCGCGGATTTGTTGGTGGCGTTTGTCATGGACAAGGGATGGAGCTTGAATGTTTGCGGCCAGCGAGGCCAATAACTTCATCAAGGTATCAGCCCGGCGCAATGGAGTCTCGCCCGACTCTAAACTTGATTGTTGGGGGGTGAACTATAGCCGTCGTTACTTCGTTTTGGATAGTTCTAATCCAAGCGCCCACTTGATTCCGCCCAGGATGTGAGCTTGGTAGGCCACGCTGACTTTGACGAGGTTTCCCCGGTTTTTAATCGAAGGATCAGTATCCCAGATGTCTTCGCGATGTCCCAGCGAAGTGTAGAACACTTTGCCTTTGCCGTAATCTTTAGACCAAGAAACCGGATAATGGCCGGGCGTCTTGTCATTCGGATGTTTATCCAGCGAAAGCAGGTCATGAACTTTGGTCGCATCGTAGCTCTTGAAACGGTACATCTCCTCCTGTGAAATTACCCAGCTACGGGGAATCTTTAGATTCGCGGGATGGGCTGGATCCATGTTCATGCATTCCACGCCGACCTGCTCGCCGTGGGTTTGAAATTCCCCACCCAGCAGGTCAATGAAACCGGGCCAGCCGTGAAAGGTGTCGCTGCAAGAATGCATGCCAATGAACGCACCACCGGCTTTGATCCAGTTTAGGAATCCTTCCTTGTCGGGAATCGGTAGATCCCCGGTGGTGTTTGCAAAAATTACGCCGTCGTAATTCGTTAGCGACTCCGGGCTCAGTTTCAGTAAGGCCCGCTTGAGTGTTTCCTGCCACTTCGACTCGGCGACTTCGAACGCAGCTTGATCCTTGTTGAATTGTTCCTCGGCCGCCTTGAACACGTTCCGATCCGCTTCGGTCGCGTCGGCGTTCAAGGCCTTTGGCTTTTGTGGTCCATTGGGTTTTCCTGGTGGCTGATGGATAAAATCCACACTAAAAGCCCCGCTTTGTTCCGCAAGTTGGGCAAGCACCTTTTCAGCAGTGGCGATAGAACTGTGCCGGAAGCCGGTGGTCGCGGTGACAACGAGGACTTTTTTTAAGGGCGCGGCCGCGCAAAGCGGGGTGATATTTAGTGCTGACAGCGCGATAACAGCGAGGGTGGGTATCAATTTTTTGATCATGTTTCTTAATATTTCAGGCGGTTACAAACTTCGTCCACTTCGCCTTCGACTTGGCGGACTTCACGGCGGTTTCCAGAAACGCCATGCCGATGACGCCGTCGTCCACGTTGGGAAAATCATTTTTATCAATGCGCTTGCCCTCGATGCTGGCGCGAATCGCTGCCACAGCTTCCAGATAAATGTTGGCGAACGCCTCGATGAACGCCTCGGGATGGCCGAACGGCAGGCGCGTGAATTTCTTCGCCACGTCGCTCACGTAGCCGTTGCCGCGACGGAGGATTTTTGCCGCCTCACCTTTTGGAATAAACTTCAATTCGTTCGGATGCTCC
>JAYWBR010000060.1:0-2565 GCA_043781315.1 Verrucomicrobiota bacterium | reverse complement strand
CCGTGATGACCGCCCCGGTGATGCGCACGCCATGCAGATGCACGCCTTTGTCCGAGGTCAGCAACTCCTGGAGCAGTTGGCCGCTGATCCGGCGGAACTCCGGGGCGACCAGTGCGCTGCCGTCCACGGTGGCTTCCAAGTCGGCCACCTCGCCGCTGGCCGCCGCGCTCCGAATCCACTCCGCCACTTTGGCCGGCGAATCCAGCTTCTCGGCCGCCCGGGAGTTCGCGCCAAACCAAAACAGCGAAGCGGCTCCTACAATCCAGCCGCACTTCCTGAAAACGCCACGACATGTTGTCATACATTTTAGATTTAACGGAATTGCAGGCAAGCTGCGGAAGACGGCGTCGCTGCGAGTGTCGTGTCCAGCGACCATCCTTGGTCTCACCCTCGACCTCGCTAGTATTGCTTTTCGGCGCGGCTGACAATACAAAATCGCCGGTGCCTTGCCGTCGGGGCGACAAGGCACGATCTCCGTCAAGGCAGCGACTATTTGCCGAGGCTGCGCACGAACTTGTCCAAGCGGTCCAGACCCTTTTCGATATTCGCCATGCTCGTCGCGTAGCTGATGCGCAAATAGTCGTCCGCGCCGAACGCGATGCCCGGTACGGCCGCAACTTTTTCCTGCTCCAATAATCGCGCGCAGAAGTCGGCGGACTTCAGGCCAGTCTGGGAGATGTTCGGGAAAAGATAGAACGCACCTTTCGCATTCACGCAGGTGATACCGGGAATGGAATTTAATTTCTTCCAGGCGTATTCGCGGCGCTTGGAAAATTCCGCGAGCCATTTCGGCAGATGCTCCTGTGAACCGGTGAGCGCGGCCACGCCGCCTTTCTGCGCAAACGACGTCGGGTTGCTCGTGCTATGGCTTTGCACGGCGTCAATGGCCTTGGCAATCGGCTCGGGCGCGGCGAGAAAACCCAGCCGCCAACCGGTCATGCTCCACGCTTTCGCGAAGCCGTGGACAATGATGGTGTGGTCGTAATGCGCCTGCGAAAAACTGGCGACACTCTTCACTTTCGCGCCGTCGTAAAGCAGGTGTTCGTAAATCTCGTCGCTCATGATAAGGACGTTTTTCTCCACGCAGATGTCGCCAAGCGCCTTGGTTTCTTCCGGCGTATAGACGGAGCCGGTGGGATTGCTGGGCGAATTGAACACGAACAAACGGGTACGCGGCGTGATCGCGGCGCGGAGCTGGGCGGGCGTGACTTTGAATTCCGTTTTGTCCGTCGTCTCGAGGATGACCGGCTTCGCTCCCGACAGCTTGACCATCTCGGGATAGCTCAACCAGTACGGCGCGGGGATGATGACTTCGTCGCCTTCCTCGCAGGTGGCGAGGATGACGTTGTAGCAGGAATGTTTGCCGCCGCACGAGACGATGATCTGCGAGGGCTTGTAGGTGAGGCCGTTCTCGCGCTGAAATTTGTCGGCGATGGCCTGGCGCAATTCGGGGATGCCGGCGGCGGGCGTGTATTTGGTGAAGCCGTCGGCGAGCGCCTTGGCGCAGGCGTCCTTGATGTGCTGCGGCGTGTCGAAATCCGGCTCGCCGGCACCGAAGCCGACAACATCTTCGCCCGCCGCCTTCATGGCCTTGGCCTTGGAATCAATGACGAGCGTGAGCGACGGCGAGAGGGACGCAGCGCGTTTGGAAATTTTATAATTCATAAAAATGCGGCGCAAAGATTACGAGCGGAGCCGGGGAGTGCCAAGCAGGAATTCCGGCTGAACTCGCAGGCTCCTTGCTTGGCCCCAGCCGCGAGCTTGTTTAGTCATTGTGAGGGAACTGACGACTTAAACTTTTAAAGTTCCATTTGGGCCGGAAAATTTCCCTGTGAGGTGGCAGGCTAGTTTTGGCTGCCGCACTGAAAATAAAATCGCGTCGGTTGTTTACAATCCCCGGCAAACGGGCATGATGCGGGCACCTGCGGCGAAACTTGTCATGCCACAGGCGAGTCAAACCGCAGAAAAAAAAGATAAACATTATGGGCGATAAATCCCCCAAGTCCGTGAATAAAAAGTCCACGCAGAAGAAAACCGCCGTCGCCAGCGCGACCAAGAAAAAAACCGCCGCCGTGGCCGCCAAGTCGACCGCCAAGAAGAAATAGTTGATCTCTTCTCATTGCGACCTGGTTTCCTGGACGTGAAACTAGGGAAACCAGGTTGCAACGGTCGTCCCGATTTTTCCCCACGTTTTCATTTTCCCGATGTTCCCGCCCCGATGAAGTTGCAGCAAAGCCAGATTTGGAAACAAGGCGACCAGTATTTCCGCATCGTCCGGCTCGAACGGCTGGCGGTGGAATACAAGGCGATGCCCGGCCCCAACTCCAAAAAGGGGACGCATCACCACGCCACGAAAAAGGAATTCTGCCGCCTGCTCAAGGGCGCGACGCTCCTGACGGACGTGGAGATTTTCCTTGCGCCGCCGGAGTAGGTGAAGTGCCGTCCGAGTTTTGGTGTGGGGATTCTTCGCCACCACGAGCCGGTCATGGAGTCCGATCCCGCAGTCAATTTCCCCCCGCACCCTTGATGTGCTGTTGCACGAAGCGCAAATCGGCCAGGTCGTCG
>JAYWBR010000059.1:0-7898 GCA_043781315.1 Verrucomicrobiota bacterium | reverse complement strand
AGTAAAGGAAATTCTTGCGGATTCTGCGTCGGACGGCATTAAGGTTTTCATCGGCGTGGATTCCGGTTCGGGTGCCTGGGTGACTGGGTGCCTGGGTGCGACATGGCAACAAATAGTGGCGGCAACGGTTGCGGATTGTGTTATTGCGATAAAAATTACTGACTAGTTTTAACAGGCCTGCGCTCAGCATTAGCCGCATAAACGTGCGGTGCGACTGCCTTTCAGGTCTGTTTGCGTCCGGTTCAGTTGACATTTTTACTAGGTCTCCGGACGAAAACCAGAACAAAGTAGGTTTCCCAGTAAACCCTGGCGACCCTGACAATTCCGATGCCAGCGCAACTGTTTATGCCACCGACGACGTGGCTGGCGACCCTGGCGACCCTGACAATTCCGATGCAAGCGCAACGCCAGCGAGTGCGCCGCTGCGTGGCGGTGTCCCTGGCGACCCTGACAATTCCGATGCAAGCGCAACTCGCCGATGGACTTTGAAATGCAACTCCACTAAAACAAACCGCGTGCCTCGCGCCTGCGCCAACTGTCCGCCCCACCCGGCGGGTCCACCATGACGGATCAACCGCCACGCCGCCCCTTGCGCGCCGCCGATGTGCAGCTTTACCGCGTCGCCGAGGATCTCACCGGCTGGCTGATCCAGTTGATGGCCGTGTTCAGTCCCTGGGCTTTTGGCACCACCCAACCGTGGTCCATCTGGACGATGAACGCGGCAGGTTATGCACTCGGGATTTTGCTGACGGTGAAGTTAACCATCCGCTGGCTGAAAGGTTACCGGCCGCCGCGTTGGGACGAAACGCCACCCGACCACCGCCGTGCGCCCGCCCGGTTTTCCGCAACGCTCCTCACGCGGACGCTGGCGGCGCTCTCCGTTGGCATCCTCCTCTATTGTCTGATCAGCGCCCTCAACGCCTACGCCACCTATCATCGCAGCGAGTTGAGTTTTGAATATCACACCTGTATTCCGTGGCTGCCGCACACCTTCGACAGCACGCTGACCTGGAACTTTTTTTGGGCGCACCTCGGGCTGGCCTGCTCCTTCTGGGCTGTGCGCGACTGGTTGCTCGGCAAGACCGATGCCGAGGAACGCCCCGCGACGCCGGACCACCGCACCGGCCCGACCGGCGACACCGAACTGCTCCCCGCCCGGTTGCGACACCTGCTCTGGCTGCTTGTCATCAATGGTGGACTGCTCGGCTTGGAAGGCATTGCCCAACGACTCGAAGGCGCGGGCAACCTGCTCTTCCTCGTCAAACCCCGCGTCAACCCGGACGCCCTTTCGCAGTTCGGCCCGTACGCCTACCGCGCCAACGCCGCGCAATACTTCAACCTCCTGTGGCCCGTCGGTCTCGGGTTCTGGTGGATCCTGCATCGCGCGCGCGGATTCCGCCGCCATCAACATCATTGGGTGCTCGTGTGCAGCGTGATCATGGCGGCGTGCCCGATCATTTCTACCAGTCGCGGCGGGGCATTCATCACCGTCGGCATCCTGTTCCTCGGCACGCTCTTTCTGGTGGGCAGTCATTTTCTATTCGCGAAACACAAAAGTGAAACCCCGCGCGCGGGCCGGGCGAAGCTGATCCTGATCGTGGGTTTTTGCCTGGCGGTTCTGGTGCTCGGCTATGCGCTCGGCTGGAAAGCGCTCAAGCCCCGGCTGGCGGCTTTGGACGAAGGCTTTGCCGGCCGTGAAGAAACGTATGCCGTCGCGCAGCCGATGGCGGCGGACTATCCGGTGTTCGGCACCGGGCCGGGCACGTTTGAAACCGTGTTCCAACTCTACCGCATCTCCACCGACACGTATTGGCCCGCGCAACTGCACAACGACTGGCTGGAGACGCGCATCACGCTTGGCTGGGCGGGCAGCAGCCTGATTGCGCTAGCGCTTGGCGCGGTGTTGCTGCGGTGGTTCGCGCGCGGCGGCATTCATGGCCCGCGACGACTCGTCATGCTCCTGTGGTTGGCGCTGGGCGGCTGCCTGGCCCACGCACGCTACGACTTTCCGTTTCAAATTCACTCCATTGTGTTTCTATTCCTCCTGCTGTGCGCCCTGCTGTCGAACTTTTCCCGCCGGCCGTGACAGACCCTGCTCACGATTGAATCTCCCGCTCGGTTCGCGGCGAGACTGGGACTGACCCCATTATGGCAGGCCGGAGAATGTTACAATACTGCAATGAATCATAGCTTTGTCCGCTTCCCCAGCAGGGGAGTCCGGGAGCTACCCTGTGACTGCCGCTGGAACCAGTTGCGGATCCGCCGCAGTCACGCGGCCAGCAATGATGAAATTTTTAACTCTGATCCCGTCGCCGGGTATGCCCGGCTTGCGGTTGACCTTGACGGATCGCAGTCATAAGTTCGCCGCCATGCCGTTAGGCGCTCCGAAAAAATTGTCTCCCGTCAATGGGCTTGGTCGGAGTCTGGGCCGGCGCTGCGTCACAGGCTGCCTGCTGGCGCTGCTGCTCCACTCCGTCCAGTCCGCCACCAATTCTACTCCCGCCATGAACGCGCTCACCTTCGCCAACTCCGTCCAGTTGCAATCCCTCGTTGACCAGGCCGCGCAGGACGCACTGGAAAAGTTCGCGACCAACAAACTCGCGGCGGATCAATTCGCTGTGACGTTGGTGGACTTGAACGGCGCGCGGCCGATGGCCGCCAACTATCGCGGTGGCGAACGCATTTATCCGGCGAGCGTCGTCAAATTGTTTTACCTCGTCGCCGCACATCGCTGGATGGAGGACGGGCGCTTGCAGGACACGGAAGAATTGCGGCACGGAATGCGCGACATGATTGTGGACTCGGGCAACGAAGCGACCGGGCTCGTCGTGGACTCCATCACGGAAACCACCAGCGGCCCGGAATTGCCGCCGGAAGAATTGGAGAAGTGGCACGACCAGCGGAATGCGATCAACCGCTACTTCGCCACGCTCGGCTACACCAACATCAACGCCAACCGCAAGCCGTGGAACGACGGCCCGTACGGCCGCGAGCGGCAGTCGGTGAAAATCCACCAGGCCGATGATCGCAACATGCTCACCACCGACACCACCGCGCGGTTGATGACGGAGATCGTCACGGGCCGCGCCGTGTCGCCGGAGCGTTGCCAGCAAATGCTGGAGCTGCTGCGCCGCGATCCGACGGACACCAAAGCCGAAGGCCAGGTGAAAGGGTTCATCGGCGAGACGCTGCCCGCCGGCTCGAAGCTGTGGTCGAAGGCCGGCTGGACGAGCCAGACGTGTCACGACTGCGCGGCGGTTGAACTGCCCGGCGGCAAAAAATTTGTGCTGACGATTTTCACCGTCGGCCATGCGAACGAACCGGAAATTCTCCAGTCGCTGGCGCGGTCAATCATTTCAAGCTTGATGAAACAGGACAAACCCAACTAAAACTTTCACATGACACCACTCACGCGCCGCAAGTTCATCGGCAAGACCGCGCTCGCCACGCTGGCCGCGAGCAGTTTCAGCACTCCCTTCATCCGTTCCGTCCGCGCCGGCGAACCGGGCGCGAACGACAAGATCCGGCTCGGCGTCATCGGCTGCGGCGGCATGGGCCAGGTGGACTTGACCGACTTCACCGCCAATCAGGATGTGGACTGTGTGGTCATCTGCGATCTCGACGACGCCCGGCTGGCAAAGGGTCTGGAGATTTGCGCGAAGGCCGGACGCAAGGCGCCCGCGACGGAAAAAGAATTCCGCCGTGTGCTGGATCGGAAGGACATTGACGCCGTGCTGATCGCCACGCCGGATCACTGGCACGCGCTGCCCGCAGTCATGGCGGCGCAGGCGGGCAAGGATATTTACGTCGAGAAGCCGCTGGCCAAGACGATTGACGAAGGCCGCGCGATGGTGGAGGCGGTGAAGCGCCACAACCGCATCGCGCAGATGGGATCGCAATGGCGCAGTTGCGCGCACATCATCGAGGCGGCGGAACTCGTGCGTTCCGGCAAGCTCGGCAAGGTCAGCCTCGTGCGCGGCTGGGCTTACCTCGACTGGCTGCCGACGGTCGGCCACAAGCCGGACGGCGCCGCGCCGGAGGGAATTGATTACGACCGCTGGCTCGGCCCCGCGCCGAAACGCGCG
This sequence comes from Verrucomicrobiota bacterium, assembly GCA_043781315.1. Lineage (GTDB taxonomy): Bacteria > Verrucomicrobiota > Verrucomicrobiia > Limisphaerales > CAIQOK01 > CAIQOK01. The sequence continues at coordinate 3,813 of JAYWBR010000059.1, read as the reverse complement.
TTCAATCCGAACCGGTTTCATTTTAACTTCCGCTGGTTCTGGGATTACGCGGGCGGCCTGATGACCGACTGGGGCGTGCATCTGATCAACATGCAGCAGATGGGCATGGGCCTCGACGCGCCCAAGACGGTTTCGTCCTGCGGCGGAAAATTCACCTTCGACGACGACTCAGAAACGCCCGATTCGCAAATCACGGTTTACGAATTCCCCACCTACCAGATGGTTTGGGAACATCGCGCCGGCTTGAACAATGGACTGCATGGCCGGCCGTGGGGCGTGCAATGGTCCGGCACCGAAGGCACGATCATCTTGAACGACACGGGCTACGAAATCATCGCGGAAAAGAAAGGCGAGAAGCTGGACTCCGGAAAGAAGGCGTCGAAGGGCAACCCACATCCCGCGCACGTCCGCAACTTTTTAGACTGCGTGAAATCCCGGAAACAGCCGGTGTTGAATCTCGAAACCGGCCAGCACGTTTCCACGCTGGCGCACCTGGGCAACATCGCCTACCGCACCGGCCGCAAAATTGTCTGGGATGGCGTCGCGGAAAAAGTCGTCGGGGATCACGCGGCGGACAAACTCGTCGGCGTCACCTATCGCAAGCCGTGGCATCTGCCCTACACGCGGCGCGGCTAAACCGATCCGGCAACACGAACCAACCCCATGCCAATTCAGTCTCCAAATCTCCAGACAACTACGGTAGGGCGCGTCACTCCGTGCGCGCCGGGGCTTCTTTGCGCCTGCCTAACGCATGTGGCGGCGGCCATCTTGGCTGACGTAGAGCCTCGGCTTCCAGCCCGGCGGAGTAAGGAGGGAAGTCGAACCGGCACTGTACAAACTGGACGCTCAACTCTAACGGACGTCTGTTCCGGGCGGCAAGATGCCGCCCTCTACGGCAGGCCGGGAGGCCCGCCGCCACTTTTCCGAATCCATGTGTCGGCGCGCACGGAGTGACACGCCCTACCTTTCCCTTTAACACCAAAATAAAAACCATGAACCAAAAAACATCTCCTCAACTCAACCGCCGCGAATTCATCCAACGTGCCGCCCTCAGCACGGCGGGCGCGGCCCTCAGCCTCAACCTCGCCGGCTGCAAAACCATGACCGCCCATAAAAAAATTCCCGTCGGCCTCGAAATGTATTCCGTGCGCGCCGAATGTCAGAAAGATTTTCCCGGCACGCTCGAAGCCGTCGCCAAGATCGGCTACAAAGGCGTCGAGTTCGCCGGCTATTGGGGCCGCCCGGCCAAGGAGATTCGCAAGATGATTGACGACCTCGGCGTCGTCACCTGCGGCACGCACACACAGTTCGCCGATCTCCAACCCGACAAGATTGACGCGACGATTGAGTTCAACCAGATCCTCGGCAACAAGTTTGTCATCTGCCCCTACATGACCGGCACGACGCGCGCCGAATGGCTCGCGCACGCGAAGATGTTCAACGACCTGGCCGACAAATTGAAACCGCTCGGCATGTGGACCGGCTACCACGCGCACAAGCATGACTTTGAATTGATCGAGGGCCAGTCCGCCTGGGACATTTTCTTCGGCAACACCAAGCAGGAAGTCATCATGCAGCTCGACACCAGCAACTGCCGCGACGGCGGACAGGATCCGGTCGAAGTGCTGCATCGTTATCCCGGTCGTTGTCATTCGATCCACCTCAAAGCCAATGGCGGCGGCCCCGAAGCCGTCATCGGCGAGGACAAGATCAACTGGCCCGGCGTCTTCGAGTGGTGCGAATCCAAAGGCGGCACCGACTGGTACGTCGTCGAACACGAAACCAGCGCGCATCCGATTGAAACCGTTCGCCGCACTTATCAAGTGCTGAAGCAGCTCGGCAAAGTGTGAACAACGCCGCCGGCCAGAATCGCGCCCACGCCCTCGACGCACTGCGGGGTCTCGCGATTCTGGCCATGCTGCTTTCGGGCCAGGTTCCGTTCGACGCCAACGCGCTCCCGAGCTGGATGTATCACGCGCAGGAGCCGCCGCCCGCGTTCGAATGGATCGGCACACTTCCCGGCATCACCTGGGTTGATCTGGTGTTTCCCTTTTTTCTTTTCGCAATGGGCGCGGCGTTTCCGCTCGCGCTTTCGCGGCGCATGGAATCCGGCACGCCGAAATGGAAACTCGGCACGTTCATTTTGGAACGGGGATTTCTCCTCGGCTTCTTCGCGCTCTTCGTGCAGGCAATTCGTCCTTACACCTTGATCGAACATCCGACCACCGGCACCTGGTGGCTGGCGTTGCTGGGATTTTTCCTGCTGTTTCCGATTCTCATGCGGTTGCCGGAGTCGTGGCCGCGAGCAGCGCACTGGGCGGTTCGTGTCGCGGGCTGGACTGGTGCGGTTCTTTTCTTAGCGCTTGCGCATTACCCGGACGGCAGCGGCTTCAAGCTGGGCCGCAGCGACATCATCATCATCGTGCTGACCAACATGGCCGTGTTCGGTTCGCTCGTCTGGATGCTCACGCGGAAAAATCTTTTGCCGCGAGTCGGCCTGCTGGGAATTCTGCTCGCCATCCGCCTGTCAAACATGCCGCACGCCGTCGAAGGCTGGGTGCATGAAATCTGGCGCTGGTCCCCTGCCCCGTGGATTTACCAGCTCTACTATCTGCAATACCTCTGCATCGTCATTCCAGGAACCATCGCGGGCGATTTGATTTTGAAGTGGATCCAAAACTCCGGCCCCGCCACGCCGCCTGTGCAAAAAAACTGGCCGGCCACACGGATGATTTCGATTGGCATCCTCATGCTCTCGTTCGTGCTCGTCCTGCTCGTCGGCCTGAAATCGCACTGGCTCGTCTCCACCACGCTGCTCGCCTTTGCGATGTGCGGAGCCGGTTGGTGGCTGCTCGCGCGACCCGCGACGGAAACCGAGAAGCTCTACAAAAATCTTTTCCTCTGGGCGATCTACTGGCTCGTGCTTGGCCTGTTCTTCGAGCCGTACGAAGGCGGCATCAAGAAGGACAAGGCCACCGTCAGCTATTATTTCATCACCTCGGGCCTGGCGATCTGCGTGTTCATCGGCTTCTCGATTCTGATAGATGTTTTCCACCGCCGCCGCTGGGTGCAGCTCTTGATCGCCAACGGCCAGAACCCGATGATCGCCTACGCCGGCATCAACAACTTCATCACGCCCGTCCTCGCGCTCACCGGCGGTGCGACCTGGCTGACGAACTTCGCCAGCACGCCGTGGCGGGGATTTTGGAAAGGCGTCATCATCACGTCGCTCATGGCCGTGACCGTGGGTTTTCTCACGCGCCGCAAAATTTTCTGGAGAACGTAATATTCATGCCTTCACCCCAACCCTCCTCCATGAACCCCAAAGATTCGGGAAAGCCAAAGATGAGAACTTTAATCTTTGGCTTTCCCAAATCTTTGGGAATTTTTTCAGGCGCTTCCCGAACCGGACACATTCAATGACAACTCTGCGACCACACCCATGAACGATTTCAAAACCAAATTTCACCGCCGCGACTTCCTTAAAAGCGTGGGCCTCGCCGCGCCGCTGATTCTCAGCGCGCCCACCGCGTTGCTGGCGGGTGGCCAGAGCGGCGCCACAATTTCCAAAAGCAAAACCGCGCGCCATCGCACGGCCGAACTGGCCGCCGACCTCGTCATCATCGGCGGCGGGCTGGGCGGTTGCGCGGCGGCCCTCGCGGCGGCGCGCAATGGTCTGCGCGTCATCCTGACCGAGGAGACGGACTGGATCGGCGGCCAACTCACGCAGCAGGCCGTGCCGCCGGATGAAAACAACTGGATTGAAACCTTCGGCGGGACGCGCAGCTACCAGGCGTTGCGCACGGGCATCCG
>JAYWBR010000058.1:0-7907 GCA_043781315.1 Verrucomicrobiota bacterium | reverse complement strand
GACGCCGCCGTGATGCCCGACACCGTCAGCGCCTTGGCGGTGATGGTGGCGTTGGCCACGGTGGGTTGGGCAGACAGCGAATACTTGCTGGCATTCGCGCCACCAAGGGAATAGCCCGTTGCCGTTACCGTCTGGCTGCCAGCGTTTCGGTTGCCGAAAGAACCTGAACCGGCAACCACCGTCACCGTATCGCCATTGATGACTCCAGACACCGTGCCGCCGCTCAAGGTTGCGCCCGTGGTGCCATCGTAAATTTTCCCGGCAGCGGTCACGCCGGTAATGGTGACGGGCTTGGAGCCGATTGTTAGTGTGCCGGTGGCAGAAATCCCGCCGCAGGTCACGGTAATTGTAAAGGAACCTGGAGGCGTGGTTCCCAAAGTGGTAATGGTTAACGTCGTGTTTGGTGCGCCACTGTTATTAACCGTGGTGGGACTGAAGGCATCGGTGGCTCCCGCAGGAAGTCCCGAAACTGTCGGGGTCTGGCTGCCACCGCCAGTTCCAGTCGTGCTGACCGAAAAGGTGATGTTGGAACTGGCAGTTCCATAGGTGGCTGACCCAAATTGCGCTCCAACGGTGACAGTGCTGATGTTGTATGTAGCCCATGCCGAGGATGCAGCCAGCATGCTGATGGCGGTAAGAACCATCAAAAGTGGTTTCCTGCTCATGCGAATTGAAGCGTTATGGTTTCCGTTGAAGGCAAAAGACAAGCAGCCGCAACATTGCGAAAACCGGCACCGGCGAACGTGCCGGTGGTGACGATGTCCCGGGAATAGCCGCTCTTGGCCACTGCGGACAAAGGCAAACGCGCCAAACATCGAGTGATCGGCGGCTTGCTTCTGGCTGGATAGATGACTGTTGAAATCCCGCTGTTGATATTCATTCGTGGCATAATTACCGACGACAACCATAGCAGCAGGCGGAGCTTTAACAAATCGAGCGACTACCGATATTGGAGTCGGTGTTAATCCGGAGCGGGTTCTACGGACGGATCATCCTTTGTCAAATCGAGGGACGGACGATGGGATGCCGATGCGCCACCGAAAGGTTTCGCACCTGGCGCGGGACGGATCAAGGCTGCCGGTTGTCCCTCAGCCAAACATCACGCGACAAACCATGACGGCGACCACCACGCTCACCGCATCCGCCGTCAATCCCGCCAGCAACGCGTGCCGCGTCCGCTTCACCGCAACCGAGCCGAAATAAACCGCCAGCACGTAGAACGTCGTCTCCGTACTGCCGTAAATCGTCCCGGCCATCCGCGCGATGAGACTGTCCGGGCCGAATTGTTTCACCAGTTCCGTGAAGAATCCCAGCGAGCCGCTGCCGCTTAACGGCCGCACGAGCACCATCGGCAGCAGCTCGGTCGGGAAGCCCAGCGCATTCATCACGGGAGCAAGCGCGCGGCTCAACAAATCAATCCCGCCCGCCGCGCGGAACATTCCCACCGCGACGAGCATCGCCACCAGATACGGGATGATGCGGATGGCCACGTCAAAGCCCTCCTTCGCGCCGTCCACGAACTCTTCATAAACCTTCACGCGCCGCAGCGTGGCGAACAACGGAATGGCCGAAAGCAAAAAGGGAATCGAAAGCAGCGACACCGCGCTGACGATGCGGATGAACAGATTTTTCTTCACGTCGTCCCCGGAAATGGACAGGCCGAACGTTTCCGGGAAAACCATCCGCGCAAAGAAAAACACGAAACAGAGGAGGAACGCGGCGAAAACAATTTGTCCCCACCAGTGGATTGGCTGCAACGTCGCCGCCTCTTTCACGGTAGGTTTCTCGCTTTCCGCCTTTCCGCTTTCCGCTTTTGTATTTCCGCTTTCCGCTTTCACGCTTTCCGATTTTCCCATGGCGAACATCGGCAGCTTGCTCAAAAATTTTGCCATCAGCACGCCGCAGACCGCCGCGCACGCCGTGCAGATGATGGACGTGCCGACGATGGCCGTGGGGTTCGTGGATTTGTTCGCCGCCAGAATCGCGATGGCCGTGACGGGAATGAGCTGGATGCCGCTGGTGTTGATCGCGAGAAAGGTGCACATCGCGTTGGTCGCCGTGCCGGGACGCGGGTTGAGGGTTTCCAGATCCTTCATCGCGCGCAGGCCGAGCGGCGTGGCGGCGTTGCCGAGGCCGAGCATGTTCGCGGCAATGTTCATCAGCATCGAACCCATCGCCGGATGTTCCGGCGGGACTTCGGGGAAGATTCTCCGCATCAACGGCCGCAACGCCCGCGCGAGCAGCGCCACCAGTCCGGCGCGTTCCGCCAGCCGCATGATGCCAAGCCACAACGCCATCACGCCGATGAGCGCGAAGGAGATTTTCACGACGGCGGTGTCGGCCATCTCCAGCGCCCGGTCCGCGACTTCCTTGAGCTGGCCGTGCCAGCCGCCGAGGAGCACGGCGCACAGCATCAGCCCGAGCCAGATGTAGTTGAGCATGGGCGCAGGCTAGCCAGCCTGAAAAGAAATGGCGAAAGATTTCCTGACCAGACTGAGGCTATGGCCTTTTCAGTCTGAAAAATTGACTCGCCGGTAGCGTTTGAATCGAGACTGAAAAATCACTGCCGACCACGTCAATTGCGTTGGTGACTGTTGTCCAGGTTGCGGGCGGTTGCAGGCTCGAAGCAGATTCCAAGACAAGCCCTGGCGCTGAGGTTGGCCAGAAAACTGCCACGCCATTGGTTGTTGCGGTAATGGATGGTGACGGCGGTGGAAGGGGAGTTAGCACGAGAGAAATCTGTGAAGTTTCATAAGCATCGCCACCTGCAGCGCTATTACACCAAACCGCCGTGGACTCTTGAAAATAAATTACCGTATTTCCAGGCAAGGTGCCCGACCTAACCGGAATAAAGTAAGATGAAGACCCACCAGGTTCAGAGCCATAGTAGGTATCCGTTCCATCAAAATCAATTGCCCCAGTGTTCCAAGAGAGATATGACCATACGTATCCCAGCGTTCGGCCATTACCTGAAACAGAAATGTAGCGTGACAATGTGAAATTTACAGGTTCTGTAGTTTTGAAGGAGATAGGTTTCCCACCTCCACTGGGATCAAGTTCGTCGCAATAGTCATGATCGTAGGCTACAAAGGATGCATCGACGATGAATCCCGCGTTTTTATTGTGATCGAAGAAACGGTAAGTGGCCGTAGCTAAAGCCCCATATGGAGGACTGCTCACGCTTAAAGTCTGAACCTGATCAATAAGATTATTGGTCCCTATGAATTCGTCGGAATACCACTTAACCACAGTTGAGGGGCGGACAATTCGCACCAGTCTATCGCAATAGGTATTGGTAATAAGGCTTCCGTAGAGTGGTCGCGTGAAAAGCGCAAGGGCTAGAAAGATGATGGCGTTGAATTTGATTTTTATTCTGTTGGTGGGGCGTCGAGTTTTAAGTGCGTGAAAAGGTCTGAATCGCTTGTTGAGCGACGGGATTGTTGTTTATCACCTTCATGGGCCGGGACATTAAACCTGAACTCCAAAGTAGAGACGCAGCGGCGGCGTAGCGCAGGTTTCCAACCTGCCGTATCGCCGACTTTCAGTCGGCAGGGCGTCCACCTACGTGAGCGTGAAAAAGTCCGAAGCCTGCAGGTTGGAAACCCGCGCTACAGCTGGCTGGAAGCCCGCGCTACGTGACTCGTCTGCTGCCGACTTCGGAATTCGGGTTAAATTAGAGTTTTCAGGTTGTCGAGCCGGGGTTTTCAGAAAATCTACGTACATCAAACTGTGAGGTGGCGGTCGGGGTTATCCCCATTTCCTTCGCCCGGAGGCGGAACGCAAGCGATGGAGCGCGGCTGTGTCGCCGCGACCAGCCGCAGCACGCGTGAAATAGCGCGGGCTTTGAATTTATCGGGCGCGCCAGCCCTGGCGAAGCTGCTGCGGCTGATCCCGCACAGCGCGGGACACAGCCGCGCTCCGGAGCAATGACCCGGATGCATCGGCTCCTTATTTAGACTAATTCCAATTATTGACATCCCCGGCGGCGTGCCTAAACTTGGGCTTCGGATGAACCTGGCGGAAAACAAAAAATTTGAGCGCGAGCTGGGCGAGCGGCTGGCCACCAGCGGCTTTCGCTTCACTTCGCAGCGGCGCTGCGTGTACGACGTGCTGATCCACAAGCGCGATCATCCGACGGCGGACGAGGTTTTCATGCGGGCGAAGAAGACCATGCCGGAAATTTCCCACGCAACCGTCTATAACTGCCTCGATGCGCTCGTCCAGAGCGGCCTTGCCCGGCAAGTCACCCTGGAACGCGGCGCGACCCGTTTCTGCCCGAACATGGAGGAGCATTGTCATTACTACTGCGATGCGTGCGGCGAGGTTTTTGATGTGATGATGCCGGCGGACACCGCGTCCATGCCGCGCCCCAAGGGCTTCAAAGTGGATCACTACGACATTGCCGTTCACGGCGTCTGCGCGAGCTGCGCGGCGAAACAGAAGAAATAATTTCATGAGCACCGCCACCGAAACCATCGAAGATCTGGTCAAGACGGAATACAAGTACGGCTTTGTCACCGACATTGAAACCGAGTCGGAACCGCCGGGCCTGAGCGAGGACACCATCCGTCTCATCTCGCGCAAGAAGAACGAACCCGAATGGCTCACCGACTGGCGGCTCAAGGCGTATCGCCATTGGCTGACCTTGACCGAGCCGACCTGGCAGAAGGCGCATCACGAGAAAATTGATTATCAGGCCATCGTTTACTTTTCCCAGCCGAAGGCGAAGAAGGATGCACCCAAGAGTTTGGACGAAGTTGATCCGAAGTTGTTGGAGACCTATGAGAAGCTCGGCATTCCATTGCGCGAACATGGTCGTCTCGCCGGCGTGGCGGTGGACGCGATTTTTGATTCCGTTTCTGTCGGCACCACGTTCCGCAAACAGCTCGCGGAAAAGGGCGTCATCTTCTGCTCGTTCACCGAAGCGGTGCATGATCATCCTGATCTGATTAAGAAATATCTCGGCTCCGTCGTGCCCTACACGGACAATTTTTACGCCGCGCTGAACTCCGCCGTCTTCACCGATGGTTCGTTCTGCTACATCCCGAAAGGCGTGCGCTGCCCGATGGAGCTTTCGACTTATTTCCGCATCAACGCCGCCAACACCGGCCAGTTCGAGCGCACACTGATCGTGGCTGATGATGGCGCGCACGTGAGCTACCTCGAAGGTTGCACCGCGCCGATGCGCGATGAAAACCAACTGCACGCCGCCGTCGTCGAACTCGTCGCGATGGAAGGTGCCGAGATCAAATACAGCACGGTGCAGAACTGGTATCCGGGCGATGAGAATGGCAAGGGCGGTATTTACAATTTCGTGACCAAGCGCGGTCTGTGCAAGGGCCGCAAATCGAAGATTACCTGGACGCAAGTTGAAACCGGCTCGGCCATCACCTGGAAATATCCGAGCTGCATTTTGCTCGGCGACAATTCCGTGGGCGAATTTTATTCCGTGGCCGTGACAAACAATTATCAGCAGGCCGACACCGGCACGAAGATGATCCACATCGGCAAGAACACGAGCAGCACGATTATTTCCAAGGGCATCTCCGCCGGACACGGCCAGAACAGCTATCGCGGCTTGGTCAAGATTGCGAAGAGCGCCACGAACGCGCGCAACTTCTCGCAATGCGATTCCATGCTCATCGGCGCGAAGTGCGGCGCGCACACGTTCCCCTACATCGAGGTGAAGAACACCACGGCGAGCGTAGAGCATGAAGCTTCAACCTCGAAGATCGGTGAGGACCAGATTTTTTACTGCAAGTCGCGCGGGATTTCCACGCAGGACGCCGTGAACATGATCGTGAACGGCTTCTGCAAGGAAGTGTTCAAGGAACTGCCGATGGAATTCGCCGTCGAAGCGCAGAAGCTTTTGGGCGTGAGTCTGGAAGGCAGCGTCGGCTAAAAACAATTTAACCACGGATGGACACAGATGGACACGGATGAAAGACCAGACTTAAGACGTGGAGGTGAATCAAAACTGATTCTTAAAGCCGAAACGGAGAAGCTTATTGGTTTTGCCTTTGAAGTTTTGAATGAAGTTGGTCACGGATTGCATGAGAAGATTTACGACAACGCACTGACAGTTTTGTTCAAGCAGCACGGCGTGGCGTTTGACCAGCAGCGACGGTTTCCGGTTTTGTTTCGCGGCGTTGAAGTCGGAGAATTTGTTCCCGACCTGATTGCTTTCGGTTCAGTGATTGTGGACACGAAGGTCATTGACCGCATCACCGACCATGAGCGCGGTCAGATGTTGAATTATTTCCGCATCACCAAGCTGCGGGTCGGATTGATTTTGAATTTCAAAAACGCCCGGCTGGAATTTGAGCGCATTGTCTTATGATTTTATCCGTGTTAATCCGTGTCCATCCGTGGTTAAAAAAGAATTTAGAAAAATGAGCAAAACGATATTAGAAATCAAAAACCTCTCGGCGGGCGTCGAGGGCAAACAAATCCTCAAGGGCGTCAGCCTCACCATCAACGCGGGCGAAGTCCACGCCGTCATGGGACCGAACGGCAGCGGCAAGAGCACGCTGGCGGCGGTCTTGGCTGGTCGCGATGGCTACGACATCACCAGCGGCGAAGTCATTTACAACGGCAAGGACCTGCTCGACCTCGACCCCGAAGAGCGTGCCCGTGAAGGCGTGTTTCTCGCGTTCCAGTATCCGGTCGAGATTCCCGGCGTGAACAGCACCTATTTCCTCAAGGCTGCGCTTAACGAAATCCGCAAACACAAGGGCGAACAGGAACTCGACGCCATCGAGTTTCTCGCGCTCGTGAAGGACAAGATGAAGCTGCTGGAGTTGAAGGACGATCTGCTCAAGCGTTCGGTCAACGAAGGTTTCTCCGGCGGCGAAAAGAAGCGCGCCGAGATTTTCCAGATGGCCGTGCTCGAACCCAAGCTCGCCATTCTCGACGAAACCGATTCCGGCCTGGACATTGACGCGCTCAAAGTCGTCAGCCACGGCGTCAACGCCCTCAAGCGCCCCGACAACGCCCAGCTCGTCATCACGCACTATCAGCGCCTGTTGAATTTCATCGTGCCGGATTTCGTCCACGTTTTGGTGGACGGCCACATCGTGAAAACCGGCGGCAAAGAACTCGCGCTCGAACTCGAAGCGAAGGGTTACGAGTGGATTCTCAAGGACCGGGCGGTCACGGCGTAAAAGTATTTGCGGGTGAGTTTCCGTGTTCCGATTTGACACCCCTGCCGGAGGAATTCATTTTCCCGGCATGAATCTTACGGAATCCCGCTGGCTGCCCATCGTGCTGCTGACCTGCTCGAATGTCTTCATGACGTTCGCGTGGTACGGCCATTTGAAATTCAAAAGCAAGCCGCTGTTCCTGGTCATTCTCGTGAGCTGGGGCATCGCCTTCTTCGAATACGTGCTCATGGTGCCGGCCAACCGCTGGGGCAACTCGGTCTATACCGCCACGCAGCTCAAGATCATCCAGGAAGTCATCACGCTCACCGTGTTCGTCATCTTCGCCATGTTTTATCTCGGCGAGAAAATCCGCTGGAACCATGTGGCCGCGCTCTGCTGCGTGCTGGCGGCGGTGGCGTTCACGTTCCTGCCGAAGGAGTGAGAACAACCAAGGAACAAAGGGAATTCTACTTTGTTGCTTTGTGGTGAAACAATTCGCAGTCTCACCGGCCCGGTTTGACCTGCACGTCAAACACACCCGTCAACACGCGGCCGTTGACGCGCACCTGCACCCACATCCGGTAGTCGCCGGGACGCGGGAAGGCGTAGGGAAAAGTCACTTCGCTGCCGACCACGTTGGTTGAAGCCATCGGCGCGTTCGTCGCGGCGCGCTCGTCAAGATTGCGTCGGGCCAGAATTTCTTCCGCCGCCATCGAAATGGTTCCGAGCGGATGCAGGTGCGTGAAGACCTCGCCGCCCGCCCGG
>JAYWBR010000057.1:0-2574 GCA_043781315.1 Verrucomicrobiota bacterium | reverse complement strand
TGCGTGCGGTTGTGCGGCGGCTTGATCCGCGACGAATTGCAAACCAACACCCTGAGCTTCCTCACCACGCGGCCGCTGGGCCGGGCGCGGTTGCTGATTTTGAAATACCTGGCCCAGACCGCGTTTCTGCAAATCACACTGCTGCTGCAAACGCTGCTGCTCTTCACGGCGGGGCAGTTGCGCGGGATGCCGTCGCTCGGCGCGTTGCTGCCGCTGTTTTTGGCGGCGCAATTTCTCGCCGTGTTCGCCTGGAGCGGGCTGGGAATTTTTCTCGGGCAGATCACGCAGCGCTACGTGGCGATGGCCATTGTCTATGGAGCCATTGTGGAAATGGGCATCGGCCGCATCCCCACGAACATCAACACGCTGTCACTGACCAAGCATCTCAAGACTTTGCTCGCGCATCATCCGACGTTGCAAAGCACCTATGAATGGACCAGCACCGGCGTGCCGTTGTCCGTGAGTGCGTTGATTCTCGCGCCGGTTATTTTTGTGGGACTGGCCGCGCTGCTGTTCACCTTCCTCGAATATCATCACACCGCCGAGATGCAGAAGTAAGGGTGCGTCCGGCGGTTCATTTCAAATTTGCCGGGTGGGATCGGCGTCCAACTCCTGCTGCGCGGCCCGTAAAGCTCGCAGCATTTCCGCCGCACTGGCGCAGCGTTGGGCCGCGATCGGCTGGCAGGCGCGGCAGATGATTTCGTTCAACCGCATGAACCCCGGCTTGGCGACGAGCGTGGTGGAGAGTTCGGAAAAGGAGCGCGGATGTCTCCCCGTGCTGACGACGTAAAGCGTCATGCCGAGCGCATAAATATCCGCGAGCTTGGTGCCCACTCCGTCCGGCGCGCGATAATACTCCGTGAACACCTGCGTGCGTTCCTCCCCAATGTCCGGCGCTTCCCGCACCAGACCCACGTCCGCGAATTTGGGCCGTCCTTGCACAAACACCACGTTGGACGGCTTGATGTCGCGATGCACCAGTTCCAGGCCGTGCAGAAATTCCAGCGCTTCGGCGAGCGCGAGGCCGATGCGGATGGTTTCGTGCGCCGAGAGCCGTCGCAAGTCCGCCTGCTGGCACACGCTCGACAGGTCGCGGGGTTTGTACGGTTCACCCTTTTGCTCCCAGTCGGGATTGAGCGGGTCGCCGAGTTCCATGACGTAATAAAAATAACCCGCGCGGTCGTTGCGGTTGACGTGGTCAATGTGCAGCAAGCCGGGATGCTGGTTGGAAAAGGGTTTGTAGTTTTTGATGCCGCGAAATTCCCGGTCGTACGGTTCTTCGTCCTCGAACTTGGCGCGTTCAATTTCCTTGAGCGCCTGCCATTGGCCGGTGGCGTTGCGCACGAGCCAGACTTTGCCGTACGCACCTTCGCCGAACGGTTCGCCGAGCGTGGTGTAACCGGGGAATCGTTCCACACCTTCCGCCCAGACGCTCTCCGCAGGCCGTCTTGGCGCGAGCAGCGTCCAAGCCAGTGCGCACGGCACCTGGCCGCCGGCGATCACGAGCCAGGGAAACCAGTAGTTCGTGTAGTAGCTCCATAAGACGAAGACGAGCAGCACCGTCAAGGCCAGCGCGGCCGCCACGAGACACGCCCGCAGGCGCCGGAACCGATACACGATGAGGCCGATTAAAACTCCGGTCACGCAAAGGAAAAATGCCTCCAGCCATTCCGGCGGGCGACGCAGCCAGTCACCGTTCACCAGATTGAGAAACGTGGTGGCCATGATTTCCACGCCGCCGATGGCGTCGCCGTTCCAGCGCGGGTTCCAACGCGTGTACGGAGTCCGGAACTTATCATCCTCCCGGATGGCCGGATCGGGATCGTTGGGCCAGTTCCCGATGAAAATAATTTTGTCGCGGAAATGGCCTTTGGCTTGGTCGAGCGCCAGCGGGTAGCTGAAGGTTTCCGCTGGGATTGTTTCGCCGTAATAACGCAGCCATTGTTTTTCCACCCCCTCATCGAGATGCGCGCCCAGCGATTGCGCCGCCGCCCAACCCAGACTGTGAAAGGGATCGGCACCCGGGGCCAGAAACGGCCAGTGGCGGCGCACGATTTCACCGCGGCCCTCGTCGTTCGCCTTGCCCGCGCCAAAATTTGCGGCCGCCGCCTTGAACGGCCCGGCGGGCGGCTTCACGTAGGCGCTCTCCAGTTCGGGATGTTTTGGCTCGATGATTTTGGACGCGAGGACGACGTGACCATTGCGCCGCATCGCCGCAGCGAGCGCCGCATCGGTGACGGGATTTTTTTCTTCGGTAAAAAAAACGTCGAAGACCACGAGCCGGGCGCCATCCTCGGTGAGTTTGTCCAGCAACCGCTCATGGAGCTGGCGATCCCACGGCTGGCCGCGATGCTGGCCCAACTTATCGTAGGCATCGTTGTCCATCCGGACGAACGCCACTTGATTGGTCATCGGGCTGTTCCAAAAGGCAAAGAGGTAGTCGTAGCTGGCGTTTTCCCAAGCCTCCCCGAGCGGCGTGCCCCACAACAGCAGCCCGCACAGCACCGTCAGCGCCGCGCCGAGGGCGGGCTTGAACCACGGAGCTGTGATGATGGCTTTCAGTTTCACGGTGTC
>JAYWBR010000056.1:0-2578 GCA_043781315.1 Verrucomicrobiota bacterium | reverse complement strand
TGATGTGTTCACTGGAAATGGCGGACTCGTTCGTCATCCCGTGCTGGCGGGCGTTGAAGATGGTGATCTCGGTGGCGAAATCTTTGGCTTTGAGAATGATGGTCGGCGCGAAGTCGGCCAGCGGTCGGTTGTCCGGGACTTTCCAGTGGGCTTTCATCGCCTGCGTGGTTTTGCCGAAGAGGGCCTGGTCGCCTTTGCTGCGGATGATGGCGAAGTTCTCATCGCCGCCGGTCTGCTCGAAGATGACTTCGGAGAGTTCCTTTTCGGTGGTGCTAAGTTTCTTCCGGGCGGAGACGCGTTCGGCTTCCAGCAGGCGTTGCCCGATCAATTCCGCCCGGCGGGTCTGGACGGCAAAGTAGGTCTGGGCAAAGGCGATTTCCTGCTTCCGCGGGTCGCCGTTCTGGGCGATGAGGTAGCAGGCATAGCGGGTGAGCATGATGTCCTCGATCTCACGCTGACTGCCCGAACCGAGATCGACCATTTTGTTGACGCCAACAAAATGGTCGGCAACGCGGTGGCCGGAAACTTCACAGGCCGTCTTGGCCTTGGAAATGGAGGCGTTGAAATTGCGCCATTCATCGTAGCCGAGCAGGTGTTGGAGATCGCGGGCCAGCCAATACTCGATGCCGCCTTCGGTCTGCTGGGCGCTGGCTTCAAACGTGGTGGTGAGCGTTTGGACGAGTTCGGTGTTCATTTTTCTAAGTATCGCCGTGACGTTGTTGGCAATGGTGCTTTCCAATCGCGGGAAGGGGCGTTCAGCCCGGCGCACTGGGATCTTGAGGTTGGGTCAGGCTCATTCGTGGTAATCGTCCCGGCACATGAGCACCTTGCGCAGTTGCGCATCAGTCACGCGTGGCCATTTCAGTTTTCGCAGCCAGAGGTTGGTTTTCGCCACGTCGAAGGCGGCGGGGTCGAACGCGCGGCCCAGCCATTCCTTCATGTTTTTGTGCTCCGGGTGTTTCCGGTTCTTGAGGGTCTTGAGCAGGTTGTCGTAGCCCCCAACGCCACCACAATCCTCCGGCGGACAGGCGCGGGTGCCGTCGAGGCAGAGCGCGGTCGTGGCGGCAGCGGCGTCGGGCGGCAGGATTTTCTCCACCGTGATCTCGTGCTCCCATGAATCGCCGAAATCGTATTCGTAACCGAAGACGTCCTGCTCGCGCGGGGCGATTTGCCGGAGAGTGAACTTGCTCGCTTCGAAGATTTCCGGGTCACCCTCAAACTCGGCAAAGTGATGGCGCGTGTCGGAGTAGCAGTCCTCGCCAACCCGGAACTGGTGCAGATGGCTGTTGGTCCAGCCGATCGCGACCTGAAGGACGGCGTGCAACCAGTCGAGGCGAACGTCGCCGGGCACTTGCAGCCGCCGCCAAACAGGCGGCTCGCTGTCGAGCAGGACGACCTTCAACTGGTAGATCGGGGCGTTGCCTTTCCCGGCGGTGGTTTCAATGACGGTGATCATGTGTTTGTCGGTGATTGATTTGACTTGGTATGTTGCACTTGGATTTCAATCTGGCGCGCTCGGCGGCATCCCACAGGCGTTTTTCCAGCGTGGCGTTGTCGGTGTCCTTTTTCGATGGGGCGATCCAGAGCATGAAGTTCGCATCGTATGTCCGGGGACTTGATGCGGCAAACCTGAATGCTGCCCCCCGACATTTTCACACCCGGAGAAACTGTGAAATAAGTCGTGTGCAGTGCGCCGCGAATGGAGGGAAGCGCGCCGTCGCTTCCGTGCCACCTCCCGCCCTGGCATCGACGGCGCGATGCCCTCCACCCGCCGACCGGACTTATTTCACACGCTGAGAGCCGGGATTGCGCCTGCTGCGCGGCTGAACGCCCGATCCGCCACTAACAACGGAACTCTTCCGACACCTGCTCGGTCACGATTTCGCGTCCGGCTGCGGCACCACCAGATCGTCCGTCCAGTAGGCCAGCATCATCACCCACACCCAGTAAAGCGGGAGCAGCAGCGCGCCCCATCCCGCAGTCGGCGTGGCCGCGAGCAGCGCCGCCGCAATCGCGCCGCCGGTGCCGAAGAAAAACAGCCAGCCGGCGAGCTTGTGACCCTTGTAAAAATGCCCGGCACCCGGCACGAGGCTCAACACTGCGGCAATCATGTCGCGCTGGCCGCCGCCGTATTGCCTCTGGCGGTAGCCTTTCACCCAATCGCATTTGCCGCATTCGTTTGGATTGTCGCGGAGCGGCTCGCTGCAAAGCGGGCAGTTCACGAGTTTTTCGGAAACATTGGCTTCTGTGGATGGCATGGGAAATCTCCTTGTTTGTTGAAACTTATCTGACAACTCCGTTTTCATCAATAACACTCATCGCCATGAAGAAACTGAAGCAGATCGTTGCACACCTCGACGATTTTTTGAAGATCAAAACAATCAACGACTGGCCGAACGCGCTCAACGGCCTGCAAATCGAAAACTCCGGCCCGGTGAAAAAAATCGCCGCGTCCGTCGATGCGTGCGAGTTCACGATCCGCGAGGCGGCGGCGCGCGGCGCGAGCCTGCTGCTCGTGCATCACGGGCTTTTCTGGGGCGGCGTGCAGGCGGTTGTCGGCGCGCATTTTCAAAAAATA
>JAYWBR010000055.1:0-7945 GCA_043781315.1 Verrucomicrobiota bacterium | reverse complement strand
GCACGGCGAAACCGTCCCCGATGTCTATGCGATGATGATCCTCGGCTTCCAGGTCGGCTGGGTTTGCCTGTTCTACTTGATCGCACAGGCATTGCTGTTCGTGCATCTCGGCCACGGACTCGCGGCGATGTTTCAATCGCTCGGTTTGAAAAACCACGCCTGGTCGTCGGTCATCCAGCGTTTCGCCAAGGTCACGAGCATCGCCATCTTCGTCGGCTATGCGTTGATTCCGGTTTCGATTTACCTGCATGTCATTGGCGCGGATTACGCGGAGAAGGCAAAGCGTTCGCTGATGGATTCCTCGATGGCGGCGACAAAGGAGGCGAAATAACATGGCCACGCTTAACTCAAACATTCCCCCCGGCCCGCTCGACAAAAAGTGGGAGAACTACAAGTTCAACACCAAGCTCATCAACCCGGCGAACAAGCGGAAATACAAAATCATCGTCGTCGGCGCGGGGTTGGCGGGCGCGAGCGCCAGCGCGACGCTGGCGGAACTTGGCTACGAGGTTCACAACTTTGTTTTCCATGATTCGCCCCGGCGCGCGCACTCGGTCGCGGCCCAGGGCGGCATCAATGCCGCGAAGAATTATCAGAACGACGGCGACTCCGTGCATCGCCTCTTCTACGACACGATCAAGGGCGGCGACTTCCGCGCCCGCGAAGCCAACGTGCATCGGCTCGCCGAAGTGTCGGTGAACATCATTGACCAATGCGCGGCGCAAGGTGTGCCGTTCGCCCGTGAATACGGGGGGTTGCTGGACAACCGTTCTTTTGGCGGCGCGCAAGTTTCCCGGACGTTCTACGCGCGTGGCCAAACCGGCCAGCAGTTGTTGCTCGGTGCTTACTCGGCGTTGAACAAGATGATCGCCAGCGGTGGCGTGAAATCTTTCACGCACTCGGAGATGCTCGACCTCGTCGTCGTGGACGGTCAGGCGAAGGGTATTATTGTCCGCAATCTTCAGACCGGTGAAATCTCGCGCCACAACGCCGACGCCGTGGTTCTTGCGACCGGCGGTTACGGCAACGTCTATAATCTCTCAACCTACGCGCGGCAGGCGAACGTCACCGCGAGCTGGCGCGCCTACAAACGCGGCGCGTGCTTCGCCAACCCGTGCTACACGCAGATTCATCCGACGTGCATCCCGGTCAGCGGCGATTACCAGTCGAAGCTCACGCTGATGAGCGAATCGCTCCGCAACGACGGCCGCGTCTGGGTGCCGAAGAAAAAAGAGGATTGCAAGAAAGCGCCGGCGGACATTGCCGAGGGTGATCGCGATTATTATCTGGAGCGCATGTATTCCGCGTTCGGCAACCTCGCGCCCCGCGACATCGCGAGCCGCGCGGCCAAGACGGTTTGCGACGAAGGCCGCGGCGTGGGCGAAACCGGACTCGGCGTTTATCTGGATTTTTCTGCGGCGATCAAGCGTCTCGGCGAAGACAAGGTGCGCGAGCGCTACGGCAACTTGTTCGCGATGTATCAGGAGATCACCAACGAAGACGCCTACAAGACGCCGATGCGGATTTATCCCGCCGTGCATTACACGATGGGCGGCTTGTGGGTGGATTACAATTTGATGAGCAACGTTCCCGGCCTGTTCGTGCTGGGCGAGGCGAACTTCTCCGACCACGGTGCGAACCGGCTCGGCGCGAGCGCGCTGATGCAGGGTTTGTCGGACGGGTATTTTGTTTTGCCCGCGACCATCTCGGGTTATCTCGCGACGCAGAAGCCGGACAAGCGTCCCACGACAGATCACGCGGCGTTCAAGCAGGCGGAGGATAACGTCCAAGCACTGACCAAGAAATTGCTCGGCAACAACGGCACGCGCACGCCGGCCAGCTTCCACAAGGCGCTCGGCAAGCTGATGTGGGATCACTGCGGCATGGCGCGCACCAAGGCCAGCCTCGAAGAAGGCATCAAAAAAATCGCGGCGTTGCGTGAGGAGTATGGGAAAAGCGTCAAGGTTTCCGGCGAGGGCAATGACTGGAATCAATCCTTGGAACAAGCGGGCCGCATCGCCGACTTCATCGAACTCGGCGAACTCATGTGCCGCGACGCGCTGCACCGCGAGGAAAGCTGCGGCGGCCATTTCCGCGAAGAATATCAATACACGCCGGACGATCCCGAAACCAAGCAGGGCTTGGTGAATCCGGGCGATGTGAAGCGCCGCGACGACGCCTTTGCCTACGTGGCCGGCTGGGAATATGCCGGCGATCCGGCGAAGGCACCCATCCTGAACAAAGAGCCGCTCATCTACGAGGAAGTCCACATGAGCACGCGGAGCTACAAGTGATACGCCAACTTGAGGTCGCAATTTGTGACTTCAATTTTTCCGCTTGAATGACACATGAGTGAAGCCAACCTGATTCCAGCCCAACGCATCGAGCGGAAGATTCTACTTCTGCGCGGCGAGAAGGTGTTGCTCGACAGTGATCTGGCGGAACTCTACGGCGTAGAGACGAAAGTTTTGAACCAGGCAGTGAAGCGCAACCTCGAACGCTTTCCGACCGACTTCATGTTTCAAGTTGCCACGGAGGAAGCTGCGCTGATTTTAAGGTCACAAATTGTGACCTTAAACGACGAAACCACGACAAAACCATTGAAAAAAAAGGGTTCTTTAAGGTCACAAATTGTGACCTTAAAGCGGGGAGAGCATCGAAAGTTTCGCCCCTACGCCTTCACCGAACAAGGTGTCGCAATGCTGTCGAGCGTGCTGCGGAGCGACCGCGCCATCCAGGTGAACCTCGCGATCATGCGGACGTTTGTGCAGTTGCGGCAGATGCTCGCAACGCATTCAGACCTCGCGCGCAAGCTGGCGGCGATGGAGCGGAAATACGATTCCCGTTTCAAAATTGTTTTTGATGCCCTCCGGGAAATGATGGCGGAAAAGAAAAAGCCGAAGCGTGAAATCGGTTTTCACGCGGCGATGACCCGAAAAAATTTACGAATGAACTGACCATGAAAGTTACCTTGAAAGTTTGGCGGCAAAAAAATCAGAACTCGCCCGGCGCGCTCCAGACCTATCAGACGCCCGAGTTGAACGAGAACATGTCGTTCCTGGAAATGCTCGACGTGGTGAACGAGGACATCGCGATGCAAGGCGGGGAACCCATCGCGTTCGACCACGACTGCCGCGAAGGCATCTGCGGCACCTGTTCGTGCGTCATCAACGGCAAGCCGCACGGCCCGCACAAAGGCATCGCCACCTGCCAGACCTACATGCGCAGCTTCAAGGACGGCGACACGCTGGTCGTCGAACCGTTCCGCGCGAAAGCGTTTCCGCTCATCAAGGATCTGGTCGTGGATCGCAAGGCGTTTGACCGCATCCAGCACGCCGGCGGTTTCATCAGCGTCCGCACTGGGGCTGCGCCGGACGCGAATTCAATTCCGGTGCCGAAGGAAAATTCTGACCTCGCAATGGACGCCGCGCAATGCATCGGCTGCGGCGCGTGTGTGGCCGCCTGCAAAAATGCGAGCGCGATGCTGTTTGTCGCCGCGAAGGTCTCGCATCTCGGCCTGCTGCCGCAAGGTCAGCCGGAACGTTACAAGCGCGTGAAGGCAATGGTCACACAGATGGATTCCGAAGGCTTTGGTTCCTGCACCGTGACGGGAAGCTGCGAGGCGGTTTGCCCGAAGGAAATCTCGCTCGATTTCATCGCCCGCATGAACCGCGACTACGGAGTCGCGCTCTTGAAGGGTGAAGCGAAAAAAATGGCTGGCGGCGGGGCGGGCTGAACGATGGCGTCCTTTCAAAAGCGGCGGGGCTTTCTCCACCTTCGTTTTTGTTTCTGCCGGGAGAAAGCAATGCTGCGCTGATGCAGACTCAACCGTTCTGAGGGACTTTTGCCCGCACCAGCGCAGCGGGGCAAACTAACCCGACCGCCAAATTTTGCAACGGCCCGGGCGGACCGTTCCCGGGTTGCAACCCTGCTGGCAACGACACTTTCCTGCCGGATGGTGCGCGGAACCATGCGGGTTTGAAATTGGAAAGGTTCGATCGCCGCGAAACGGACGGCTATCAGTTTTTTTTCAACTGTGCGGGTTGCTGGACGCATGGGAAGGTAAAGCGGCTGCATTCAGAGCGCCTGGGGCAAATCAGATTTTGACCGGCACCACGCTCTGCACAGTTGCGAGTGCCGACGGGAGGTTTTGTTCCAGGACATATTAGTGGTTTGTATGATTTCAAGCTCGCGTTGCAGCGGAACAAATGTTGCACTCCCGCCTCTAAACATTGATGACTCGTCATGGCGGATGGCATTGAATTTGAAAGTCTGGTGGAACGTTTCTACGTTCCGCTTTATCAGTTTGCTTTCAGCCTGACCCGCACCGAAGCGGACGCCTGTGATTTGACGCAGCAAACGTTCACGATCTGGGCCACCAAAGGTCATCAATTGCGCGATGCTTCCAAAGTGAAAACCTGGCTGTTCACCACTCTCCACCGGGAGTTTTTAGAATCCCGGCGGCGGCAAACCCGATTTCCTCATTTCGAGCTGGAGGCGGCGGAGATCGAGCTGCCGCCGGTCGGGCCGGCGGCGGTCAGCCAAATCGACACTGCGAAAGTGCTGGACACGCTGTCGCAGGTGGACGCCATTTTCCAAGCGCCCGTGGCGCTGTTTTACTTGCAGGATCATTCTTACAACGAAATCGCAGAAATTCTCGGTGTGCCGCTGGGCACGGTGAAGTCGCGGCTGGCGCGCGGCATTGGTCAGTTACAGCACCTGCTGGCGCGCGACATCGCCGCCGGCCAACCGCCCTCTCTATTGTGAACGTCAACGAAGCCAGAATAATTTTGCTGACGTACCGGCCCGGGACGGCGGATGCGGCGGATGCGCAGGTGGCCGAGGCGCTGGCATTGGCGCAACGCGACCCGGGACTGGGGAGCTGGCTGACGAATCATTGCGCTTACCAAGAAGCCCTGCGCGCCAAACTTCGGGACATCCCCGTGCCGGCCGGGTTGAAGGAACAAATCATCTCGGAACAGCCGGCTCTGGAACGGCTTCCGCAGCGGCATCCGCGCCTGACGGTGGCGGTGTTGGTGGGGATCATTCTGCTGGCGATGCTGACGATCTTCTGGCCGCAGTTTTATCCCAAGGATAACACGCTGGCGGTTTACCAGAACCAGATGATGGGCATCGCGCTGAATGGTTACGGCATGGATTTGTTGACGAATAGCACGACGGAAATCCGCGCCTACTTTGCCAAAAAGCAGGCGCCCGCAGATTACACCTTGCCCGACTCGCTGCAAAAGGTCGCCGTGGTGGGCTGTGCCATCCAGGACTGGCAGAAGGAAAAAGTTTCCATGCTTTGTTTCCGCTCGGGCCGGCCGCTGCCGCCGAATCAGACCACCGACCTGTGGTTGTTTGTGGTGCCGCGCACCTCCGTCCGGGGCGCACCGGAAGCCGGTTCCGCCCGGATCTCCACGATCAACGGATTGGTCACGGCCGTCTGGACGCAAGGCGACAAGGTTTATCTCCTGGGGGCTGCGGGCGACAAATCCATGCTGCAGCAATTTCTTTGAGCAGGGAGTTTCCAGTCCTCAATCTTCAGCACCACGTTCCGAGCTGGCGCTCATGTGAGTCATCACCCAGTTGAAATCTTCCGCCGCCGACAGAGGGCTGGCAGGAATGACAATTGGAAGATTGGCGGCGGCGGGAAAAGACGGCACGAGGGTGGCGGGCTGTTTCCAACGATGCAACCCACAATGGCCGTCAGCGAAGGAAAACGCGGCGGCGCGATTATGGTAGGAAGCGGGCAGCTCCGTCCATTTCACCCGGGCATAGCCACCGGCACTGGCGTACGGGGCCTTGTTGAGAAAGTAGCCGTCGTTGATGCTGTCGGGATGTTCGTCGAGGAAGATAAAAATTTCGGACGGCCGCGAAATCTGGGTCGTCTTGAAAAACTGCCGGTAGCCGGGATTGTTCACGTTGAATCCGTTGGTGGAAAAATTTCCCGCGTCGCCGATCATGGCGTTCATCGAGTAGCTGCGGATGCGCGCGGTCCAGCCGGACTCCCTTTGCACCGAACTCAACGCCCGGTCGGCCGGACAGCGATAGACGCTGGTATTTCCGCCGACCAGCGCACCCAGGCTCGCCTGCGTCAGCGTTGCGAGGTTGGTGTTGTCGGCACTTAAATTCCACGTCATGACGTTGTTGACCCAGTTCAGTTCCGTGCGCCAGGACGAGCCGGCCAGCCCCAGGTTGTACGGCAGGCGTTCGTTGTGATCGCCGGCATAAATATGCCAGGCTAGGCCGAGCTGCTTGGTGTTGTTGAGACAGACGGTGGCTTGGGCCTGTTCGCGGGCCTTCGCCAGCGCGGGCAATAAAATCGCCGACAGGACGGCGATAATGGCGATCACCGTCAGCAGTTCAATCAAAGTAAAACCCGCCGCGTCCGTCTGGCCGGAACCGGGCTGTTTTTTTGACATGCACGACGACTTCATGGGCTGAGTCAAAAGGCGCTTTCAGGAATCATTCAACCCTGACTACAATCATAATTCTTCCTTGTCAAACGGATGTTTCCGGTCCGTCGGCAGGCGGTTCTTGCCGGCATCAATTCACCAGCCGCAGCCGGAAGAAGCGTTGCGGCGAGACGCCAAAATTATTCGTGAGGGCCAGCGTTCCGCCGGTTCCCGTCACCGCGTTGCCGAGCGCTGTCCACGCCGGCGCATTCAAGTCGTCCTTGTATTCGAGCTGGTAAGTTTGTCCGCCCACACCCGGCCAGTTGAGGAACAGGTTGGTGCCGACGGTCTGGATGGTCAGCGGCACGGACAACGGCACGCTGGCGGAAAAACTTAAATTATCAATCGCCAGTCCCTGCGCCTTGCCGGTGGAATCGGTCATCTGCCAGCCGAGCCACAACGCCGCGCCCGGCGGCCAGTTCGTGATGGCCTGGTTCAGCACGCTCAAATTGGTTTGGTTGATCGCGGCCGTGCCGTCCACCGCCACGCCGTTCACGGCGCTGCCCAAGGTTGGCAGGCTAACATTCAAGGCGGGAACCAAAGCCGTTGCGTTGGTGGAAAACGTGTTCGTGCCGGTCAAATCCACGAGGTAAAAAAACTGCAACGTCTTCGCAAGATTGGATTGTCGCCAGACTTCGCCGGTGAGTTGGACATTGATGCGGTTCAAAGTCATGCCGGTGCCGTTGACGAAACGCACGCCGAACGCGGTGCCCTTCGTCGAGCTGGTGGCGAGCAGGCCGAGGGCGCGGTTGGAATTATTGGGCAAACCAAAACTGAGGTCGCCGCCCGTGGTCTGGTCGCCGGAGGTGGCGCCAAATTTGGCACTCAAAACACCCGAACCATACCAACCCGCCAGCGCGGCGATCCCCAAGCCACCGCTGTTGCCGGTGGCGATGACGGGGAACGCAAAGTCGAACGGATTGGCGAGCGAATAGATGACGCCGTTGTTGGTCACCGGATTGTCGGCGTTGATCGAGAGCGCGCCGGGGTTCGGGAGGGTGTTGAAGTTCTGGGTGTAAATGGAACCCGGCGACGTGTAGGCGATGAACGAAGGCGGCGGCGTGGCGCTGCCGTTGTTCGTGGTGCCGGGTGTGGGCTGGAAAAATTCCTGACGGCTGAAACTCTGGCCGTCGGGGTACGAGCCGTAGGAGTCGTTGAGATTGATGTCCGTGTAATCCACGAAGTCCAGCACCTGCGCCTGGCCGTTGTTGGCGACGCGCGTCAGGGCGAGCGAACCGGTGCGGCTGGGCAGGGTAAAGCTGGCGTGGAGTTCATTCGTCGTGGTGAGGTTGGTCAACGTGTCGGCAAAAATAATTTTGAACTGACCCGCGTTGATGCTCGCGTTGGTGGGGAACGCCCACTGCAAAAGGTTGGTGTAATTGTTCGCCAGAAAAATCCCGTTTAGCGAAAGGACATTCGTGCTGGGGTTGTAAAGTTCCAGCCAAGGCACGCGCTGACCGACACGGTTGGTGAGGCCGTTCAAGTTG
>JAYWBR010000054.1:0-7964 GCA_043781315.1 Verrucomicrobiota bacterium | reverse complement strand
GGTATCAGCTGTCGGTGGATTGGTTGTGGCCATAAAAAATTTGCCGCCAGCTTACGCGCTTGGTTGCGCTTGGGAAAATAAAATCAACGAGGGTTCGGCGAGGCGGAGCGGAGTGGCACGGACGTCCCGCCCGTGAGTCTCTGGCGAGAACAAACACTGCGGGGATGGAAACACACGGGCGGGACGCCCGTGCCACTAAACAAACGCCAGCGCGCCGAGCAGCACGGCCAATAGCCAGATCACCAGCACGGCCTGGGTGCGGGACAAGCCACGCCGAACGAGCCGATGTGAGAGATGGTTGTTGTCGCCGATGTAAAAAGGCTGGCCCAGTTTCCAACGCAGCCACACCACCCAGACCATGTCTCCCAGCGGCACGGCGAGGATCAGCAGCGGACTAAGCACGGCGAGCGGCTGGGGATGTTTCGCGGAATGAAAATGCGGCAGGATGGCGAGCACGGCCAGCAGGTAGCCGACGAGATGACTGCCCGAATCGCCGAGAAAAGCGCGCGCGCGGGGAAAGTTGTACGGCAGAAAACCGAGCAGCGCGCCGCTGGTCAGAAACGCGATCAGGGCGACAAGGTATTGGCCGGCGTGGGCGGACAGCAGTGCAAAGCCCAGCGCGCTGATGGTGCCGAGGCCGCCGCACAGGCCGTTCATGTTGTCCATGAAATTGAAGGCGTTGATGACGGTGAGAATCCAGAGAACCGTGACGGCGTAACTGAAGAGCAGGCTGGGAACAAACAGCGTGATGCGCGCACCGGAAACGGCGACGAGCAGGGCGATGAGAAATTGTCCGGTGAATTTCCACGACGGTTTCAACTCGTGTTTGTCGTCCAGCAATCCGACGATCAGCATCCCCAGCGCCCCGAGAAAAATCGCCGCCAGTTCCAGGCTGCGTTTGTGCAGGCCGTAAGTGAGGCGCTCGGTCGTGGCGGCATCAGCCAGTGAAACCAGATTGGCCTGTCGCGCCCACAGCGCGAGCAGGCCCAATAAAACTGGCACCGTGATCGCGGTCATCACGGCCAGACCGCCCGCGAGCGGCACGGGTTCCGCGTGGATTTTTCGGTGGCCGGGATCATCCACGAGGCCAGAGCGCAGGCACCACTTGCGCCACAGCGGCAGCGCGATCAGCGCGGTGGCGCAAGCGCCAATGAAGGCGAGCAGATAAAATGTGCCGGGAAAATTCATCGGACGAGGATTCCTTTTTGTTCCGCGAGCCGCAAATAAAGTTGGTGCAGCTCGTCCACCATTTTCTCAACGCTGAAGCGCGGTTTCACAAATTCCCGTCCGTGATTTCCGAGCCGTTCGCGCAGGGCTGGATCTCCGGCCAGTTGCAGCAAACGGTTGGTCAGTGCGGTCAGATCTCCGGGCGGCAGCAAAAAGCCGGTCTCGTTTTCGAGGCACACTTCGCGCGCACCGTCGCAGTCGTAGGCGACCACGGGTTTGGCCGCCGCCAGGGCCATCGGCAGGGCGCGCGGCAAACCTTCGCGGAGGGACAGATGCGCGAGCACGTCCATGATGCCGGTGAGCTTGGGGATTTCCGCAGGCGTGATGAGGCCGGTGAAGATGAAATTTTTTTGCAGGTTGAGTTCGCGGGCCTTGTTTTCAAAACGCGAACGCCACGGGCCGTCACCGACCAGGAGAAATTTTATTTGCGGACAACGGCGGACGAGTTCGGGCGCGACGGCGAAGAGGTCGTCGTGACCTTTGAGCTTGAAGAGACGCGCGATGGTGCCAATGACGAAATCGCCGGGCGCAATTCCAAAGTGCGCGCGGAGGCCGGGATCATTGGTTGCGGTGAGGAGCGGGGCGAGGTCGAAGCCGCTGAAAATTTTCGTGTATTGCGCGGCTTGGCCAATGCCGGCGGCAAGATACTGCCGGGTCATCGCGTCGGCGACGGACACAAAATGATCCGTGACTTTGGCGGCGCGGCGTTCGGCGGCGCGGAAAATTAAATTGGCGGGCGCGCTTTGAAAATTCCCAAACGACGGGCCGTGAATGGTGTGGATGATGATCGGCACGCCGGCGCGGGCGGCGGCGAGGCGGCCGAGAATGCCCGCCTTGCCGCTGTGGGTGTGGACGAGGTCGGGCCGGGTGGTGCGGAAGATTTTTTCCAGTCGTCGGCGTGCGAGGAAATCTTTCCACGGATGGATGGGGCGGACGAGTTCGGGAACGAGGGTGAGTTGCGGGTTTCTGGTTTCTGGTTTTGAGTTGAGGAGCGGCGCGGTTGAACCCGAAACTCGAAACTCGAAACTCGAAACTAAAGAGCCTTCCGGGCCGGTGGTGGGGCCGGAGATTAAATCCACTTCGAGACCGGGCTTGGCCCGCAGGCCCAGGACGGAGGCGAGGGTGTTTTCCTGGGCGCCGCCGACGATCAAGCGCGTGATGACGTGCGTGACGCGCATGAGGCCGGTTCAGGGGGCGGCGGCACGCAGGGTTTGCAGACGCTCGGTGATGGTTTTGGCTTCGTCCGTGTCGGCGGGGGCGTTGGCGACGTAGAGGTCGTAGTAGTAACCAGCGGTCTTGTTGTCCTTTTTGCGCCAGGCGATTTCGCCGAGGCCGTAATAGATTTGAAAGGTGCCGGGGAAAAGCGTTTCCAGATCGGCGTAGTCGTGATGGGCTTCTTCCAGTTTGTCGGCGGCCAGGTAGGCGATGGCGCGGTTGAGTTTGGCGGTGGCGTTGTTGGTGTCCGCCGCCAGGGCGGTGCTGAGGGCCGCGATGGCGGTGGTGTTGTCGTGGATTTGAATGGAGAGGTAGCCTTTGTTGACGAGCGCGCCGACATCGTCGGGTTTCATTTCCAGGGCGAGGTTCACGGCGTGCAGGGCGTTGGTGTAGCTCTTGAAGGAAGTGGAAACCTGGAAGACAAGGCTGAGGAGGTTCATGTCTTTGGGATATTGATCCATCTGGGCGCGAAGTTTTTGTTCGGCCTCGCCCGCCTTGTCGGCGGAAAAAAGCGCGGCGACTTCCACTTTCAAGAGGTCGAGTTTTCCGACGCCGGGATCCGCTGAAGCGTCGGCCTCGGCGCGGATTTTGGGAATCAAGGCCAGGGCTTTTTCGGGGAAATGATTCAGGACGTAGAACTGGGCGAGCCAGAGCTGGCAGGGAAGGTAGTCGGGCACCAGCTCGCGGATGCGCTCAAACTGCAGGGCGGCCTGGCGGTTGAGTCCGGCCTGGCCGAAGATCACGCCCATGGCGAAGCGGTGGGTCGGCTCGTCAAACGGTCCGCATTCGCGCATCACCTGCTGCCAGTCGCGGTATTTCCCCAAGTCGTCCTTCAGCGATTGGGGCGACTGGACGGCGGCCGGGATCCCGGCCTGGAGGTCTTTGTTGAAATCCAGATTGTGGCGCGCGGAGAGATTGTTCTCGTTGAGCTTGAGCGCGCCGGTGAAGCGGAGCTGGGCTTCCGCGAGCTTGCCCGCCACTTCCGCCTGGACGCCCCAGAAATTTAGCGCTAGGGAATAATAGTTGCCGAGGGTGATGGCCATGGGGCTAGGCTCGAAAGGGACGTGGAGCTTTTTCAGCAAGGTCTGGCGGAAGGTGGGCTGCTTTTTAGTCGCCGGTTCGGTGATGAAGGGAAGCAGGCCGGTGACGGTGTCGGCGTGCTGCGTCCAGAAATTTTCGTTCTCCGTGATCTCGGTTTCCGTCAAGGGGGGCAGGGTGACGGTGTTGGTGCTGCTGCGGCGCATTTCATAAACGAGACCGTGGGGTACGGGATAAAAATATTCAAAGTAATAGCCAAAGCTGGGATGGAGGTAATAGACGGGGCGCGACTCGGAAAATTTCAGCAGCAGGCCGATGAGGGTTTTGGGATCCACGCCCTGGGGCATTTTTTTCGGATCCACCGCCGGCAGCCACTCGGCCGGATGGAGCGCCTGCTGTTCGTTGAAGTAAATGGGCGAGAGCAGGCTTTGGGTGTTCACGAACAGGCGGTCTTGCGTCTTGCCCGTGCGTTCCAGCCAGGATTTGGCCAGCAGCAGGCGCATGGGATCATCGCTCAGGACGACGGCGTGTTCCGGCAGGTTTTGCGTGAGCTGGGTGGCGAAGGCCGGCAGGGTTGCGCCGTTGGAGTTGTTGATCCGGGGCCAGTTTTTGAAAATCAAACCGGCGGGCACGAGCACCACCAGCAAGCCCAGCAATATTTGGGCACCGCGATGCAACGCCGTTTTCCAGAACGGCACGTAGCGCGAGCGCTCTTTCAACGGCCGGAAGACCACCAGAAAATAGCCGCTGAAATAGCCGATGCTGACCGCCCCAAAGTAGATGAGCGTGAGCATCAGGGCCGGCAGGCCAAACCCCTTGTAGCGCGGGCCGAACGCCGGATCAAACGCCGCCCAGAGGCAGGCTCCCATCAAAACCCCGTGCGACAGGTGGAAGATGGCGGTGGTCAGCGCGATGCCCACCGGACTGGGGTCGCCGAAGTAAGACGCCCACTTGACCGCGATCAGCAGCATGGGCAGCAGCGAAGTCAACGCCAGCAGGAGCAGCACGTTGCCGGGCGCGCGATGAATCATCAGCGAGAGAATGTCCTTCTGCCCCTTGAGATTCATTTTCAGCGCCTGCCAGAATGTTCCCTCCTGATACCCGGAATTGACATAGACCAGCGGCAGCACCAGGTAGAGCAGCAGCCCCGCCAGCCCGCACAGCACCAGCCAGCGCAGAAACCGCAGGTTGAAAAAACTGATCCCGCGAATCCAGACCATCGCTCCGAAAAACGCGGGCAGCAGGCCGATCAGCATCCAGTTCTCTGTCATCGCCGCGCCATAAACCGCCGCCGCCCGGTAGAGCCACGAGTCGCGTTCGTTGATCCGAAATTCCAGCAGGCAGCGGACGATGTAGGACAGCAGCAGCAGATCTAGCAGATCCTTGGAGCCGCCGGTGGCACCCTCCCAGATCGTGAGTTGCAATCCCAGCGCCAGCGCCGCCAAGACCGGCGGCAGCCACGCGCCGGGAATGGAGAGCAGGGCAAACTCGCCTTCTTCGCGGATGCGCTGGTCGTGGGTCCGGTCGTGCGGCAGCAACGTGATGGCGCGGGCCAGTTGCCCCAGCGTCAAGGCGGCGCACACGGCGGAAAAAATGTTCAATGCCAGCGGCACCAGGTGGGCGGGAATCCAGTGCAAGGGATACGTCACCAGAAAATACAGCGGCGAATAAAGTTCCGCGCCCGGCAGATCCCCCGTGAGCCGCGCCGCCGTGGTCAGGTTGGCCAGTGAAAACCACCGGCTCATTGTCGCCAGATAAAAAACCAACCCGGCGGCGGCCACCAGCCAGGGGAGGATTTTGCCGACAAATGTGTTGCTCTGCGCCGGCTCGTGCTGTGTCGTCATGCGTCGGTGGAGGGTGTCGCAACGGTTCCGGACAGGCAAGAAGTTACTGCCGTTTGCGGCGTAAATCAGCCACACATTCCACATGCTGCGTCTGCGGAAACATGTCCAGCGGCACCACCTGCACCAGTTCAAAGACACCGTCCGCGCACAACGTGTTCAAATCCCGCGCCATCGTCGCCGGATGGCAGGAGATGTAGATGATCTGCGCCGGGCCGGTGTCGCGCAGCAGTTGCAGCGTCTGCGGCAGGCAGCCTTTGCGCGGCGGATCCAGCACTGTCGTGGTTGCCTCGGGCGAAAACTTTTTGATCAAGGCCGGCAACACTTCCTCCACCATGCCCGCGATGAACTCGCCGTTCGTGCGGTTCCGTGACTTGGCGTTTTCCTGCGCCGCCTTGATCGCCTGCCGGTCAAACTCCACGCCGACGAATGACTCCACCGCGTCCGCGAGTTCAATTCCAAAAAATCCCACGCCGCAATACAGATCAATCAAATGCTTCGCCCCGCCGTCTTTGACAAAACCCCGCACCGTCTCCACCAGCTTCGGCAGCAGGAAGAAGTTGTTCTGAAAAAACGAATCGCGCGGCACCACCCAGTCCTCCGGCGGAATGCGCAGCACCACCTTGATGCCGCCCTTGGGCGGCGGATTGGCGCGGACGTGCTTGATCTGTTCGCTCAATGCCGGCTCCGCGATCTTGCATTCGTCGAGGTCTTCGACCAACCCGTTGTCCCAGCGGATGAAACCGATGTTCAACTTCTGCGCCGGCTTGTTCCACTGGCTGCGGATCATGATGCGGTTGCGGTAGCCATACGGCTGCGGACACGGCACGACGGGCGCGACCACCGCCTGGGCAAAACCGCCGACGCGCTGGAACAAATCCGCGATCTGCTTGTGCTTGATGCGCAGTTGTTCGGTGTAGGCGATGTGCTGATACTGGCAGCCACCGCACGCCGCGAAGAAGCGGCACTCGGGCGTCACGCGCAGCGGCGAGGCTTCGATGACGCGCAGGAGTTTGGCCCGGCCGAATTTCTTTTTCACCTCGGTCATCTCGACCTCGACCGTTTCGCCCACGACGACGAAGGCCACGAACACGACAAATTCACCGACGTGCCCCACGCCCTCGCCGCCAAAGGCGATGTCTTCAATCGTGAGCACGTGCCGCGCGCCGATGGCGGTGGGCAAAACTTCTTCAACTACATTCATGGGCGACGATGCTAGAGCAGAACGCAGGCGGGGAGAATGAAGAAGTTTTGGAAACCCAAGGGCAGGACTAACAATCAACGGCTGCTCCGTTTGCAGCCTGTCAGGGGCTTTGCGCATTGGGATTGGTGACACCGAGCCATCGAAGCAGAGCCTCCTCCACGCTCTGAAGTTGTGCGGGAGTGAGGACGCCAAGGCGCCGCATGAAATACTTGGGTGGGAACGCCTGAATGCCCTGCACCAGAAAGGCACCCTCGCCAAGAAACCGCGCGCCGACGGCGACCTCAAACTGCGAGCCGCGAGTGGAGGTGGTGTGCGGGATGACGCCGATGAGCGCCCGATCGGCATCGGCGTAGGGCCGAGTGATGACGAGCGCGGGACGAACCTTGGCGACGGTGCCAAAATCCACCTGCCAGACCTCCCCGCGCTCAGGCACGTTGCGCCTCTTCCTCGTCCAACGCGCGGAAGGACGCGGCCGCAAGGGCGGCGAAATCGTCATCCGTCAGGTCGTCGGACATCGGAACGTGTTCGACGATATGACGACGTAGCTCGACGCGCTCCGCAGGAGAGAGGTGTTCGACCTCGTCAATGATGTGTGCGACTGCTGCTGTCATGCGGGAATCGTATCAAAAAGCGAGAATTCGACAAGCCTGTATTCCTGCGGGCGCGCACAAGTGCCGGGCGTAGAAAGTTGAGTCACCGCCGACGCATGATGTGAACCGCGACAGCAAAACAGACAGCGCCGATGGTGGTGGGCAAAACTTCTTCAACTACATTCATGGGCGACGATGTTAGAGCAGCACGCAGGCGGGGAGCATGAAGAAGTTTTGGAAACGCGTGGATCAAGACCGAAAATCAAAGGCCACTTCGTTTGCAGCCCATCAGCGTGTTAGGTGTCATGGTCAAAATCTCTGCCAAGGTTGTCGGATTGGTGGTTGCGGTGGTGGAGCTTTGTAATCGGGGTCTGGAACAAAGTGTGATGTCTCTAATGGGCAAACCCATCCATTATCCTGCTTTCGCATTAGCGACGCCAAACTGTCTTTGGACGCAGCACACGCCACGCAAAAAAAACCAGTCTTGGTTGGGTGGCGATACAAATGCAATCTCTCGTCTGGAAAACAATCATCCTGAAAACGGTGGGTCTGATTCCGGGCATCCACCAACTGCTGCTCAACCAATCGGAGCTTACGAAGCGTGCGGATGTAAAGACTCCATGCAACTAGAATCAGTGCAGTCGCGCTTGCGAACACTGACCAGTATCGGATGGATGATATTTGGCTTTCTGGTAATGAAAGAAGCGAACCCCACCATGCCGCTGTGGCTGCGCCTGTCCACAGGATCGGTGCTATCGCTACTACTAACAGGTTTACCACGGATTTGCGAACATCTCCGAGAACATCTTTGGCGATCTGTTTCATGTGGCGCGCGAATGACACCTAACG
>JAYWBR010000053.1:0-2589 GCA_043781315.1 Verrucomicrobiota bacterium | reverse complement strand
TGAACCTTAAAACTCAAAACTCGAAACTTCTTTTGGACTTGGGAACCGTCCACGAGCTGGCCGAAGTGAAAGTGAACGGAAAATCCTGCGGCATCGTGTGGGCACCGCCGTTTCGCGTGGACGTGACGGAGGCCGTGAAGCCGGGCGCGAATCAACTCACCATCGAGGTCGTCAACTTCTGGCCCAACCGTGTCATCGGTGACGCCGGCTTGCCGCCGCCGCAACGACTGACCCGCACGAACATCCGCAAGCTGACGAAGACCACCGCCTTGATGGAGTCCGGACTGCTCGGCCCGGTGACGATCCAAACGGTGGATGCTGCGCCGAATTAGGCATTGGGTGGTTCATGTTTGCCGGGAAAGGGCAGGGGCGTGCCGTTTGAGAGTTTGAACAAAACCACGCACAAGGTCACCGTGACCGGCGCGGTGAAGGAAAAGGATGGCAAGAAAACTTTGACCGCGTCAAAAATTGAACTCGTGAAGGAATAAGCATTCGAGTGAAGCAACCAAACCCGCCCCGGGCGACCTGGTCAGTCTTTGGCCACCGGGTTTTCGCCCGGCGGACCGTGCGGATGTTTTTTGAGCTGGTGCCGGATCATGATGCCCCGCATGACAAAAAAGGAAACGCCCGCCAGCGGCAGGCCGCAGATCACCGAACCGATCAGCGTCGGCACGATCACTTTGACGAACAGCCGCCAGTTCCGCCATTCGCTCCAGTGGAGATGCACCCGCGACAATCCCTCCGGCCAGCGGCTGTTCATCAGTAGGAAGCCGATTTTATATTCCCACAGGTAAATCACGGGGAGCACCGGAAACAGAAGATCATGCAGCGTGGTGGCCAGGACGGCCGCGATCAGATTGCTCCGCGTCAGCCAGGCGAAAAAAATCGCCAGCAGGGTCTTGAAACCAAACAGCGGCGTGAAACCGACAAATATTCCAATGGCCACGCCGCCGGCGATGGCTCCGGGCGTGTCACGGATCGCCAGCAACTTCAACGAATGTTTCTGGAACCAGCGACGCGGGTTCATGCTTTGGTCGGGACCGGCTGGTTTTGATTGAACGCCACCGCATCCGCGTAGCGCACGCCCGTGCCGCCGAAAATATCCAGCGCCGAACCGATGGTCAGGTCAATTTTCCCGTGTCCCAGCCGCGTCACGGTTTCGAGATCGGCGAGCGAATTTGCGCCGCCCGCATACGTCGTCGGCACGGTGGCCCATTGGCCGAGATGGGTCACCAGTTCGGCATCAATGCCCCGGCAAAGTCCTTCCACATCCACGGCGTGAATCAAAAACTCCGCGCAATGTGCCGCGAGCTTTGCCAGGGTTTCCCGACTGACCATCAGGTCGGTGAATTTCTGCCAGCGATCCGTCACCACGAAATAGTTGCCGTCGCGCTTCCGGCAGCTCAGGTCGAGCACGAGCTTTTCCTTGCCGATTAGTTTGACGAGCTGATGCAACCGATCTTCATCGAGTCTTCCCTCACGGAAAACCCAGGAGGTGATGATGACGTGGGAAGCTCCCGCCTCCAGCCAGTCGCGGGCATTTTCCGCCGTGATGCCGCCGCCGATCTGCAACCCGCCGGGGTACGCCGCCAACGCCGCGCGCGCGGCGGACTCGTTGCCGGGGCCAAGCATGATCACGTGGCCACCGGTGAGTTGGTCCCGGCGATACAACTCGGCGAACCACGCCGCCGGGTGGGTGGACACAAAGTTGGTGCGCAACTCGCCGGGCGCATCACTGAGCGAGCCGCCCACGATCTGTTTCACGCGACCATCATGAAGATCAATGCAGGGGCGAAACATGTTTCGGTTAGAATCACGCAAACCGCGACCAGTTCCAAGTTCCAAGTTGCTGTCACCTGAACAACGGGGTGATCAAAGTCAGGTGAGGCGACATCCAAGGTAGGGCGCGACGCGACGCGCGCGCCGGGCAACTGACTTCGGGGCGGCGTGGCGCGCGGAGCGACGTGCCCCCCTTTTCCTTTGAATGAACAGCTTGGGCATGCGCGACATCCGCGAGCGCAAGCGGCTCAAACCCAGGCAGCAGGTTCTCGATCACATGGGCAGCACGGAACTGGCGGCCAATCTGTTCCGCGCCACGCAGACCGAGGAAAAGCTGCGGCGCGAAAACGTGCGGAACA
Source organism: Verrucomicrobiota bacterium (assembly GCA_043781315.1). Classification (GTDB taxonomy): domain Bacteria; phylum Verrucomicrobiota; class Verrucomicrobiia; order Limisphaerales; family CAIQOK01; genus CAIQOK01. The sequence goes on along the minus strand of JAYWBR010000053.1, from coordinate 451 downwards.
AAGATCACGCCAACCGGATTCACAACGAAGTGGGCCGCAAAGTCCGCAAGTCCGTTCAATTAAAACTCCGTTGAACGTCGCCGACATTTCGTCCGCTCCAGTTTCAACGTGCGCGAGCCGTGCAATCGAAAAAGAAATTCGCATTCACACTCAATCAACCGCCATTCGCAACCGCGCAAACGCCGCCGACAATCGCGCAACCCGCATCTACATGCGAGCGACCATCGCCGACAGCCAGGAAAATCGGGATCACAGTCGAGAAATCGCCAGTTACATCCGGGAAATCGCCTCGGAATGGTGGCCGTGCGCAAGCACCAGTCAGGAAATGGCCGTGAACAGTGAGGAAATCGCGGGCTACGCCCGCCGCAACGCCGCCGCAGCCGTGGGACGGCTGCCAGCAGCTGGGTTCTGGACGGCAAACCTCAAGAAATCAATGCTTTACGCAGATTCC
>JAYWBR010000052.1:0-2599 GCA_043781315.1 Verrucomicrobiota bacterium | reverse complement strand
GTTGGTGACGGCTGACCAAACCAACACGGTCAGCACGAACTTGCTCAGTTGGGCGTATCTCAATGGTCTGCAATTCGCCCAGCATGATTTTAATCTGGGCGACTATCGCTCGACCCTAAAATATTTGGAACAGGCCTTGGAAGCCAAGCCGGGGGATGCCGAAGCTCTGGCGTTGCAGGCCAAAGCCAAGGCCCGTTTGCCGATTCAAACGGCAAAGGAACTGGCGGGCCAAGGCGATTATGTCGGGGCGGATAAGCTGTTGCAAACTGCACTGGTCAGTTTCCCAGATGACGGCGAGCTCAAGCATTTGATGACGGATTACAAAACCCACGAGACCGAGCAGTTAGGCCAACAGCAGGAGCAATCGACACGGGCGGTGTTTGACGCCGACTGCCAAAAGCTCGCGGTAGCCAGATTTTTTGAGCCGCATGAATTCGTCACGAGTAAAAAATCCCCGGACGATTTCAAAACGGAACTCGTCCGGCTTTATGCCGACGAGGCACCCAAGGCCAAAGTGACAGTCGATCGAATGCCGCAGCCGGGTGTGCATGAAATTCTCTTTGAACAAGCCTCACCCAATCCGCTGGAAATGGCCCGGCGGGAAATGATGGTGGTCATCGGCAAAGGCAAAAACGACCAGACGCTCGTGCTGTTCAAAAACTTCGAGTATCAACGGCGCATGAACGGCAACACGCTCAACATCGTCATCGGTGGCAGCATGGAAGACAATTGGGTGCCATTACATTCCAGCCAGGTGCAAATGACACCAGCGTATGAAGAGCAAGTTAAAGTGGGCTACCGAATGATGATGCGCAAAGTCATGAAGGCGGTCGGCGAAACGTTTGTCTATACGCCGAACTGAAAAAGCATCGGACGCCGTGGTTTTAATTTAGCCCTGCACTGCCGGACTTGCTTCAACCTGAAAAAGCGGGCATATTTGATTTCAAGGCAAAAGTTTGCCGACCGATAAATCAATCGTTATGAATCACCTTGAAACGGATCAAGTGAGTCTGGAACTGGCCCGCCGCATTGCTGAAAAGCTGCGCTGGCAGCCGGAAGTGGTTGATTTTGCCCGCGCCAATCTCGTGCGCTGGTCCCAGCAAAACGCCTCCGCTCCTTCGTTGCTGCGCTGCTATGCCGAGTGGCAGAAGATTCTCTCTCGTCCCGTGGATGAGATCCGCGACTTGCTTTGTTCATCCTCCGATGATGCCCAGCGGTTGCGTCAAAATTCGCCCTTCGCCGGCGTTCTTACGCCGACTGAAGTCTGGGAAGTCAAATCCCGCTTCCGTCATGCACCGGCTACAGCTTGAACATATCATCCGGGCCGCCGCCGGCATCACCGGAGCGACGGAATTCGTCATCGTTGGCAGTCAGGCAGTGCTCGGCCAATTTCCCCAGGCTCCCGATGAATTGCTGGTTTCCATTGAGGCGGATGTTTTCTCCCTGCGCGACCCGGCCGATAGCGACTTGATTGACGGTTCGATTGGCGAAGGCTCGCCGTTCCACCAGACCTTTGGCTATTACGCGCATGGGGTGAGCGTGGAAACGGCAGTTTTACCAAGCGGTTGGCAAGATCGCCTTGTGCCGGTGCGCAACGAGAACACCGGTGGTGGCACCGGTCTCTGTTTGGAAATCCATGATCTAGCCGTATCAAAATTGGTGGCCGGACGGGAAAAGGATGTGGACTTCATCGGTGGTTTGTTGCGCCATCGTCTGGTGCAAGTGTCGGTCATCCGGGATCGTCTGAATAAAACCAACTTGGCCACTGATCGCCTTCAAATCTGCCTCGCGCGATTAGACCGGCTGGCCAATGCTGTCGGTTCCTGATTCCAAATCAGGACTGACGAGAACCCCGCATCGGGGACATTGTTTCAAGCCATCCGGCCATTGGTCATTCCAATCAAAAACATTACCGCAGTGTTTACAGGTAACACTGATTCTGGCCATGCGAGTGGGCTTGTGAATTCATAACCACGCCATTATATCATAGGCTGAAAACAATAAAAAAGCCCCGGCCAGCAATGGTCGGGGTTGTTTTTTCAGCAAGCCATGTAACCCAATTCCCTTAATGATGAATGGTTTTGATTGCCGATCACCACATGGTCGATCAACTCGATCTTCAACAGTTGACCGGCGCGGATGAGGTCGCGGGTCACCTTGATGTCGGCTTCCGACGGGGTGCTTTCCCCGCTGGGGTGGTTGTGGATGACCACGATTGAGGCCGCGGCGGCGATAATCGCACAGCGAAAGACCTCCCTCGGATGCACGAGAATCGTGTCCATCGTGCCGATGGACAGCAACTGATGCCCTTTGACCCGCTTGCGCGTGTTCAACATCAACACCGCCATGCACTCGCATTCGAGATTGAAGTGCGGTGCCGTGGCGATGTGCAACCGCCAGTAATCCACGACCTGTTTCGGCGTCTCGCACACCAGCATTTCGCTCGGCACGGGACAATCGCGCAGGGACATCACCTTGAACTCCTGCGGATGAATCGCTTTCACGCCATCACCTCCGCCGGTTTCGGCGGCACGGAGATTTTGGGAATGATGTTTTCCACCGCCTGCTCCGGTTTGTGGCCGAGGATGAAGTCCGCCGC
>JAYWBR010000051.1:0-2603 GCA_043781315.1 Verrucomicrobiota bacterium | reverse complement strand
GCAACGGTTTCAGCCTGACCCAGCCCAGTTGGTCCAATCTCCATTCGCTGTGGGACTCCGGCGGGGGTTATCTGTTCGACTCCTTGTCGCGCCCACTCAGTGCCGCCAGCCAGACGACGCTGAACAATAAAGTCGCCGTGATCGAAGCCGATTATCCGTACGTTCCAAGTCCCGGCCTGATTCCCGACCCCATGACTTGGGCCAATGCCGGACTTGCCCTGGCGCAAACCAACGCCTACGTCGGCATCATTCGCAGCACCACGCCGACGCAGCCCTACCTCGACACCACGATGGCCACCACCGAACAACTCATGGCCCAGGGCGGGCATCGGCTCGCGGATTTGTTGAACACGATCTTCGCGGCGAATCCTTTCAACCTCACCTCGGTCACCAAGACCAACGGCGGGTTTGCGTTTGCGTGGAGTGCGAATGCCGGGAAAATCTACCGCGTGCAATGGAAGCCGCAGCTCAACGCGCTGACTTGGACGGATCTGGCCACGCTCACGGCGACCAACACATCCGCCTCATTCAGCGAAACCGCCTCGCAGACACAGCGGTTCTATCGCGTCCTCCAGTTGAATTAAACCGCCCCGGCGTTTTGGGTCGGCGGCGGTGTTGCGGGCTGCTTCAATTTCTTCACCAGCACCTTCGAGTTGCGGCCGCTCTGGTCGTACTTCTCGCGCCGGGCCGGCGGCAGATCGTCGGGCGTGCCTTCGGCGAAACCGCCTTTGGATTGGAAATAGGTGAACGCCTGCGTCGAGAGCGTGAGCAGTTCGTTGAGATTCAATTCCCGTGCTTTGCTCTCCGTGAACTGGATCAGCTTCCGCCCGATGCCCTGGTTTTCGTGCGATGGATTGACGTAGAGGCAGGCGAGTTCGCCCTTGCTCTGTTCGGGATAGACATGCAGCGCCACGCACGCGACCGGGTTCTTATCAATTTCAAAAATGTAATAGTCCGCCAGGCTCTTCTCGATGACCAGCCGGGTGCGCCGCACGAGTTCGTCAGACTCGACCGCCTTCTTGGTCAGGAGTTGGATCGCGCGCACATCCTTCTTCTTCGCAGGCCGGATCTGCTGATACTCGTTCGCGTAAATCAGCGTGCCGATGCCTTCATTGGAAAACACTTCCGCGAGCAAACCTTCGTCCACCCGTCCGTTGATGATGTGAACGCGCTGCACGCCACCGAGACAAGCAGGCACGGCGTGCTGCGCTTTGGAAAGTGTTTCCACCGCAAAGCCCGCCGCGTTTTGCTGCAAGTGTTTTTGCAGTTCGGCCACAATCATCTGGCGGATGACCAGTCCGTTGAACTTCAAACCGTCGTGCGCCGTGATGTAAATCAGCTTCGTCGCCTTCAACGCTTCCGCGACCGCGACTGCTACGCTGTCTGAATTCACGCGATACGTTTTGCCATCGCCATCAAATCCCAGCGGCGGCACCACGGGAATGATTCCTTGGTTCAGCAAGGTTTGCAGGAGTTCCGTGTCCACGCGCTCGACCTTGCCGGTGAACAAATGATCCACGCCCTGAATGATGCCGAGCGGATGCGCGATGATCGCGTTCGTGCAGGCGGCGCGCAGATCGTTGGCGGAAAGGCCTTCGAGGATTTCGTGCGTGAGCCGGTTGGCGGCGGTGAGCGCGAGCTTCAATGTCTCCGCGTCGGTGATGCCCGCGCCGTCGAGGTTGGAGGCTTTGACATTTTGCGTTTCCGCGAGCGCCTTGATCTGGGCGGCCGCGCCGTGAACCAGCACCACGCGGATGCTCAACGACCTCAGCACCGCCACATCCAGCAGGATGTTGGCGAAGTTCTCGTCGGTGACGATGGCGCCGTCCACGCCAATGATAAACGTCTTCTCCCGGAACTGGGGGATGTATTGCAGGATGCCGCGCAGGTCAGTCAGTTTCACGTTGTGTCAAATCAGTTTTGCCGTGTGGGATAAGTAATCAGTTTTGCGCGGGATTCAAATCAATTTATTGGGTGATGAGACGTCCTTAAACCAGTTCGTCCACTTGTTTCGTCCGCTGCGCTTTAGGCTTTTTCACTTTCGCCGCTTTCGCTTCTGCTTCGGCGCGGGCGAGGTTCAAGGCCAGCAGCTTTTCCAGAATCGCTTCGTCCGTCAGATCGGCGGGGAAGCCGTAGGCGGCGGCGACGGCGGCGTCCAGTTTCTTGTGGGCAAGATCAAGCCAGGCGGGACGCTCGTTGTAAAGTTTCGTGAGCGTGCGGTCTTTGAGCTTGGCGGCGCAAGCGGCATCGCGCGGTTCGAGCCGGGGATAAATCACTTTGCCGATGCCGGTTTTCTTGTCAACGGATTTGGGAACGAGGTAACGCGCCCACGGACCGTCTGCCGAGCCCGGGAATTCGAGAATTGTTTCCGCCGTCCATTCGGGCGGATTGAGCCAGCGCTCGCGCAATTCGTTCAACGCCTGGGCGGCGGCGGCAATCGCGGCGCGATGCTCGGCGGGAGTTCGTGGCGGCGGTTCTTCACGCAAAACGATGTGGGCATAATGTTTGGCCGCGTTCAGTTTGGCTTCGGTATTGTCGGGTTGTTCCGCCAGATCGTCCGCGAACGGAAAGGGAAAAGTTTCAAAGCAAGTGGTCGGCGTGTA
>JAYWBR010000050.1:0-8008 GCA_043781315.1 Verrucomicrobiota bacterium | reverse complement strand
TGCATGTGGATGCGCGAGGTTACAATCACGGTCTGGGCGTCTGTCCGTTTGTGAAAATCGGCTCCTCGGTGATTTTCGACAACAGCGGCGGGGCGAATGATTTCACCGATCCCGACTACTCCGTCTTGCTGACCGACGCCTACAACAGCGGCGCGCGCATCAGCAACAACAGTTGGGGTGGCACCGGCAACAGCGAGTATGATTCGGTAGCGCAGACGTACGATTTTCTCGTCCGCGACGTGGGCGCGGCAGGCGGTCATCGCGAGATGGTCGTTGTCTTCGCCGCCGGCAATGAAGGTCCCGGCGCGCAGACCATTGATTCGCCGGGCACGGCGAAAAACGTCCTCACCGTCGGCGCAACGGAAAACGTCCGTTCCCTCTCCACGCTGAATGGCGGCAGCAACGCTTCCGGCAAGGATGGTTGCAGTACTCTGGATTCTGACGCCAACAGCGCGAACGACCTCCTGGGTTTTTCCAGCCGCGGCCCATGCACCGATGGTCGCATCAAACCCGATCTCGTCGCGCCCGGTTCACACATTTTGGGTGGCGTGCCGCAAGCCGGCTCGCCCATCACCAACGGTACGGGCAGCGCCATCGCGTGTTTCAACGGCAGCGGCGTCTGCGGTTTGCCCGGCAGCGGCACCGTCGGCAGCCCGGATAATTTCTTTCCGCTCGGCCAGCAATTTTACACGGTCTCCTCCGGCACCAGCCACGCCACGCCGGCGGTCGCCGGCGCGTGCGCGTTGCTCCGCCAGTATTTTATCAACCTCGGATTAAATCCCAGCCACGCCCCGCCCAGTCCCGCGATGACCAAGGCTTACCTGATGAACTCCGCGCGCTACCTCACCGGCAACGGTGCCAACGACACGCTGCCTTCGCCGAATCAAGGAGTGGGCGCAGTCAATCTCGGCACTGCCTTCGACGGCGCGGCGCGCGTGCTGCGCGACCAGGTTGCTGCCGACACCTTCACCGCCAGCGGACAGGCGCGGGTGTTCAGCGGTTTTGTGGCTGACCCGTCGAAGCCCCTGCGCATCACGCTCGCCTGGACTGATGCGGCGGGCAGCACCACGGCCAGCCATGCCTTGGTGAATGATCTGGACCTGGAAGTCACCATCGGCGGCGTGACTTACCTGGGCAATGTCTTCAGCGGGGCGACGGCGGCGTCCGGCGGCGCGGCGGATTCGCTCAACAATGTCGAAAGCGTTTTCCTTCCCGCCGGTATGTTTGGCCCGTTCACCGTCACCGTCAGCGCGGCTAACATCGCCGCCGACGCCATTGACGACGGCCTCGCCGCGCCACAGCAGGATTTTGCGCTGGTGGTTTACAACGCGAGCACCACTCCGCAACCCGTCATTGCGCCGGCGGGCTTTTCCGTGGTGACCGAAGATTGTGCGCCGCCCAACGGCAGTGTTGATCCGGGTGAAACCGTCACCGTGAACTTCACCTTTCAAAATCGCGGCACGAAGAACACTTCGGATCTGAAGATCACGCTGCTGGAAACCACCGGCGTCGTCCAGCCCAGCGGCCGGCAGACCGTCGGCGTGCTGGTCACCAACGGCGCGACCGTCACGGTGCCGTTCACCTTCACCGCCGTCGGCATGTGCGGCGACACGATCAGCCCGACTTTTTCCCTCGACGACAACGGCAACGATCTCGGTCGCGTGTCCGTGCCGGTTCCGCTCGGCACACTCGCGACGATCTATTTGCAAAACTTCGACGGCACCGTCGCCCCGACCTTGCCGGTCTGGTGGACGACGACCGCCGGCGGCGCGCAGTCTGCGTGGACCGTGAGCAAAAAATTATCCGACACGCCGACGAATGCGGCCTTTTCTTCGGAGTCAAGCGCCGTGGGCCTCAATGCGCTCGTTTCGCCGGCGTTGCAACTGCCGCACGGCGGCGCGCAACTGAGCTTCCGCAATAATTACCAATTGACCGATCAGGGGCCGGGCTTCGACGGCGGCGTGCTGGAAATAAAAATCGGCACCAACGCCTTTGCCGACATTCTCGACGCCGGCGGCAGCTTCATCAGCGGCGGCTACAACAAGACGATGCAATCTTTGACCAGCAGTCCGCTCGCCGGCCGCCAGGCCTGGAGCGGCGACTCCGGCGGCTTCATCACCACCACCGTGAACCTGCCGGCCGCCGCGTCCGGCCAGATCGTGCAGTTGCGCTGGCGTTGCGGCACCGACAAAGGCACCGCCGGCAACGGCTGGTTCATTGACACCGTCGAACTGAAAGCCTACTGGTGCTGCCCCGACGCACCGCCGCTGCCGCCCTTTCAACCCGCCGCCGGTTCGTACTACGGATTGTTCTACGACACCAACGGTGTGCAGGTGCCCAGCTCCGGCGCGTTCTCGGCGACCGTGAACGGACGCGGCAGTTACAGCGGCACCGTGCAACTCGGTGCTGCGAAATATCCCGTCACCGGAATTTTCAATCCGTTTGGCGCGGCTTCCAACCGCATCAGCCGGGGCACCAGCGCGCCGTTGAAAGTTCTGTTGCAAATGGACACCGCCGACAATAGCCGCATCACCGGCACTGTCGGCACCGGCACCTGGCTCGCCGTGCTCGACGCCGAGCGCGCGTCGTGGAACGCCCTCACCCACCCCGCGCCGTTCGCCGGCAAGTACACGATTATCCTGCCCGGCACCGGCAATCCCGCCGACCTCTCGCAACCGCAGGGCGACAGCTTCGGCAGCCTGACCGTGAGCGCCGCCGGCAAGGTGACTTTCAGCGGCGTGCTCGCGGACAACACGCCGTTCACCCAGACCGCCACCGTTTCCGAAAACTGGCAATGGCCCTTCTTCGTCTCGCTCTACGGCGGCAAGGGACAAATCCTCGGCTGGCTCAACTTCGACAACGTCGTGCCGCAACTCGGCGGCGTGTGCAACTGGATCAAGCCCACGAACACCTCGAAATTTTATCCCGCCGGTTTCATTCTCCAGACCAACGCCACCGGCTCGCCGTATTCGCCGCCGGCCGCCGGCTTGCCGCTGCTCAACTTCACGAACGGCACGCTGACGTTGCTGGGGGGAAATTATTTCACCAACTTCAACCGACTGGCTACGAACACGACCGCCAACCCGCTGCTCTATCGCGGCACCAACAAGCTGTCGTTCACGCTGAACAGTCCGACGTTTGGTTTGTTCAAGGGCAGCGTGGTGGACCCGGTGAGTTTGAAGACGGTTTCCTTCAAGGGCGCGCTCTTGCAGACCCAGCAGGTCGCCTCCGGTTTCTTTCTGGGCACGAATCAAAGCGGCAAGGTGAGCTTCGGGCCGTGAGCGAAACGCGGTGGTAAGGTTTTTCGCCAGGGCGCAAAGAGACGGAGACGCCAGACAAACGGTGCGGTGCTTTTTGAAAGGAGCGCGGCTGTGTCGCCGCGACCAGCCGCAGCCGATCCAAACGTCGAGCGGTGTGGAAATGTCCAGCCGCGTCTTGACTGGCGCGGCGGCTGCGGCTGATCCCGCGCCGCGCGGGACACAGCCGCGCTCCGGGGCAGTAAGAGTCGTTGAAGTGGCGTGAACGCCCCGCATCTGGCTCAATTTCCGCCGGTCTTTCATTGACAATTTTCGGGTGAAAGTTTCTACTCTTTGCATCTCAGAGGAACTTCAGATTATGAAATCATCCGCACTACATTGTTTGGTTCTCCCTTGGTCACGGCTCGCCGGTCACGGCTCGCCGTTTTTCAAACGGCGGCGCTACTTCCGTAAATAGTCTTTTTCAATTTTTTCAATCTTATTTTCGTGCGGTAATACCTTATTGCTGCGGCGTCTTTCAAATCCTTGGAGCCATCAGTTTTTCCGCCTCCGCTCAAACTACGGCCTTCACCTATCAAGGCCTGCTTAACAACGGAACCAATCCGGCCAGCGGTAATTACGACCTGACGTTCACGCTGTTTGGCACGGTCAGCGGGGCGGGGCAGGTTGGCAACACCGTGACCAATTCCGCCGCCATGACCAACGGGCTGTTTACGGTCACACTGGATTTCGGCAATCAGTTTCCCGGCGCGGATCGCTGGCTGGAAATTGCGGTGCGGACGAATGGCGGAGTTAGTTTCACCCCGCTCGCGCCGCGCCAGCCCTTGACGCCGACACCGTATGCGGTGACGGCGGCCAATTTCAACGGGGCTATTGCCATTGCGCAATTGCCAGCCAACGTCATCACCAATGGCGCGAGTGGCGTAAACTTCTCCGGTACTTTCAGCGGTAATCTTGCTGGGTTGACGAACTTGCTGGCGCTGGACGATGGCGTGCTGGACACGGACACCAACGTCAACTATTTCGTGAAATCGGTCGCCAATATCACCACCACCCAGGAACGTAACGACATTGCAGGCATGATTGCGGAACTGAAACGTGGCGGGCTGTGGAACTCGCTGGCGGATGGCATCATTTTGAAAACAAATTACGGCGCGAGTGTTTCGTCCGTCAAAACCTTGCTGGGCCGCACGGCCTTCATTCGGAGTCTGCCGGGCTTCACGGAATTCGGCGCAATCAATCCGTCGCTCTCCATTTCCAATCTGCCTTACGATCTCCGCACCAACACCATCGTCGTCGTGTTGAAGCAGCGCGGCGACGGCGGCGGCGCACAAGGCAATGTCAGTGGCGTGGCGAAAAATCTCGCGGGCGTTTATGCCGGTATCGGCGACGGCGTGCGGCTGTGTGTGGACGCCTCGTACGGCACGATTTGGCGCAAGGCCACGGTAGAAACCAGCCCCTACGCTTTCATCGTTTCGGAAAGCGTTCCCGCGATTTCTGGCGGCATCGGGGTGTTTCAAGACGGCAAACGCCGGACGTTCGCCATTGTGCTCCAAGGTACCAACGCGACGCCGTACGTGGACGGGGCGGCAGTCGGCACTTTTGCCGGCACGTTCACCACTGCGCCCGGCAATCTTGCCACCGCGCCACTCACGAACCTCTGGATCGGCAGCGACCCTGCCGGCGCATTTCAGTTGGACGCGGAAGTTGCCGCCGTCCTCGTTTTCACCAACGCCTTGACCGCCGCGCAAATTGTGTCGGCGGAAAAAGCGTTGCGCTGGCTGGAGCCGGCCACGGAAAATTGGGCCGTGTTCGGCGACTCGCGCGGCATCATGTCAAGTTTCGTCACAATTGATAACACGACGGTGTTTTGGACGAACGGCTGGCCGTCGATTTTATCACGCATGGGGCGGCTCAATCGCAGTTCCGTTTGGTATAATCACGCCATCTCCGGCACCTCGTCGGGCCAGTGGATTGCGGGCGCAACCGATTTCCCGTTCCTGAGCAATCTGTTTCAAGTGGCCGCGCCCGGGGGCAAAGTCACGCGCTCGCACATGCTCGTGCAACTCGGTGCGAACGATTTGCTGTTTGATGCATCCGATTCTTTCCGCGTGAACATGCAGTATATTTTGTCGCTGGTTAAGAGCAACGGTTTCGAGACTTGGGTTTTCACGGAACCGGCGCAAGGCACCAATTTGATTTATGGCCCGTGGAATGATGGCCGCCGCCTCACCAACAATCTTTGGCTACGGACGCACCGCGAACTTTACGATCATCTCGTTGAACGCGAGCTGTCGTTTCCGCCCGGCTCAATGGACTTGACCAACAATGTAAATGCACTGGGCAAGGACGGTTTGCATTTGAGTTACAATGGCAACGTCCGGCAGGCGCAGCAAATTTACGACATTTTGAATGGCACGCCCACCACCTTTGCCAGCTACGCAACGAACGGGGCGATAAATGCCAGTCTGGATGCCGACGGAAAGCTGACGGGTAATTTCACAGGTGATGGCTCCGGCCTCACGAACCTTCGTTTTGCAGGCACTACCAACGCCGTCCCGCCCGCCAACACTACGTTGGTCAAAGCCTGGTTGAACTTCACGAATGTCACCGGCGGCGTCTTCAAGCTGCCGCTCTATCAGTGAGGGCAGCCGGTCTCGCTGGGATATTATTTATTCTGGCTTGTCGCGCTTTCAAATGCTTCCCTCACATCCGCAACGATGCATCTACCCAACCCCATGCCCGCCTTCGCCCGCAACGCCATGGCCACGCGGTTTGAAATCGTCCTGCCCGGCGCTGACGCCGCGCGGTTGCGCGCCGCCGCCGAGGAAGCCTTCGACGAAATCGAACGGCTCGAAGCGCAACTCAGCTTGTTCCGTCCCACCAGCGAAATCGCCAACGTGAATGCCCGCGCGGCGCACGAACCGGTGCGCGTGTCGCCGGAAACATTTCATCTGCTGCAACACGCCGCCCGCTTGAGCGCCGAGACGGGCGGGGCGTTCGACATCACCATCGCGCCGCTCATGCGCGCGTGGGGTTTTGTCGGCGGCACCGGCCATCTGCCTGATCCCACGGAACTCGCGGCGGCCCGCGCCTGCGTGGGGATGAAGCTGGTGGAACTGGATTCAGCCAATCACACCGTCCGTTTCGCGCGGCCAGGCGTGAGTTTGGATCTCGGCGCGATGGGAAAAGGTTACGCCGTCGGGCGCGCGGCGGAATTGTTGCGCGACTTGGGCATCACCTCGGCGCTGATTCACGGCGGCACCAGCACGGCTTGTGCGATTGGTCATCCGCCCGACGCGGAGTCGTGGCGTATCGCGGTGGAATATCCGCGCGTCTCGCCGGAAATTCCCGCGCCGCTGCTGGCGCAGATTGAGTTGCGCGACGAGGCGCTTTCGATGTCCGCCGGTTGGGGGAAATCCTTTCAAGCCAACGGTCGCGAGTATGGTCACGTTCTGGATGCGCGCACGGGGGAGCCGGCGAACCGGGCGTTGCTCGCGGTGGTGGTGACGCAGTGCGCGACGGAGACGGACGCGTTCTCCACGGCGCTGCTCACGCTGGGGGCGTCGGGCATGGAGACGATTGGGAAACTGCGCCCCGGCTTGCGCGCTTTGGTAGTGGCGGGGAGTGAACGGGGAGCTTGCGAAGTGGAGTCGCGCGGGGTGACGGTTTTGCCGATGCGGACACAGCTTTGAGAAACGAGGTGGGGCGCGTCGCTCCGCGCGCGCCGCCGCCCCGAGGTGCGTTGCCCGGCGCGCACGGCGTGACGCGCCCTACCGTTTTTTCAACCGGCGATTTTTCTTGCGGCGCGCGGTTGTCATTCGGTCAGGCACCCACTAGACTCCGCGCTCAACATTATGCCCGACAAAATTGCGAAACCAGATGAACGCCTGGCGGTATGCAGTTGGTCCCTGCTGCCCACCGATCCGGCGGATCTGGTGGCCAAGCTGCAGGCGGTCGGCATCCGCCGGGTGCAACTGGAACTCGATCCCCTGTGGCAGCAGCCCGAAGTCTGGGGCGTGACGGAAAAACTTTTCCGGCAGAACGACATCTCGATTGTCTCGGGCATGTGCCGCTGCGTGGGCGAGGATTACACCACCTTGGCTTCCATCCGGGAGACGGGCGGCATCGCGCCTGACGCAACGTGGGAGAAAAATTTGCAGAACATTCGTGCCGCCGCCGGCTTGGCGAAAAAGTTGAAGCTCAAGCTGGTGACCTTTCACGCCGGCTTTCTGCCGCACGATGAAACCGATCCGACCTTCAAGAAAATGCTCGAGCGGCTGGATGTAGTCGCGGACATTTTCATGGTCCACAACATTCTGGTCGGTCTGGAGACGGGCCAGGAAACCGCCCCGGAGCTGGCGGAACTGTTGCACAAACTCGGACACCCCAACATCGGCGTGAACTTCGACCCCGCGAACATGATCCTTTACGACAAGGGTGATCCGGTCAAAGCACTGCACACGCTCGCGCCGTGGATTCGCCAGGTTCACATCAAGGACGCGCGCCGCACCAAAGTGCCCGGCACCTGGGGCGAGGAAGTTCCCGTCGGCCAGGGCGAGGTGGACTGGCAAAAGTTCTTCGCCACGTTCAAGCAGGTGATCTTCAACGCGAACCTCGCCATTGAACGCGAGGCGGGCGAGCAGCGGGTGGCGGACATCCGCACGGCCAAGGCCGTCGTCGAAAGAACGTTCGTGTAGATCAAGCAACCCGATGAAAACCGATGCGCTGAAAGCTTCGTCAAAACCCGT
>JAYWBR010000049.1:0-2606 GCA_043781315.1 Verrucomicrobiota bacterium | reverse complement strand
TCATCATTCGCGATCATCTGCGGCGGTGGGGTTGGCTTTCGCTGGTCATCGGCATCTTCAATTGTTTTATTGCTGGTGCGGGTGACCAATTTGCATTGCGAATGGTCTTATTTTTTATTTTCTGGCTGGGGGCGATGCAGCTTAATTTTGATTTGCAACGCGGTGCTGGCCGGGTGCAGACGACCTTGCCAGTGACGGTGAAGCAGGTTGGTCAGGCGTGGTGGATTTTCTCCGTGGCATTGCCAGCCTTGATACTCGCAGTCACAACCGGCCTCGGGCTGTGGCTTCAAGTGACGATGAATGGCGCGGTGTTTCCGTGGGGAGAATTTGGGCTGACCGTCATCACCAATACAGTCTTTTTAGGGACGCTGTTTTTTCTGATTGCTGGGACCATACCGGCTTGGCCGCATGATCTGTTCGGCTGGTTGCGCTACGGCTTCTACACGGCGCTTATTTGGGGGATGGTTTTCTACAAACCGACGGTGGAAACTCCGGCGGGAATAGCTTTCCTGCTGGTCGGTTTTGTTTCTACGGTCGCGGGCTGGTTTCAGGCGGAGCAAATTGTGATGCGGCGCGCGGCGTACAAGCCGGGGGTGGAATTGGGCAAGCGCAAACCGGGTCGGCACCAAGCTCCGGTTGGCTTCGGTGGCCTGCCATTTTTATGGGGGACGCTGTTCATCCGGGCCGCTCGGTTCGCCCTCGTCTTTGTGGTTTATATGATCGTGATTCAAGTGGTGGGACACGGAGGTTCAAAATTGTCGCCGATGCAATTAGTGGAAGCCTCACTGCCGGCACTGAGTTCGTTCGGCTATCTCTTCGTGTATATGTTTCTCGCGATGCCGATGCTCATGCAGTTACGTTTGTTGCGGACGCTGCCCATTTCTGCCAGCGCCCTGGCGGCCATGCTGGTGCTGTTGCCGACCTTGCCAATTCTGCTTCTGGGGCTGGTGTGGCTGGCTGTGAGCGGCGGTGTTGCCAACGGCGGAAATGTGTTTCTCATCTCCTTGAATTTTCTGACGTCAGCTGCCATGCTGGCCATCGGTGTGCCGATCTTCGTCTGGCAGGGATTGAAATTTGGATCGTATGTTTTAGTCATGGTGCTGATGATGGTGTCCACACTTGGGCCGATCTTGTTTCAGACCGCGAAAATTTCCCCAACCCTCATCACGCTCGTTTCCCTTGGCCTCATCGCGCTGGCGTTTGAGCTCACGCGTCGGCTGCTCTCCTCCAGCAGCCAAGCCTATCGCCCGCCGCCTGCGACGCTCACTGGCTGGGGCGGGGCGGGTTGGGGTGGCTGGCGGTAACAGGAGTCCAACTTGCTTGAACGGCGAAGGCAACTCGCCGCCGGTGAAGCCGGGTGGCACAGGCGTCTCGCCTGTGCTTTCCGGCGTCGCGCCGGAAAGCGTCGGGGCGGATGCTCCACGCAGCACGTGTGTGCCGACAAAACGTTTGCCGCCCCCGGTTTTCAGCGAGACGCGGAAAACAACCGGCGAGACGCCGGTGCCACCAAAGTGCAGGCGCAACGTCACTCCGAGCGCGTCCTGGACTGCGGTGGCAAGCGAAGCGCGACACCGCTTTGGGGAGGACTTCCGAAGTCTGGATACGCCACCATCCCGAAAGCGCCGTCGCCGCTCGCGCTCTGCCGGCGCAGTCCATGACACTAGCCTGACCACTCACACCACACCGCAACCGCTCGAAGCTCTGCCAAGGTCAGGATGTTTTGAGTGACACCGCAATTACCCCTCGTTGGCCCGCCAGTCCAAAACTTTTAACTGCACCGTCGTCCGGCCGTTGAACTCGTTGACCTGCGGCGCGAAGGCGAGGTCGAATGTTCCGACGGGCAGTGACTCCTTGCCCGCGCCCCACCAGACGCACTCGTGCGTGACGCCGCCGCCGTCGGTCACCCACAGTTTGACGTGCTGTTTGTCCGCGCCCATGCGTTGCAGCGGGCGGCTGTGCGTGACGCCGCGCGCGCAAAGTTGCACGGCGGAGTTACCCATGCCGGTGGGCTTGAGGCGATCCAGTTCGGCCAGGGTGGTGAGCGAAATTTCTTTCAATGCCACTTCGGCATCGAGGCGCAAGGGTGGTTGCAACTCCTGCGGCTTCAAACTGCGCCGGGCGATTTCATTTAACCGTGTGCGGAAGGCATCAAGTTTGTCCGGATGAATGGTCACGCCCGCCGCCATCGCGTGGCCGCCGTGGCGGATGAGCAGGTCGTCGCACTCGCGCAACGCGGCGGCGAGATCGAAGCCAGCGATGCTACGTCCCGAACCGCGCCACTCGCTGCCATCGCCGCCGATGATAAACGTGGGCCGGTAAAATTCCTGGAGCACGCGCGAGGCAACAATGCCCACGACACCGATGTGCCAGAGCAATTGGCCTTCGACGATGACGAAGTCTGTCTCGGGATCGAACCGGGCTTTGATCGCGCCGATGACTTCCTTGACGATGGTCTTCTCGATGTTTTGCCGTTCGCGATTGCGGGCGTCGAGATTTTGCGCGATGGGCGTCGCCTCTTGTTCATCGCGGGCGAGCAGAAGATGGAGCGACTCTTCGGCGGTTTCCAAACGTCCGGCGGCATTCAGGCGCGGTGCGAGTTGAAAGCC
>JAYWBR010000048.1:0-2607 GCA_043781315.1 Verrucomicrobiota bacterium | reverse complement strand
GGCGAAACTCGGCTGATGCGTCATGCCTGCAAGTTTAGGAACCATTGCCGGGAACGTCAGTAACAAATGAAGATAGAGGGATTAAATCAGCGCTTCCCCTAGCGTCCCGTGGATT
The DNA here is from genome assembly GCA_043781315.1 of Verrucomicrobiota bacterium. Lineage (GTDB taxonomy): Bacteria > Verrucomicrobiota > Verrucomicrobiia > Limisphaerales > CAIQOK01 > CAIQOK01. The sequence goes on along the minus strand of JAYWBR010000048.1, from coordinate 2,492 downwards.
CATTTGAGCGAAACGAATGGTCTGGTTGAAAAAGATAAACGTATCTGGGCCAGCGTGGACTGGAATAAAATGCCCGATGGTCCGAGCTGCGGGGAAATAAAATTCTCCGATGCCGGAGGCAGTGTGGTCGTGAAGGTCAGTGCGCAAAAGCCATCGGCACCGACGCGCGATTCGCTGGCAGGATTTGTCGAGGCGGACGGTTGTGTTTCCATCGAGGCGGAACATTTCACGAAGAAGACGGATGCCGGCTTGAACCGTTGGGTCAAAATCCCAAACTACGGCCACACGGTTTCTGGAATGCGCGCCGACGCGCCTGCGGAAGCACTCGCGACCCCCCGGAAAGGATTCACCGCGCCTTGAATACCAGATGTATTTGTTCAGCCGCGGAAAAGTCGAGGTTGAATCCATCGTCGGCCCGACGTTGAGTTTCATGCCCAGCCGGCCGCTGTGCTACGCGGTCTCGTTCGACGAAGAGACGCCGGAGGAAATCACGATTGTTCCTAAAGTTTTTGAAGGCTACTATACCAATCCCGTGTGGTCAGAATCCGTAAAGAACAACTGCCACAAGGTCAAGTCCACGCACTTGATCAAGTCGTCTGGTTATCACACCTTGAAAATCTGGATGGTGGATCCTGCCGTCGTCGTGGAAAAAATCGTCATCAACACCGGCGGCGTGAAGCCCAGCTATCTCGGCCCGCCCGAAAGCTTCCATCGGGATAGCGCGCCGCAAGTTTCTGCGCAGTAACCCTCAAATCCGGGACAAGGCCAGCTTCAAAAAGGCGTATTCCTTACGCTCCAAACTGTTTCTTTCGCTCCGGCCGGCGCACGAAGTAATAAATCAGCGCGCCGATCCAGTGCGTGAACACGATGATGAGGATCCAGATCATCTTGTCGTTGCCGGCACTTGGTTCCTTCGTGGCGCAATCCACCAGCATCCAGATCCAAAACACCATTGCCAGCAATACAACCGGCAGGATGACGAGAAACATCAGCAGTGGAATGACAGCCATACTTCCCCTTGGTTTATTTTGCTTCGCCTTCATCCTTGCCCATCGCTTTGCGTAGCGCGGGGACTTGTTCCAGCAGTTTTTCGAATTTCACGCCGGTCAAACTCTCGATGATAGGCGGCAACTGGCTGATGATGGTGGTCACGTCGCCAGTGAGCTTGCTCGCGCCGCCGCCGGGGCCGTTGCCGGCGTTGATGATGACCATCTTCTCGGTCTTCGACAGCGGTTCGCTGATCTTGCCCGCGATCTCCGGCATCACGCGCATGATCATTTCGATGACGGCGGCTTCGTTGTATTGCTTGAAGCTTTCCGCCTTCACGCGCATGGCTTCGGCGGTGGCTTTGCCTTGCGCCTCGATGACGGCAGCCTCGGCCAAACCGCGCGCTTTGTTGGCATCGGCTTCGGCGAGACCGGTGGCTTTCACGACATCGGCGCTGGCAAAACCCGTGGCCTTGGTCGCGGACGCAGCACCGGCGGCTTCGGTTTCCAACTGGAACTTCTTCGCGTTCGCGAGCGTCTCGACTTTGTAGCGCTCGGCATCCGCCGGCTTCTGCACGTTGGCTTCGAGTTCCTTCTGCTTGCGGGAAATTTCCTGCTGTTGCAGTTCAATCTGCTTTTGCTTCTCGATGATCTGCACCTGCACTTCTTCGGCCTTCACGAGCTGACCGGTTTTGAATCGCTGCAAATCATACGCGAGGTCGGCCTGCGCCTTTTGCACGTTCACGGCGGCCTGATATTGCGCGACGTTGCTTTGGTAATCGCGTTGGGCCTCGGCGACTTTCGAGTCGGCTTGAAATTTCGCTTCCTGCCCGGCTTGATTCGCCTGCGCGGAACGGATCACGGCATCGCGGTCAGCCTCGGCTTGCGCGATGATGGCGTCGCGCTTGACTTGGGCGATGCGCGGTTTGCCGAGCGCATCCAAATATCCCTGCGTGTCGCGGATGTCGCGAATCGTGAAGCTCACGATGCCGAGACCCATGTTCGCCATGTCGCCGGCGGCAACTTCCTGCACCTTGGACGCGAACGCATCGCGGTTCTGATAAATTTCTTCAACCGTCATCGTGCCCAAAATCGCGCGCAAGTGACCTTCGAGCGTTTGCATGGCGATGTTCTTGATGTCGTCCACACTCTTGCTCAAAAACTGCTCGGCAGCGGTCGCGATGGAAATGTCGTCGCCCTTCACCTTGATCTGCGCGACGCCGTCCACCTTCACCGGCACGCCTTTGCTGGTGTAGACTTCCGGCGTCTGCACATCAATCGTCAGGAGTTCCAGCGACAACACGTCCACTTTTTCCTTCACCGGAATGACGAAAGTGCCGCCGCCTTTCACGACGCGGAAACCGACTTCGCGGACGTTGCCATCAGGGTCGGTAAGTTTGCGTTTGCTGCCGGAAATAATCAGCACCTGGTTCGGGCCGGCCTTGGTGTAGCGGCTCGCCCAGATGAGGACGAAGGCGAAGATGACAAATATCACCGCGCCGATGA
>JAYWBR010000047.1:0-8017 GCA_043781315.1 Verrucomicrobiota bacterium | reverse complement strand
AGTTGGCCGTAAGATAACCAGGCCATGCCAGAGCATCAACAAGTCGAACCATCCGGGGCAAACGATGTCGTTACATCACTGCCCGCTCCGAATGTTCCACCGGCTGAAAAATTGCCCGCGTCAAAACCGTTGACGGCCGAGGAGCAGATGGCGCTTTACGAAAAGGATCTCAAGGAGAACGACTGGGGCCACCAACCCTGTTGATCTTCCGTTAGCGTTGCTGATTTTGAAGCGCGGCGAGAGTGCGCTCAAAAACTTCTTCCGCCGTGCCTTCGGCATTGATCGAAATCAGGAGGTTCTTCATGCGGTAAAAATCCACCAGCGGAATGATGTTCTGTTGATATTCCAGCATCCTGACGCGAATACATTCAGGTCGGTCGTCTTCACGCCGGGTAAGACTGCTCCCGCACAGATCACAGTATTCAGCCCGCTTGGGCGGCTGGGTGACCACATGAAATACCGACTGACAGGCCGGACACTGGCGGCGTCCGTTCAGCCGGGCGATGAGGGTTTCGATGGGCAGTTCGTAATGCAGAATCACGTCGAGCCGGACATCTTGCGCGGTGAGGAGTTTGTCCAAGGCCTCCGCCTGTGCGGTGCTGCGTGGAAAACCATCCAGGACAAAGCCCCCTTTGCAGCGCAGGCACCGCGACCGTTCGACGATCAGGTTCTGGACGAATTCATCCGGCACGAGTGCGCCAGCCCGCAGGTGCTCTAACGCCATGATCATCGTCGGGGTCCGGTCGCACTCTGAAATTTTTCTGGCCGCGCGGAACAATTCCCCGGTGGCGAGATGGCAGACGTCGAGCCGGTTGGAAAGCAGGCGTGCCTGGGTGCCCTTGCCCACGCCGGGTGCGCCCAGCAACCCGAGCCGACGCGGATATAACTGAAAGCTGGGTGCAAAGTTGCAATGAGCCTCCCCGCCTTGCAACCAGGCGGCGCGGTCAGGACGTTCAGGTTTTACAGCCATAATTAGCTCAAGCCATCGAAGAATCTTGCCAACCATCATGGCGGCAGGCGTGCCGCTGGTAAAAATTCCCCAGGCTATTGCTGGTTACACTCCGTCCGAACTCAATTTTCTACCAACCCTGGGTTGGCAATTGCTCAACCGTTATTGCGTTGAAGCGATCTCGGCTCCCGCCAGGAGGCTTCGCGCCCGGTGCATTTGGAGTTTTCGGTGCTCGCTCCGGTTGTTTCTGCAATTTCCATCTTCCATCTTCCATCTTCCGTCCACTATCCTCCCGCCGTGCGTTGGAAAAAAATTTCAATCATCGGCGTTGGTCTGCTCGGTGGCTCCCTTGGGCTGGCCGCGAAGCAGCGCAAACTCGCGTCAGAGATCGCCGGCTACGTCCGCCGCGCCGCCAGCTTGCGGGAATGTGAAAAAGCCGGCGCGGTGGACTATGCCACGACGGATCTGCTCGCTGCCGTTTCGGGTGCCGATCTCGTGATCCTCTGCACGCCGCTCGCACAGATGCGGGCGATTGTCGAACGAATGCTGCCCGCACTGAAACGCGGCGCGATTGTCACCGATGTCGGCAGCGTCAAGGCGAGCGTGGTGCGCGACGTGGAATCCTTGGTGAAGTCGGCCGGCGCGCACTTCATTGGCAGTCACCCGATGGCGGGCGGGGAGCAGGCGGGCGTGCTGGCGGCCCGGGCGGATTTGTTCGAGGGCGCCATGTGCGTCGTCACGCCGACGAAGAAATCCAACCCGACGGCGCGGCGGAAGGTGGAACAATTTTGGGCGGCACTCGATGGCCGGGTGCTGCGGATGACGCCCGAACTGCACGACGTTTTCGTCAGTCGTACCAGCCATTTGCCGCACGTTGCGGCGGCGGCTTTGGCGAGCCTCGTCTTGAATCCGGCGCATCCCGATGCACAGGCGGACCTGTGCGCTACTGGCTTCCGCGACACCACGCGCATCGCATCCGGTTCGCCGGAGATGTGGCGGGATATTTCCTTGGCCAATCGGAAAAATCTTGCACGGGAACTCGGCGTGTTGGTTCGTGGGCTGGAAAAATTCCAGCAGGCGTTGCAGCAGTCCGATGTCAACGCCATCGCGAAGTTTTTTGAAACCGGCAAGCAGCGGCGGGATGAGTGGTGTGCCTGTTGCGCGTCGCCGTCTCCAGAATAACCAACCGCGGATGCACACGGATAAAAATGGATGGGGAAGACGCGAATTGCGCGAATGGTCGCGAATTAAATTCGTGTTAATTCGTGAAATTCGCGTCAAGGCTTTGGTTGATCCGTGTCCATCCGTGTATCTGTGTTGAGTTCGTCAAAACCCGCATAAATAAAGGGTTTGCTCGACAGGTGGAAGGCCACTGTCAGCAAGAATGCCAGTAACGGGGCGGATGGTAAAACAATTCGCCACAACTGTTCAAGCCTTGCTGAAACTTTGCCACAACGTGCGTTCTAAATCGCCGTTGATACGGGACTGGTATCTCGATTCAGAGAAAGCCAGTTATGAAAACGAAATACACCTTGTTCCGGCGCGGCGAAATGTTTTACATGCAGGACAGTGCGACCGGCAAACAGACCAGCCTACGCACCAAAGACGAAACCGAGGCCAAGAGCCTGCTACACGACCCTGATCCACTGCTCGCCACTATTTTTTGGTGCCCGTTTTGGTGCCCGCGCCAAAGCGTCTTTGCTGCTCTCAGGACGGCCAAAATCTCGGTAGGTCTTGAGTTTGGTTGAACGGGAATGTTGGCAACTGCTCGGCGAGTATTGCGCTTGCACCCTTGATGCCCGGCAGTGCGCGTTAGAATTCAGTGGCGTCAGATTTCTTGGTGGTGCCCTTGAACGTGGCATTGATTTCCGGCAACGCGGCGACAGGGAGCTTCTGATCATCCGATTGAAGCAACGAACAAACGCCGCCAGATCGCTGTCGGGCTTCTACGCTGCGCCAGATGCAGCCGGATCCGTTGTCGCGGCGCGGATCGCGAAAATCCACTTCGCCATCGGGATGATCGGATTGCTCCAGTTGGCGACGTGGCGCGCGCCATCGGGCCTCATTTTCAAATCAATCGGTCGGAAGCTCTCAGCGGTGCAGCGCAGCACGGTGGGCATTCCCAGCGTCACGCAAGGCGGGGAGAAATTTGTAAAGGGCTGATCGCATGATGTTTTTGAAACTCGAAGAGTGGCTGGCCGTCCGCGCCAAATCCGGCCCCGTTCAATACCTCAATTGAGTTATTGGTTATGCCCCGCCGGGCGGTTATGCTGCGGACTTAAATCAAAACATTCAGCCCCAAAAAATCGTTATGAAAAATGCATCCATGACCGGTCATGTTCTGCGACTGCTCCTGCTTATCAACATGCTCACGCTGCCCTTGTTCGCGGCGGACAGTGATCTGAAGGACGACCTCGCGAAGCTGCAGGGCAAATGGAAGGCCGCGGTCACGACGGAGCAGGGCAGTTCGGTCTGGACGTTGGAGGTCAAGGACAACCAGTCCACGATTGTCATCGCGAGCAAGGCGGGCGAGGAGTTTTTCAAGGGCGAATGTGATTTCAAACTGGAGCAGCACGGGTCGTTCAAGGCTTACACCTATTCCAATCTGAAAAACCTCACCGGCGGGCGCGAACGGGCGACGCCGTTGACCGACGGCAAAACGAAATCATCCATCTACAAGCTGGAAGCGGACACGTTCACCACCTCGGGCGGTTTCCGAACCGGTGATGACGACAAACCCACGCTCATCATTTGGGAAAAAGTTTTGGAAGCGAAGAAATGACCGGGGCCAGAATCATTCCGACAACAAAACCAAATTTTTAGACTCATGATGTCATTCCTGTCGCAGTCACGCCGCCAGCTCGCCCTCTTGTCTGCCCTCACTTTGGCCTTGCCGGTGCTGGCAGTTGAACCTGCCGCCGAGCGCTCGCCGCGCCGCGCGGAATCCAAGGCGGAAGAAGTCATCAACTTCAGCCTGCTCGATTACAAGGGGAAACATTTCGAGCTGCGCCGCAGCGACGCGCGCGTGGTGGTGCTGTTCTTCACGAGCTTCAACTGTCCCATTGCGCGCCAGAGTTTTCCCAAGCTGAAATCCTTGCGCAACGACTTCGCCAGCAAAGGGGTTGATCTCTGGCTGGTCAACTCCTGCACGGCCGATGATCCGGATGACAGCATGATCCAGATGCTCATGATGTCCCGGCGCAATCCGCTCGCGCCGGATGCGGCGCTCGCGGACACTGAGGGCATGCGGTTGGAAATGCTCAAGGCCGCCGTGGGCAATCTGCCGGTCTTGCGCGATGAACACCAACTGGTCGCGCAACGCCTCGGCGTCAACCGCACCTGCGAAGTCATCGCGATTGACACGAAGACGTCCGCGATTATTTATCGCGGGGCGATTGACGATCAACTCACCGAAGGCACGCAGAAGCCGAAGGCGACGACCAACTATCTGGCCACCGCCCTGGGTGAATTTCTTGCGGGCAAACCCGTCACGAATCCCCAGACGCAGGTGCATGGCTGCCGCATTTCGTTTGAAACCGAAATGCCCAAAGACCCGGTCTCCTACCGCGCCGCCGTCGCGCCGCTGTTGCAGAAAAATTGCGTCGGCTGCCACACGCCCGGACAGATCGGGCCGTTCGCGATGTCGAGTTATAGGAAGGTCAAGAGCTGGTCGGCGATGATCGAGGAAGTGGTGCTGGACCGCCGGATGCCGCCGTGGCACGCCGATCCGCATTTCGGAAAATTCGCCAACGACCGCGCGCTGACCGCAGCGGAATCGCACACGTTGCTGAATTGGATTGAACAAGGCTGCCCGCGCGGCGACGGCGCAGATCCTCTCACCAATGCCGCGCCGTCGGCCGTGGAGTGGACGCTTGGCAAACCCGATTACATCGTGCCGGTTCCCAAGCAGCAGACCATTCCGGCCACCGGCACGATGAAATATATTTACGTCGATTCGGATTTTGCGATGCCGGAAGACAGTTGGCTGCGCGCGGCGGTTTGTCGCGCGGGCAATCCGAAAGTGGTACATCACATCATCGTGCGCGTGCGCTATCCCGAAGGTTACAAGGACGCGCCGCCCGAAGCTTACTTGTTCACGACTTGGGTGCCGGGCCTAACCGCGAGCGAATTCCCCGAAGGCACGGGTGTGTTCCTGCCGAAAGGTTCGCGGTTCAATTTCGAGCTGCACTACACGACCACGGGCGAGGCCACGACCGATCAAAGCGAAGTCGGGCTTTACCTGGCGAAAGAACCCGCGCAACGCCGACTCGAAGTGCGCGCGAGCGAGGTGCGCGATTTTGAAATCCAGCCGGGCGACAAGAACGCCGAGCACTTCTGCTTTTACTGCTTCAAGAAGAACGCCGTCATCTACGACCTCAGTCCGCACATGCACTTTCGCGGGTCGTGGTTCAAGTTCCAGCTTCTTTACCCCGACGGAAAACGCGAGACGCTGCTCTCCGTGCCGCATTATGATTTCAACTGGCAGACCAGCTATCGACTCGCCGAACCGAAGCACGTTCCCGCCGGCACCTGGATGCTTTGCACCGGCGCGCACGACAACTCGCCGTCCAATCCCAACAATCCCGACACGACCAAGACCGTCGCCTGGGGCTTGCAAAGCTGGAACGAAATGTTCATGGGCTTCATGACGGTCGCGGATGATGTGCCCGTGACTGCGACGAAGACGGCGGTGAAATCCGCCGCGAAATAATTCCGTGCAGCTGGTTTGAATCACACTCGTCCATTTATGTAATGCTCGTAAAAATCGTTCGATATCTGGGATTGCGCTCAAGTCGCGCCGGAGCTCTGCGACCGACATTTCTATTCCTGGTCTTGGCCAGGGCAAATCTGGAAGCGGCAAATCTGCCGGCAAATATTGATTTCAACCGTGATGTGCGGCCGATCTTTTCGGACAATTGTTACGCCTGTCACGGCCCGGATGGCGGCAAGCGCAAAGCGGGGTTGCGGCTTGATCTTAAAGCGGGAGCGTTGGCGAAGTTGAAGTCCGATGCATTCGCCATCGTGCCCGGACATCCCGAGAATAGTTCATTGGTCGAACGCATCGCCACCAAAAGCGAGGACGATGTGATGCCTCCGGTCAAGACAGGCAAACACCTCACTCCGACCCAGATTGAACTCCTGCGCCGCTGGGTGGCTCAGGGCGCGGAATGGAAACCGCATTGGTCGTTCATCAAGCCCGAACGTCCGGTGACACCCGCGGTGAAGAATAGGAGTTGGCCACGCAATCCCATTGATAACTTCATCGCTGTCCGCTTGGGGAAGGAAAAACTCCATCCCGCTAAAGAGGCGGACAAGGCCACGCTGATTCGTCGGGTGACTTTTGATCTCACCGGATTGCCGCCCACGCCTGCGGAAGTGGATGCCCTCTTCGCGGACCGGAGTCCTGACGCCTATGAGCGCGTGGTTGATCGGTTGTTGCAATCGCCTCGTTACGGCGAGCATGAGGCGCGTTACTGGCTGGATGTGGCGCGCTACGGCGACACGCACGGACTGCACCTGGATAACGAGCGCTCCATGTGGCCATATCGGGACTGGGTTGTCGGCGCGTTCAATCGCAACCTTCCTTTTGATCAATTCACCATCGAACAACTCGCGGGCGATCTCCTGCCCCAGGCAACCCGTGAACAAAAGATTGCCAGTGGATTCAACCGTTGCAATGTCAGCACGAGCGAAGGCGGCGCGATTGACGAAGAGTTTTATGTGCGTTACGCCGTGGACCGGACCGAAACCATGGCCTCCACCTGGCTCGGGTTGACGGTCGGCTGCGCGGCTTGTCATGACCACAAGTTTGATCCGATTTCGCAAAAGGAGTTTTACCAGCTCTACGCGTTCTTCAACAACATGGATGAGCAGGCGATGGACGGAAATGCGCTGCTGCCCAATCCGATTCTGAAGCTGCCCACACCCGGACAGCAGCAGAAACTCGCCTCGTTCGACGAGCAAATTCCCGTTGCCGAAAAACGCATCAGTGATGCGGTGGCGAAAATTGATTATCACGAACCCGCAGCCGGCCACGAGCCCACCAACCGGGAGCCGCGGGATTTGGTCTGGGTGGAAGATGATTTTCCCAAAGGCGCAACCACCGGGAGTGTGGGTGACCAACTGAAATGGATCAAAGGAGAACGCGTTCTCAGCGGCAAACGCGCGCTCGCCCGCACCGACACCGGCCTCGCGCAGGATTTCTTCACGGGCGCCATGAAACCGCTCGTCGTCAGCACGCAGGATACTTTCTTCTTCCACGTCTTCCTCAACCCGACCAATGTTCCCAAGGCGATCATGCTTCAGCTGCACACGACCGATTGGACGCAGCGGGCAAATTGGGGGGACGAAAATGCCATTGCGTTTGGCGACAAGGGCACGCCGAGCAAGCTCCTGATGGGCGACCTGCCCAAAGCCGGAGAATGGGTGCGATTGGAAGTGGCCGCCGCGAAGTTTGGACTTCCGGAAGGAACGAAGATTGACGGCCTGGCCTTCACTCAATTCGGCGGTACGGTCTATTGGGACAAAGCCGGCCTGCACACAATTTCGCCTTACGATCCAGTTTCCGAATCGCTCGCGGCTTGGGAATTGAAGGAATCCAAACTTGAAAAATCCAACGTGCCAAAAAATGTCCGCGAAGCCGTCAAAGTGAAAGCGGGCGAGCGCGACCCCGAACAAACCAAACTGATTCGTGAATACTACTTGGCCAATGTTTACGAGCCGGCGCAGGAAATCTTCGCGCCGTTGAACAAGGAGCTTGCCGACCTGCGCAAACAACGGGAGGACTTCGACAACTCAATCGTGGCCACGATGATCTCGCAGGAGGTGGAAAAGGCGCGCCCGGCGTTTGTTCTCAAACGCGGCCAGTATGATCAGCATGGCGAGGAGGTTTCACGAGCGGTTCCTGCCGTCCTCCCACCGTTGAAATCAAATGCCTCCACCAACCGCCTCGATCTCGCGCGCTGGCTCGTGAGTTCCGAACATCCGCTTACCGCGCGCGTCACGGTGAACCGCTTCTGGCAGCAGTTCTTCGGCACCGGCCTCGTCAAAACCTCTGGGGATTTCGGC
>JAYWBR010000046.1:0-2608 GCA_043781315.1 Verrucomicrobiota bacterium | reverse complement strand
CGCGGCCCGTGATTTTTTTGAAGTTGTCGCGATCCAGCGAATCGAGGCTGAAGCTGACGCGCTGCAAACCGGCGGCGCGCAACGCCCGGGCTTTTTCGGCGAAGAGAAAACCGTTCGTCGTCATGGCCAGGTCTTCAATGCCGGGAATCTTGGCGATGCGCGCGACGAGGTCTTCGAGGCCGTGGCGCAGCAGCGGTTCGCCGCCGGTGAGCCGGATTTTTTGGATGCCGAAACCTGCGGCGACACGGATGATGCGCTCGATTTCTTCAAAGGTGAGGATGGAAGTCTTGGGCACCCACTGCTGAAGAATGGGCGTGGAGTTCGGGAGTTTGGCCCAGTGGCCGCGATAGAAATTTTGCGCGGCTTCCGTTTCCGGAAGGCAGTAGAGGCAGCGGAAATTGCAGCGGTCGGTGACGCTCACCCGCAGGTCGCGCAGGATGCGGCCATGCGAATCAGCAAGCACGGCGGCCGGGATCATTTGCTCGCGGGCGCGTTGGTCAGCGGCGGGATGACTTTGACGGTGCCGTCGGAGCTGACTTCCACGTTAAGGTCGTACTTGCCGGCTTTGGCGGCCGGGTTGGTGCTGGGCGTGGAAGGAAAGGCGGGCGCCTTGTTTTCCATCAGCAACTGCGCGCCCTTCTTGGAGTCGCGGGCAAACAATCCCTGGCGGATCCATTCCAGCCGGCGTGAGATGGTCAGCTCTTCCTGGAGCTTGGCGACCTGGGTGCGCAACACTTTGAGGTCGTTGAACTGTTTTTCCAGTTCGGCCTTTTCGCTCATCAGCCGGGTGAGTTCTTTTTGCAGAAACGCCTTGTCGCCCTCGGACGCGGCGAGCTTTTTCTGCGTGTCGTCAATCTGCGCGGTGAGGTTGGTGATGGCGCCGTTGAGTTCCAGCGCGCGCTGATCCAGCGCGAGATTCTGCGATTCGAGCGCGGCGATCTTGGCATCGCGGTCGGCGACTTCCTTGGCCCGCTGCTCCTGGGTGGTCTTGAGCAGGTCCTCGGTTTTGGCGAGCGTGCCCGAAACGTCACTGAGGTGATTGGTCATGGCCAGCAGCTCGGATTTGCGGGTGTCGAGATCCTTGTTCAAATCCGTGTTGACCTTGCGGACTTCTTCCAACTCCGTCGTCGTCTGCACCAACTCGTTGGATTTGCTGACGATAGTCTTCGTATCCTCTGTGTGCAGGGCGGTGGCCTTCTGCTGGTTGACAACCAGCGCGACGATCAGCCCGACGCACAACAAAATTAGAATTATGATGCCCAGTTGATTTTTCATAACAGCGCAAAAGATGGAGGCCGCGCCGGACTTTGGCAAGGATGCATCTCCGGCTTTATCGCGCCGGGCCGCTAGGAAATTCCTGGCCCAAAAACTCCCCTCCGCCGTGTCGCTGTGTTTGAAACTTGAAACACTGCCCGCGAAACTTGAGACTCTCCCCGATGAATCGCATTGTCCAAAAGTTCGCGCAGCTCAAGCGCGCCGGGAAGAAAGGCTTCGTCGTCTATATCGGCGCGGGTGATCCGAACCTGGAAGCCACGCGTCAGCTTGCGCTGGAGTTTGACCGGGTCGGTGTGGACGTGCTGGAACTCGGCGTGCCGTTCAGCGATCCGCTCGCGGACGGGCTGGTGAACCAGCTCGCGGCGCAGCGCGGTCTGGAATCCGGCACCACGCCGCCGAAACTTTTGGCTACCATCGCCGCCATCCGCAAGGATTCGCAGACGCCCATCGTCCTCTACATTTATTTCAACCTCATTCACAAGGTCGGCATGGAAAAATTCATCGCCGACGCGGCCAAGGCGGGCGTGGATGGTTTGCTCGTTTTGGATTTGCCGCCGGAAGAAAGCGACAACTACGAAGCGCTGATGCAGCAGGCCGGGCTGTGCCACATCTACCTCGTTGCGCCGACGACGCCGGAAGAGCGGATCGAAAAAATCGTCAAGCGCGGCGCGGGTTTCATCTACTACATCTCGCGCATCGGCGTGACGGGGATGCAAACTGAAGTGGCGTCGAACCTCGCGGAGCAAGTGGCCAGGTTGCGCACACACACGTCGCTGCCGATCGCCGTCGGCTTTGGCATCTCGAATCCTGAACAGGCGAAGCTGGTCGCGCGGGAGGGCGATGCCTGCGTGGTGGGCAGCGCCATCGTGAATCAAATCGCCGAGCACGGGAAATCGCCGGAACTGGTTGCCAAGGTCGGCAAGTTCGTGAAGTCACTGGCGGATGCGGTGAAATCAATTTGAGCCACAGATGGACACGGTCTGTATATCCAATCCAGATTTCAATAAACTAGCGATAATCACTGCAAAACAATAGCGGATTCGCTCTAAGGAAGCGCTGATTAAATCGGCATTCAGAAAATTCAACTTGGTTTTGACTGTCGAAACCACCTTCGATTGAACCCGAACTCCGAAGTAGGAATGGGTAGCACAGGCGACCCGCCTGTGCCGTCCGGCCACTGGCCGGACGGCACGAGGGCGGACGTTGACACTGAAACCGGCACCCGAAAAAGTGCGGACGGTTTCCCCGTGCTGAGCGGCGGGTCGCCGCTCGGCACAGGCCAGTGGCCTGTGCTACCCAGCGCAATGACCGCCGCCACTTCGGAGTTCGGGTT
>JAYWBR010000045.1:0-8048 GCA_043781315.1 Verrucomicrobiota bacterium | reverse complement strand
CGCCCGCCAGCGCAACGCCAGCGTGATCCTGATGTACGGCGCGCACCTCGTCAAAAACGGCGCGCACCGCCTCGTCAACAGGCTCGTCGAAAAGGGCTGGGTGACGCATCTGGCCACGAACGGCGCGGGCACCATCCACGATTGGGAGCTGGCCTTCCTCGGGCGCACCGAGGAGAGCGTCCGCAAAAATGTCGCGACCGGCACGTTCGGCACCTGGGACGAGACCGGACGAAACATCCACCTGGCCCTGCTGGCCGGCGCGCCGAACCGGCTGGGTTACGGCCAGAGCCTTGGTCGTTTCATTCACGATGACGGCGTGCAACTCCCGACCACCGAGTCGTTGAAAAAATTCATTTGTGACGAGCCGGCCCACGCTTTGACGCCCGCCCGCGCCGAACTGCTGCACGCGATGGTGAAGCACAAACTGCTCGGCGGCCACGTCCATGTGAAACATCCGTGGAAACAAACTTCCATACTTGCAGAAGCCTATCGCCACAAGGTTCCGCTGACCGTGCATCCCGGCATCGGCTACGACATCATCGCGTGTCACCCGATGTTTCGCGGCGCGGCAATCGGGCGCGCGGCGGACACGGATTTCCGTTTGCTCGGCACGGCGGTGGACGGACTCGATGGCGGCGTGGTGCTGTCCGTCGGCTCGGCGATCATGGCCCCGCAAGTGTTCGAGAAAAGCCTGAGTTGCGTCAACAACCTGCGGCTGCAAAGCCGGCGCGGCATCGTCCGCGACCACACGATTTACGTGGTGGACCTTCAGGACGGCGGCAACTGGGACTGGTCGCACGGCGAGCCGCCGAAAACCAGCCCCGCCTACTACCTGCGCTTCTGCAAAAGTTTCGCGCGCATGGGCGGCGTCATGAACTATCTCGAAGCCGACAACGTGGTGTTCCTCCACAACCTGCTGGCGCAATTGAAAGCCACGGCCGCTCCTGCCCACCGGTCATTGCCGGAATAATTCTTTCCAAAACAGATTCCGCCCGGCAACTTGTCCGCATGGTTCCCGAAGAACAGCCGAAACCGGCTACCGCACAATCTCAAGCCGCTGCGCCCGCCGCTGGTGGCGCTGGCCCGCGTCGTCGTTCCCGTCGTGGTGGACGTCGCCACTCCCGGCGTCGCGGACCGCGCCCGGCGGGTGAACCCCTGCCGTCGGCAGACGACGACGCTGCCCCGGAAAACGAGGCGGATGAACAGGATGAACCCGTGGGATCAGAAAATCCGTCCGCTGAAACTGCGGCTCCGACCACTCCCGAAACCACTGAGCCACCTGCCAGTGGCGGCGAATCGACCGAGCGCCGGTTGCCACCGTTGCGCCCCGCACCCGTCGTTCGCGGCCGGGATCAACAGCGCCAGCAACCCCGTCCGCCCCGCGACCCGAAGCCGCCCCGTGAACGCCCGCCGCAAAACGAACCTGCCCGCGAGCAACAGCGCGATCAGCCGCCGCGCGACCCCCAGCCCGAACGCGAGCGCGGCCCGAAAAACCGCTCCGTCACCGAGGCCATTGAGCAGGTCAACGCGATCATTGCCGAGTTGAAGCACGCACTCGAAGAGATGGATGACATCCTCGAAACGCTCGAGCTGGCCGAGCGCCAGAAGATTGACGACGAGCGCGAGATCGAAGCCTTGCAGCGCGCCATGCGCCGGATTCACCGCCCGCGTGATGACGACCAGCGCGAAGCTCGTGAGCCGCGTCCACCACGCGAGCCCCGTGAACCGCGGGAATCCCCTGAGTCCCGGGAGCTGCGTGAACCGCGCGAGCCACAGCCGGATTAATTTTCCAACTTGCCCAAGCCCGTGACGAGCCAGCCGCTTGTCCAATCCGCTCAAAGACTTTGCGATGAAGTTGAAAAACTTCGTTTCGAGTCCCCCGTTGCCTACGTCTATAACCCGCTCCGTTACGCCTGGTCGGGACACGCCGCCTATCTGAAAAAATTTGGCGCGGGTTCCAAGCGCGTCCTGTTTCTCGGCATGAATCCCGGCCCGTTCGGCATGGCGCAAACCGGCGTGCCGTTCGGCGAAATCGCGGCGGTGCGCGACTGGCTCGGCATCCGGGTCGTCGTCGGCAAACCGCCGCGCGAACATCCCAAGCGGCCGGTGACGGGGTTTGCCTGTCAGCGCGCCGAGGTGAGCGGGCGGCGGTTGTGGGGATTTTTTGCGGAGCGTTTCGGAGCGCCGGAAAAATTTTTCCGCGAGCATCTGGTCATGAATTATTGCCCGCTCGTTTTCATGGAGGCCGGCGGGCGGAATTTGACGCCGGACAAATTACCCGCAGCCGAACGCGCTGCGCTGTTTGCGGCGTGCGACCGGCATTTGCGCGAGGCGGTTCAGTTGCTGAAACCAGAGTGGGTTGTCGGCGTCGGCGACTTCGCGATGAAACGGGCGGCGGAGATTTTTCCTGACGGCGGAGTGAAGATCGGCCGCATTCTGCATCCCAGTCCGGCGAGTCCGGCGGCGAATCGCGGCTGGGCGGCGGCGGCGGCGGGGCAGTTGCGGGAGTCGGGGATCTGGTGAGGCAAAAGCTTTCAAAACAAGACTTGCATTGGGACGGGTTTGCCGCAAAGATGTGCGCGTTCTTAGTTGGTTAAGCGAGCGTAGCTCAGTTGGTAGAGCATCACGTTGCCAACGTGAATGTCGAGGGTTCGAATCCCTTCGCTCGCTCCATTTTCCCCTGTTCCATCAATTCGCCCGCGTGCTTTTCCCCGCGCTGGCTAATCCACGTCGTCGGTGATTTCCTCGATGGGCAGCGGGGCGCGGTTCCGGCAGCTTCTGACCCAGCCCAAAACTTTCTCGCTGGGATGAAACATGGCCACCAGTTCATCCGTCACGTCCACCAGTTGCACGGCTTCCGATTGATGGTTCAGCTCCCATTTGCTCACGATGATCTGCACGTTCGCCTGCTTCGCCACCGCCGGCAGGGAGTCCTTGATCTTGGCCAGGCAGCCCGCCACGGAACCGGTGCTGAAGGCCTGCTCGTGCGCCCGCCGCTGCTTGAGCTTCATCCTGCTTTCAATCGCCTGCATCTGCTTTTCGTTTTAATCCTTCCGCGCCTGCTCATGTTCGGCTTGGGCCGGCTTCAGAGATTCTGCAAACAGCGGCGAATTGGCCTAGGCAATCGCAATCGCGCGCGAATCATAAACTCCCACCCGCAACTGATTGGTCGGTGACTGGGCCATTCCAACGGTGCCGCCGGTCAAAACGCCCGCCGCCGTTGCAACCATGGTGACCAGCCACTTTGCAAGAACAGGTAAAATTTAATGTGGTCATTTTATCATGCGCGCCGCTGCGGAGTTAGTTGAAAGAATTGCCTGAAATTGACCCAGCCGGCGCAAGCCAGTGCTTGTGGTGCAAAGCGCAAACCGAAAACAGGCAAAGCCCGGGTTCGGAAATTGTCATTGGCGCGGCTTGACGGACGATGACCGGAACAACAGACTGGTCGGCATTCCAGTAAGGACAATTTATTAAGGGCACGTGTAGTGAGCACAAAACCAAAAAAATCCTGGCGCGAAAAACTCGCGGACGACAAGGGTCTGCCTCGCATCGGAGCCGTGACCGGCAAAATGACCCAGCACTGGGGCACGGGCAAAATGGTCATCCCCACGCCGCGCGAAGTGGCTGCATTGATGAAGCAGGTGCCCAAGGGCCGCGTCGTCACGATCAACGAACTGCGCGCCTTCCTCGCCGCCCGGCAGCGCGCCAACTTTGCGTGTCCGATCACGACGGGGATTCTTTCGTGGATCGCCGCGCACGCCGCTGCGGAAGCCGAGGCTGATGGCAAGAAGCGCGTCACCCCCTACTGGCGCACGTTGAAAACCGGCGGTGAAATAAACCCCAGGTATCCCGGCGGGCCGGAGGAACTCTCGCGCCGTTTGCGGGCCGAGGGACACACCGTGGTGCAAAAAGGCAAACGCTTTCTCGTGCCCGAATACCAGCGCGTGCTGGTTCGCAGTCTGCGCTGAATTTCATGAATCCCCTTGTTTACGGACTGTTGGGCTTGGCACTTGGTGGCGTCATCGGCTGGTTGCTGGGTTCGCGCCGTTCCGCAACCCCGACTGACAGCCGCCTGGAAAACGAACTCCGCCAGCAACTCGTCCAACGCGAGAGCGACCTTGCGCAAACCCGCGACCAACTCACGCTAACCAAAACCTCCCTCGCCACCGCGCAGGCGAATCAAGTTGGCGCGGAAAAGTTGCTCGGCGAACAACGCACCTTACACGAACGCGCGCTCACCGACGCCAAGACCGCGCAGGACAAGGCGCTCGCCGATTTGCGCGACGCCTTCAAGGCCTTGAGCGCCGATGCGTTGAAGCAGACCGCGCCGGAATTTCTGCGCCTCGCCGAGCAGAGCTTTGGAAAGTTTCAGGAGACCGCCAAAGGCGAGCTGGCCCAGCGGCAGGAAGCCATCAAGGGACTGGTCGAGCCGCTCAAGCAGCAGTTGGAAACCTACCAGAAAAGTTTACAGCAAAGCGAAACCGCGCAGGCCGACACGCTGGGCAAGGTGAAGGAACAACTGACGGCGCTCGCCGCATCCAGCCAGTCGCTCGCGGCGGAGACGGCGCAATTCCGTTCCGTGCTCAAATCGAATCAGGCGCGCGGACGTTGGGGCGAGGAAACCTTGCGGCGCGTGGTTGAAGCGGCAGGCATGAGCGCGCACTGCGATTTCACCGAGCAAACCCAGACGGGCGAAAGCCGCCCGGACCTGATCGTGCAGTTGCCCGGCGACCGCTTCATCATCGTGGATGCGAAAGTCCCCGACCTGGATTTTCTCAGCGCGCTGGAATCGGCTGATCCAGCAACCCGCGCGGCCTCGCTCGCAGCGCACGCGGGCAAGTTGAAAGCCACGATCAAGTCCCTGGCCGACCGCGATTATCCCCGGCAGTTTCCGCACGCGCTGGATTACGTGGTGCTGTTCGTGCCGGCGGAATCGCTGTTCAGCGCGGCGCTGGAAGGCGATCACGACCTGATCATCTGGGCGGCGGAGAAGCGGATTCTGCTGGCGACGCCCGCCTCGCTGATTGCGCTGCTGCGTTCGGTGTCCGTGAGCTGGCAGCAGCACGAGCAGACGGAGAACGCGCAAAAAATCGCCGAGGCCGCGCAGGAATTTTATGCGCGGGTGGTGAAGTTCACCGAGCACTTTGAAAAAATCCGCAGCGGTCTGGAGCGGGCGAACACCGCGTTCAACGACGCGGCCTCCAGTTTTCAAACCCGCGTGCGGCCCGCCGGCGAACGACTGGCCGAACTCGGCGGAGCCAACGCTGCAAAGGCACTGCCGGATGTTCAACCTTTGGATTCAGCCGTGCGGCTGCCACCGGGTTGAAGTTACTCCCACCTCGGCCAGCAGATTCCCACCCGTAAAAGATGGCATTCCAAAAATCAGAGAATTAAAATCCGCGCCAATGTTGAGATGCCAATTATGAAAACCCTACCTTTTCGATTTGGAGCGGAGACCTACACTTGGTTCATGAAGGATTCCGGTCGCGCCCATGCCGGGCGGATCGGCCACATGATCGAGGTGACCGCCCGCGCGGGTTTCGCGGGCTTTTCACCGAGCCACGGTTGGATGAGCGACTATTTCAACGCCGACAAACTGGAGCGGGCGCTGAAGGATGCGGGCCTGGAGCTCGCGGCGATCGCCCTCGTGCTCTCGTGGAATCATCCCGAGGAAACTGCGCAGGAGCGCGCCGAGGCGGATGCGACTATCACTCTATTAAAGCGTTTTCCGGGCGCGACCCTGTGCACTGTGCAGATACCGGAAGGGCGCCACGAGCTGGAACAGCGGCAGAAAAACCTCGTCGCCAATCTCAACACCGTTTCGCGCCGGGCGGCCAAGGCGGGCGTGCCGGCGAGCTTCCACCCAAACTCCCCGCACCATTCGACCAACCGCACGGAAGCCGATTACCGCGCGATTCTTGAACAGCTCGACCGCTCGGTCACGGGCTGGACGCCGGACGTCGGCCACCTGGCGAATGGCGGCATGAATCCGCTCGCGAAAATGCGTGAGTACGCTGACATGATCAACTTGGTGCATTTTAAGGATTGGGATGGCAACCCGGAGTTCGCGCTCATGGGCGAGGGCAAGGTGGATCTGGCAGGCATCACTCAATGGTTGCTGGACCGGAAATATTCCGGCTGGATCGTCTGCGAAGATGAAGCGGTGCAGGCCATCGAAGACCCTGACGGCGTGACGATGCACGACGGCAAATGGATTCGGGAAAAGTTGATCCCGGCCTTGAAACGATGAACCATCGGTCAACCCGGAATCGTTTCCTATGCCTTCCATCAAGACGAACGGAATCCAGCTTTACTACGAGGACCAAGGCACCGGTGAACCCGTGCTGCTCATCATGGGCATCACTGCGCCTGGCAGCGTCTGGGAAAAGCATGCCGAGTTTTGGTCCCAGCAATTCCGCTGCCTCCTCCCCGACAATCGCGGCGTGGGTCTGACCGACAAACCGGCCGGACCTTATACGAGCGCAATGATGGCGGATGATTTCGCCGGATTGCTGGATGCACTCGGGCTAAAGCAAGTGCGCGTGGTGGGATGCTCGATGGGCAGCATCATCGCCCAACAACTGGCGTTACGGCATCCAACCCGGGTGCGGTCGCTGGTGCTGATGTGCCCGTGGGCCCGCTGCGACGCCTATGCGCGCGGCGTTTTCGAACACCTGATGGCCATCAAGGCGCGACTCCGCCCGGAGGAGTTTATGAATTACATCCAGCTTTTGATTTTCAGCAAGCCCACTTGGGACGACGCCACAAGCCTGGCCGGATTGCTCGATGGTCGGCGGCAGGCGGCTGAAGGTTCATCACCCCAACCGCTCCACGCGCTCGAAGCGCAGGCGGCCGCGTGCATTGGACACGACACGTCGGCTGACCTGGGCAAAATAAAATGTCCGGCGTTGGTGATCGGCGGTGACGCGGACATTTTCACGCCGCGTTGGATGGCGGAGGAAGTGGCGCGCGGCATCCCGGGCGCGGAGTTGCACCTCTACGCAGGCGCGGGGCACGCGTTTCATTGGGAGCGTTTGGAGGATTTCAACCCACGCGTGCGCGCTTGGCTGGCGGCCCATTGAGCGGCTGTTGCGTGGTTGAGTTGGGGATTATTATTCATCAAACAACGCCTGCGCGAATTGTTTGGCGTCGAGGGGTTGCAGGATGTCCGGTTGCTCGCCGAGACTGCGCGTCTGGTTCATTGTCCAAGCATTCGTTTGTAATCCGGCGGGGTTTCACCGTAGCCCTGTTTCCTCCGGGCAATCGCCGGTTCGATAATTTCCTGACGAATATCTATCTCGCCGTGGAAAAGTTCGCGCCAGAGTCTGCGGGTGTTTTCCGGGTAACGATTGGGCGAATCCTCATCAAAAGCTGGGCGGAATAAATCCACGGCATTCTGTAATTCGTGTTTCAATTCGGCGGCGGTGGGGTGGCCCGTCAATTGAATGGTGCGTTCGAACGCCTTCAAGTCTTTGGCATCCAGCCGGTCCAACTTGCCGATGAGAATGTCCACCGGATGCGGGATGGTCAGGGTGACGTTGTCGCGCTGGACGGTTTTGGCGCGTTGCCGCCAGCGGGGGCTGGTGCGGAAGCTCAATTCAAATCCGGGTTCGAGATAAAAACCGCCGTGGGTTTTGTCCAGCTTTGCAGCGACAATCAAGGCCGCCAAATCCTCTTCATCGTCAGAGAACAAATCCACGTCGCCGCTCATCAACTGGCGGTCCACGGTGAGTTGGAGCGGTGCCGAGCCGTAAAGGGTGAAGTGGAACGGGCGATCCTTGGGCAGCGCCGCCAGAAATTTCTGGAGCAACTGTCCCGCCGGCGTGGCCCAGTCAATTTCTCCCGCCCACCAGTTTTTGATCGAAGGCATGTTTGCGGGGACCGACGCCCAGAAAATACAGCGCCTGTTGAATGAGCCGGTTGGTCACTTCGGAATCCTGACTGAGCTGGCGGGCCAACGCCTGCTCGCGCGGACGGAGCGGGCGGGATTCCTTGCGGATAAGCAGACGCGCGGCCAGACGCGATTTGCGCCAGGCTGTGTCGACTTT
>JAYWBR010000044.1:0-8061 GCA_043781315.1 Verrucomicrobiota bacterium | reverse complement strand
ATCGAACCCTTGTGAAAAGGGGCAGTACTCGTAGTGCTTCGCCGCAAAGCCGGCTGCAAGCCGGCGCTCCCCCCGACAGCCGCGCCCGGGTCAGTCCTAGTCCTGCTACCCTCACCCGACTTTAATCACACCCCCGTGTGACCAGCGCGGGTGCAGGTAAGAATCGTTCCATCGGCCAATCCCACCGTCCATTTCTCAACGGCAGCTGCTCATGCCTTTGAATCTGATTGAATTCGATTCGATCTTAAAGTTCCTGCCAGGAGGTCGGCACATAACCCCGGGTGGGGCCAATCGTGGCCAGGGATTCGTCATAGTGAAACTGGTAATGTCCATTCATGGTCACGCTTTTGACGATCGCAGCGCCCACGAGGTTTTGGCCGGCACCGCCGCCGTTTAATGTGAGTGACGCCTCGGGCGCGTAGATTACACCAATAAAAGTTGTCGTGCCACCCAGGGTGATGCTCGTGACGCCGGTCAGTCCGTAGTAGTAAAAGTTCTCCGGTCGGCTGACTTGCGAAGCCGCATTTCCAGACATGGTTACAGACCCGGAAACTTGATAGACGGTCAAAGTGCCAGAGTTAGTCATGCCTCCGAGGATTGTCAGGGTCGAGGGACTGAAGCTTGAGATCGAGACCTTCAACGTCACGGTAACGCCAGGTTCGACAATGATATTGCCGGAGTCGCTGATGTCGTAATAGCCACCTGATTCCGTCGTTGTAAAGTCGTGGGTCAGACTGCTGCCACTGCCTGAAGTCGGAGGCGAAAACCAGCTAGTCGGAGGAGACGGCAACACGACATCTGGAAACTGAACATTGTAGTCGTTGTAAACCGTTCCTGCGATCGTGCCGGAGTTGTTGTAAGACGCCGTCGGCCCCAAATACAGATTACCCTCGATGGTATGGTTTCCGATGTCCACCAACCCCTGGACGCTGGCGATGCTTCCATTCGTGCTGACTTTGCTCGAGATGTAAAGGCCGTTGTTGCTGAGGTTGGTCATGTGCGAGTTCCAACTGTCGGTCGCGAGGCTGTTGCCATTCATATCAATGTTATTCACCGCGCCCAAGGCGACGTTGAACAGGGGCTGGGCCAAGGCGGTGACTTTCACCGTGCGCGCAATGATGGATCCAGAAATCGGCACCGTCACCCGGCCGGTCGAGTAGATGGTCAGCACCGGATTGGTTATCAACAGGACGGAATAAGAGCCGCCCAACAGCGTTTGGGACTTGGGGCCGAACGTTCCACCTAATGCCCCCCAGCCGTTCACTGACAGATCACCAGGGGAAGCACTCACCTGCGCCAAGGCCTCCTCAACCCCGCCTTCAGCGATGGTCATGGCAGCATTCCAGTTCTGGGATCGGACGACCGAGATTTCCTGGACGGTAATGCACTGGAGGTAACTGGCGATGGCGATCATGAGCGCGACACCGAAAAAAAGCGTCATCAAAAGAACGCTTCCCCGCGCCCGCCTTCGTTTGTGCAATTGCATTTTCATGTGGCTGCCTCCTCAGTTAACCTTGTTGCGCATGACGATCTGGGCGGTTTGCACGCTTTCCGTGTTGAATTTTGAGCCAAGGACGGTCCGGGAGCATTTCCATGACATGCTGATCAGTTTGCATAGAGTAACATCCATGACCCCGGTCGTATTGGTGGCGGAATAGAACGTAATGTTGTTGGTGGATAGAAGGGGGGCGCGGCTGAAAAGACCAAAATCCCACCGCTCGCATTCGGTCAAATAAGTCTGCGCCGCCTGGCCCGTCTTTGTCATCACAAGGGTGCGGGCATTCGAGTCATAGGTCAGCGTGACGGCTGTCGCCTGGGAGGCGTTGGTAAGCGTCAGCCAACGGGCTGGCAAATTCGTGTTGAAAGCCACCACCCCGGTGGCGTTCCGAATCTCGCGGCTCAACACATCGAGGGTGTTGCGGCTTTTACGATCCAGACTGATATAGTTTCCCATCGAGACAAAACTCCTCGACCCGAAAGTATTGACCGAAAGCACGACCGCGAGGAGCACCGAGGCAAGTCCGACCGCGACGAGCAGCTCCGGCAGCGTAAACCCGCCAGCAGGCTCAGAACAAACAGGTGGACGGTAAGCTTGAAGTTTCACGGTGCGCCCCAAATATAATTCTGAATCCCAAAGAAGGACGAATACGTCTGCATCTGCCGGGTGTGGGTGACGGTATTGCCGTGGGCGGAACTATCCCACGAGACACTGATGGTGACCAGGCGCATCTTGTCCCGATAAGAAATTGCATTGCTCATGTTGGTGGGGATGACGATGGAAAGGCTTCCCCGATAAACTTCTCCTTTGCTCGCCGAGCCAGCCAGCGGGTCGTAGTAATCTGTAAAGGAGGGCGGGCAATTGGACAACTGGCTCCAATTGCATAGCCGGATGGCTTCTACTTTTCCGGTCAAAATCTGGGTCGCCCGGAGGTCTTCGCGAGTCGCTTTAAGATTGGCAAAACCATACGCGAATGACGCGAACAGCCCGGTCATCATCAACGCGAAGGCCGCCACAGCAATGATGACTTCCGGCAAGGTGTAGCCAGCCTGGCTCAGGCGACGGGAGATATGCGATGGCGACTGGTAACTCATGCGACCGTGGTTGCGATTAAATGATGTAGATCCATGCACTGTCAGATTCGCTTTTAAGCCGAACCGATTCATTTGTATCAGCAGACCGTTTGCCATCCTCAAAAGGGAAGCCCGTGTGCAACTTGGATCGCTCCACCGACTAGGTTTCATCAATTTTTGGACACACTGCCTCAATTAGTAACTTGCAGCAGGATTCCATGACCACCTTTCCAAGTCCAGAACGAGGGCTGCAATTGATACACATTTTCCGCGCGTCCACAAAAAATTGGCCCCGCATTTCTACAGGGCCATTACTACTGTGAGAGACTATGGATCGCAGCGGCTATTTACAGGCCGCTCCCGTTTCAGGATGAATCCGCTGATTTTCAAAAAACATTGATGTCGTTCACACAGTCTTAGCCGTCGCCCGGAGATTGCGAAAACTTTTCCAAAAATTCAACGGCAGACAGCCCAGCACGATCAGGGCAAGCTGGCTGCCGACGAACAGCATCAGCCATTTGAATGCCGAATCCGTAAACCCATAACTGTGCAGTCCGATGCCCAGCATGTTCACACCGAACCACGACCAGCTTGTGACAATGTTGCCGCCGATGGCGCAGTTGATCAGCCCGCGTTCACGGATCATCCCGCCCCAGCGCAGATGCAAGATCAGCGCGTTCCACAACACGATGATCAGCGCGCCGTTCTCTTTCGGATCCCAGCCCCAGAAGCGGCCCCACGATTGATCCGCCCAGATGCCGCCCAGCACCGTGCCGACAAAACTGAACAGCGTCGCAAAACACACAATCCCATAGACCATCCGCGCCAAAGATTTGCCCGTCGCCTCATCCAGCGTTTTCGTGAACACGCCGCGCACGATGTAGATCAGCGCCAGAAAGCCCGCCACGAACGTGCTCGCATAACCCAGCGTCACGACCACGACGTGCGTCGCCAGCCAGAAATTCGTGTCCAGTACCGCCCGCATCATTTCCATCGTGTCACCTTCCAGCGACAGATGATGCGCGATGATGAGCGTGATGAAGCCGATGCCCGACGCCGTGACCGCTCCGATGCCGTTGCGATAAAACCGCTCCAGCACCAGGCCGAGCACGACCGCGCCCCAGCCGATGAAAATCGCGGACGAATACAGGTTCGTCACCGGCGGACGGCCTTCCAGCACCATGCGGTAAATCAAGCCCGTCGTGTGGATGACAAATGCCAGACCGATTAGCCAGACCGCCGACCGCCGCAACGGCTCGTAAAGATTGAACCAGAACAGACCCGCGAGCAGTCCGGCGAAGACGTAGATCACCATCGCGTTGTAAAACGGCTGCATCTGGTTGAAGAAAACTTCGCGGCGCGATTTTTGCAGCTCGCGGGAAAAATGCGGCACCAGAGTCGCGCGATAATCCGTCAGTGTCGCGTTGAACGCCTTCATGTCACCCGCCTTGAACTGAGTGGCCATCACCGCGTATGCCTTCACGGAAGCATCCACCTTCCCGTCGCGCATCGCGGCCAGCAACGCTTCGCTGGTGCGCAGCCAGTGATCGCTCGCCTGTCCACCGGTCGGCGGCGGCACGATCAGCGGCGGCTCAAAGCGCGACAAGGAATCCACCCGCTGGGCAAACGCCATGAAGCGGTTCAACGTCTCCTCGTCAAATTCTTTCCCCGCCTGCTTGGCCCGCACCGCCGCCACGCCCGTCGGGATCAGGCTCTCGTAGGCGGCCACTTCCTGCGCCCAATCCTGCGCGTCCGGCGGCTGCACGGCGCATTTCAACTGCGTGTAAAGCAGCAGCCGCCCGCGCATTTTCACGGTGGCCTGTTCGTAGGGACTTCGTAGCGACGCCTCGATCTTCCCGATGCGCTGGCTTTCCTGGTCAAAATTTTCCAGCGCCGGCTCGATTTGATTCCACGAATAATGTTTGCCGTCCTGCTGCTCCGCCAGATTTTTTTCGGGCAGTTTGAGTAGCGCGATCAGGTCGGGATTATCCACGCGAAACACGGGCCACGCGTCGGCCACCGCCGGATTCATCATCAACGTCGCCAGCCATTCCGTGGCGGAAATGATTTTTGGTTTTTCGTTCCACGCCTTCCACGGCTCGGTGTTGAGCGTCTGCTTCTCGCGGAGCTGCAGCAGCGAACTGCGCGCGAGCGAATCCATCGGCTTGACGCGGCCGTTGAAGACGAGTGGCAGTTGCCCAAATTGGCTGAAAGAAAAACCCTTGTCTTCCGGCGCGCGCAACTGGCCAAGAAACCAGCAGGCCATCACGGCGGTCAAAATCATCGGCAACCATTTTTTCATCGCGCGCTCCTTTTTGAAATGAATCCTACGAGGTGATACATGAACTGCACCACGAGTCCCGCCGCCACCAGGAAGCAGCCCAGATACGGCGTGATCCAGCCGGGATTGCGCACCACCTGCAACGTCGAGGTCGCCAACTGCCCCGCCGCCCGCACTTCTTCCCCTGCCCCCATCTGGTATTGATAAAACGCCAGCCCGGCGTAGCGCAGCGGATTGTTCATGTAGATTTCCACCTCCCGTTTTTCGCCCGTCGTCTGATTGGCGAGCCGGACGTTGCTGCGAAAATCTTTGGGGATGCCCTCGGGATTTTCCGCCGTCACCGTGCCGGGATAAACGGAATGGGTCGCCTTCAGCAGTGTCAGTGAAAACGGATGATAGGTGCGTTGCGGACGCAGCACGAAAGTGAATTTCTTGCCCCCGACCGTGACAAACTGCGGCACCGTCATGTGCTCCACAATGCTCTGCGCCATCTGCGGCCCGGCTTTGCGGGCGTAGCTTTCGCCCAGCGCCCCGACCATGCCTTCGTCGCCGGCCCAGCCCGAGACCACCCAGTCACCCAGCGTGCCGCCCGGCGCAACGAATTCCACCAGCGCCGTCGGAATGTTCCGGTCGTCCATCGTTTTGACTTCGGCCGCTGCGTTGAAATCAAAGCTGGCGGCGATTCCATTGGTCGTCAGCGCCGGCGCGTTCTGCATCATCGGCGCGCGGAACGTCGGCTCGGAATTTTTCCAAAAATGTTTCAACCGGATGGTGAACGGCAGGTTTTCATTCTTCACCTCGCCCCTGCGCGCGAGCAGTTCGGCGGGAACTGCGATCACCTGCTCGCTGTCCGCGCCGGCGTCCGTGGTGAAGACGAGTTCAAAATGCTGCCCGCTGACTGAATACGAGGTGGTCTGGCCTTCTGTCAGCCGCATCTGGGTTTCGTGCGCCAGCATGTCGGTGAGAAGCTGGCCGACGAGCAACAGGATGACGCCGGAGTGCGCGAGTTGAATGCCGATTTTTTTCGGCGTCAGTTTGAACCGGTAAATGTGCGCCGCCAGCAGGTTCATCAACAGCAACGTGCCAATGAGATAACCGCCCGGCAAAATGATCGGCATCCGCTTTCCAAACACGCCGAGGCCGATCACGAACCACTGCCGAAAGTAGCGTGCCTGCGCGTTGTACAGCCCTTCGTCCACCTGCGCGATGGTGCCGATGAAGACGAGCAGAATGCCGAACGCCAGCAGCACAACCGTGAGCCGCAGCGACGTGATGATCTTGATGAAGCGGTTAAGGAGCATGGGGGAGTTTCACCGTCTGGACAAATTTCAGGAACGCGTCCCGTTCGCTGGCGACAACTTTTCCATCGCCGAGGATTTTGAAAAACCACGACCGACCCTCGTGTGGCACGCCCACGCCGATAAGCCGCGCCGGCTGGCCGTTCTTCGCATCGGTGCCGTTCATGTCCACAAGCGAGCCCTTCGCCCCGCTCACTTCGACGGACGTGACCGCCTGACTCGCCGCCGCGTCGTCTATCGGTGCCAGACCGATCTGTCCCCGCCAGCGATTCACGTTGGCCGTCAACCCGCCCACGTCGCCGTCGAATGAACTGACCGTGATGTCCGCCCGCGCGGCGTCCTGGCCGATGGAAAATTTCGCGAGCAACATGGCCGTCGCCGGCACCTCGGTCCAGCCCGATGGAATTGTCCAGGAAGGTTTCGTTGGATCCGCGCTTTGGGATTGTGCAGGCGGCAGCGCGCCACCAATCGGCGGATGATCTGCGGGCAACGCTGCGTTACCACCGCTGATGGACGGATGATCCGGCGGCAAGGCGGCGGTTGCTTCGGGAGCCGGGGACGTTTGGGAAAATTTCAGCGATTTCAAAAACGCCAGGAACGCAGGCTTCTGCGCCGCCACCAATTCATCGTCCCCCGTCATTTTGAAAAACCACGCTTCGTCTCCGCGCTGCCGCGAGGTCACTAAAATCCTTGCCTTGTCACCCGACGATACCGTTCCCGTCATGTCATACAACTTCGTTTCAGAACCGGCAGCCTCCGCCTTTTCACCGAGCTTGGAGACTTCCGCTTCCGTCACCGGCGGCAAGCTCACCTGCCCGCGCCAGCGATTCACATTGCCCAGTTCGCCGCCGGCAGTGCCGCCCATCATCACGATGCTGACCTCGGCTTTTTTTCCACCCGGCCCGGCGACGGCGAACTGCGCCAGCCGCATCGGCCCCGGTTTCACTTCCTGCCAGCCGGCCGGCAGCGTCCACGTCAACGGCGCTTGGGCCGCGCCTTCGCTGGCCGCCATCGGCGGCATCGCAGCCAGGCCTGGCGCAGACGGAGCTGAACCTTCCTTGGCCACTTTGTAAACTTTGACCTCGCCGCCGTCACAACCGGCGAGGGCAAACGCCAGACTTGCCACCAACCCCGATCGCAGCGAGGAACTGAACTGAATGTGAGCCATGAGTTTTTTCATGTTAAAATAATCAACCGGCCAGGCGGCATGTTTTCCATATTGTCCGCCAAGGTTCACCGCACCGATGCGCGCACCCGACCACGGAACTTGCCTGAACTGGGGGGACAACCTCTAGTCTTTTTTTGCCCCTTTCAAACCAAGGGATGCTTCCCGCTGCTCCAGAAAGCACCGATGGCCGGCAGGGTGCGGCATTCCGGGCGCGCAGAGGACTGACACGGTTCTCGACTCGCGGTTCGACGCGCGGCGAAACCGGCGACAGGAAAGTCGCCGGAACCCGCAGGCTGAAAGCCTGCGCCACGTAGCGCCGACACTCTTGTCGGCGGGTTCTGGGGACTTTCCAGTCCCCAGTTCAGAACAGTGATGCATCCGCCCGGTTTTACTTGCACAGAATCTTCACGTTGCGGAAGGAAACTTTTCCGTGATCTCCTTGCAGCGCGAGATAACCGCTGCCGGACTTGGCGAACAACGGCATCTTGCCAAACTTGCTCTTCGCCACGCGGTCGTTGAAATCCGCGCTCCCGATCACGTACTCGAAATACTTCACCCCGTTGATTTCATGCACGCATTTTTCCGGCGTGACGACCAGGCGGACATGATTCCATTCACCGACCGGCTTGGTGGCGTCGAGAATTTTTCCAGTTTTTTCATCCACCGGCGGTTGATAGAGCGCGTACAGCCAGCCACAACGAATCTGATCGGCGGCCTTCGCGTTGTCTTCCAGTTGAAACTCC
>JAYWBR010000043.1:0-2620 GCA_043781315.1 Verrucomicrobiota bacterium | reverse complement strand
AAAGTTCGTAGCCCGTCGCGCGGTCGCCGCCGATGCACACGCCGAGGATGCCCGGCCCGCAGCCCTTGCCCTGCGCCTGCAACACCGCGTCGAGGATCGCCTTGCGGCAGCCGTCAAGGTCGCGGTTCGCGTGCAGCTTTTCAATCGGGAGCGAGTATTGCGCGCCGACATTTTCGCAGCCGCCGCCCTTGAGCATCAGCTTCACGCTGACTTCCGCCGAGCGATGCTGATGAAAATGAAACGCCGGCGCGCCCGGCCCGACGTTCGTGCCGTCGTTCTTGCCCGTGAGCGAATCCACGGAGTTCTGGCGGAGATAACCTTTCTTGGTCGCAGCCTTGACGGCTTCGCGCGCAGTTTCGGCGAAGGTGATCTGGTCGTAGCCGATGGGGCAGTCCACATAAAACAAAATGCTGCCGGTGTCCTGGCAGATGGGCTGCGACTTCTGTTTTGCCAGCGCGATGTTCTGGTCAATGATCTTCATGGCGTTGGCGGCGAGCGAATTTTTCTTCTCGTTCTCCAGTGACGTGAGGATGGCCTGGTGGACGTCGTCGGGAATTTCGGCGGAGGTGCGGCGGATCAATTCGATCAGGGAGTCTTGCAGCAAATTCATGGGAAAAGGCTAAAGGTGCGTGAAAGCCAAGTCAACTGACGGGCCAGGCCTTGGCAGGGCTGACGCATACGGCGAAAAGACCCCGTGAATTGAGGGTTTTTTTCCATCTCCTCCCCCGCAGGAGGAGAGGGCCAGGGAGAGGAGGCATCCCTGTGCGCAGCTTAAATCCCCTCTCCCCGGCCCTCTCTCCGCTCAGGCGGGGAGGGGGTTCGCTGCTCAAGGTCCGGGTATGCGTCAGCCCTGCAGGCTTCAGGAATGTCGCGCGCAGGGCGCGAAGGCGGCGAAGCAAACCGGCCAGTTACCTTCGTTTTTCTTCGCAGACTTTGTGCGACATTTTGACCGGGTCAATTCAATTTGCTTGAACGGGAACCGTGGTTCAATGTTTCTCCATGTCAGAAATTTTTAAGGCAAGTCGTTGGACGCGCGGCAATCTGTTTTTCCCCACCTTCATCGAGGTGACGGACAAATCGGTCATCCGCCACAAACGCACGCTGTTCAGCCGCGACGAGATGAGCATCAGCATCGGCAAGGTGGCGTCGGTGCATATCAAGACCGGGATGATCTGGTCCGATGTGCTGATTGAGTCCACCGGCGGCAGCGATCCGGTGACGAGTCACGGTCACACGAAAGCCGATGCGCGGCGCATCCGGGACTTGATCGAATCCGCGCAGGGTTTGGAGCCGGGAAAAACGGCGGCGTAGCGCGAGGCGACTTTCAGCCCGCCTTGAGCTGCAATGTGGAAATGACCTTGGTCACGCCGTCGGCGTCCATCGCGATGGCAATGGCTTTGCGGATTTGCTCGACGGAGGAGACCGCGCCAGAAAGCGTGACCACGCCCTTGGTGGTGTTGACGGAAATGCTCAATGAGGCCAGCCCGGAATCGCCGACCAGCTTGGCCTTGATCGCTGCTGTAATGCGGGCATCCGCTGTGGCGTCGGCGACGGTCTGGCCGGCGGCTTGGGTCTTTTCACGGATCACGCGGCCGGTGCGGGCGATTTCTTCGGCGATGTCCTCGGTGCGCAGCTTGCGCCATTGATCCGCAATCGCGCTGCCGGCGGAGTGCGCGCCGTCCTTTATTTGATCGGCGAACTTTTCAGCCGCGGATTGTTTGTGGCTATTCTGATAATACCAGATGGCACCTGCGCCAATCGCGATGCCGACAACCAGGGTGATGAAAAATTTCATGGCGTCAACTTAGCGTCGCCGTGGCGGCAGTCAATCGGCTTCCGGCGCAGTTCGTCATTTCACAATTCCGCCCAACGCGGCCAGCGCGATGGGAATCAAAATAGCACCGGCGATTTTGTGCACCACGAGGTAATGCCAGGCAAAACGATGCAGCGGGTCGGGCGACCACTCGTCGCTGGCTTTGAGGTCAACCAGCGGCACGAATTGATCCAGGCTGTACCAGAACGCGTGGTAGTTGGGACTGCGGCTGCGCAACGGTTTGAGCACTGATCGGGACCAGCGCGCCAGTACCAGGCGGGGCGGAGGCTGCTTCGCCGGCCACTTTTCCCAGATTTGCGTGGGCGTGGGTTCTTCCCTTCGCTTCGACTCGCGCGTCATGTTCTCGAAGCGGAACGCCCAACAACCGAGGGCGATGAAAAATGCGCTCGGGATCAGCGCCTGCCACGCGCGGCGGCCGTAGCAGACGAGTCTGTCCAACATCAGGCTTTTGAACCAGGAAATGACGCCATGCGGAAAGTTGTCCCAGAGCGCCGGCCAGAAAACCCGTTTGCGCTCCTGCCGTTTTTTTTCCACGCCCACGTCGTCGGCCAGGGCGGACTCGCCATCGCGCTGGAAGAAATCCTCCAGCCGGTCGTACACGTCCGCGCTGTACGGCGCGTTGGGGTCGTTCTGAAAATCCTGCTGGTTGGTGAACTCGGCGCTGGAGGCGTCGAAATTTCCGCCCATGCTCACTAGGATGAAGTTGGCGGGGCCGCTGAAACGCGCGCCGCCGAAGTCGGTGCCGCCGCCGATCTTGGCGCCGTGGGCCGCGAACAACGCGCGCAG
>JAYWBR010000042.1:0-22426 GCA_043781315.1 Verrucomicrobiota bacterium | reverse complement strand
CTTGAACCGGAGCCGCGATTTTTATTGCGGCGCACTCGAACTAAAACCGCACTTCGATTTTTTCAAGGACGGCGCGCTGTTTGGCTTTTATTTCCAGGCCGGGCCGGCGACGGAAATCCGTCACCAGCGGATTCATCATTTCTGCCTTGAAGTGGAGGACATGGACGCGGTGCGCGAGAAGCTGATTCAGCGCGGCATCGCGGTGACGCCGAAAAAACTCGGCTGCGACCAAACCTGGCAATGCTGGTGCAAAGACCCGGACGGCACGGACATTGAATTCCAGCAATACACGCCGCAGAGTTCGCAGTTCACGAAAACCAATTGTCTCGTGGATTGGTAATGAGCGGCACCAAAGCCACGTTACGTTGGTTCTCGAAATGCGCCGGTGTTCGGTGGCCGGGCACCTCACTGATCGCTGCGCCCGGAAAAGTCTGCCAGTTGCGTCACCAGAAAATCTATCGCTTCGCGCGCCGAAGTGTTTGTCCCCGGAACAAAGCGATTGAGCATGATGGAAAAGACCAGATGCTCGCCCGCCGCCGTCGTCACGTAACCGGAAAGCGAATTCGCCCAGCGCAGCGTCCCCGTCTTGGCGTGGACGTTCCCGGCGGCCAAGGTGTTTTTCATCCGGCTCTTCAAAGAGCCGTCCACACCTGCGATGGGCAGCGAATCGCGGTACACCGCCGCCTCCGCGTGCCGGCTCATAAACGTCAGCAACGCCACGCTGGCATTCGGCGTGGCCAGATTGTTGCGCGACAACCCAGAGCCTTCCTCGAAATGCACGTCGCCGTCGCGGACGCCGGCTTTGCTCAGAAACTTTTTCAACTGCTCGATGCCGGCGTCCTCGGAGGTTCCCGTAAACGCCGCGTTCGTCAGGGTTGCCCGCGCGCCGAGATGCGCGAGCAACAAGTCGGTGTAAAGATTTTGCGACGGCTTGTGGATTTCCGCCGCCAGTGCGCGCAACGGCAACGATTCAACCGCACCCAATTCCACCAGCCTGCCTAAATCCAACGGCGTCGCCTGACGATCCAGCCAGTTGGCCACGCGCGATTTTCCGCCGACCTTGATGCCGTGCCGCGCCAACGCCTCCCGAAACAGCGCGACGAACAACCCCGCCGGTTGATGCGCCGTCAGATAATCGTGATGCGGCACATCGTTCGACGGCCATTGACCCGAAACGTAAATTACATTTTCCCCGAGCGGCCGGTAACAATGGATGTCCCGCTTCCCACCAGCGGCAACGGTCTCCGTGCGGTTGCTCAGGACGAGATAACTCGTCGGCGGCGACAGCGACAGCACACACGGCGCACCGATTCGCGCACCGGGTTTGGCGGCGAGCGTGACGAGATTGTCGTTGATCGTCAGCGCGGAAATTTCCGCCCCGTAATAAAACTCCAGATCATCGCAGTCCCAGCCCGAGCCGTAGGGCGGCCCGTGAAAAAAACTCTCGTCGCCGATCAAGTCGCCGCTGACTCGTTTCACGCCCGCATTCGTCAACGCGGCCACCAGCGGCTCCAACGCCTGAAAAACATCGTTGCTGTGCAGCCGCCCATTGATGCACGGATCGCCGCGGCCATAAACGATGAGGTCGCCCTTGAGCGTGCCGAAACGGTTCGGCTTGGCCGTCGCGTAGAGCGAAGTCTTGATGCGGTAATCCCCGCCAAGCTGATCGAGCGCGAGCGCCACGGTGTAGAGTTTGCAGTTGGAAGCGGGGCTGAACAACTTGGCGGCGTCGTGTTCAAAAACCGTTTTGCCGCTGTCGAGCGAAGTGATCTTCACACCAAACTCGCCCGCCGCGAAGCGCGGCTGCGAGACATGTTCCATCAACCGCTTTTGCAATTCTCCAAGCGTGGTCGCGGGCGGATTCGTCTGCGCTCGCACCGGCAAAATCAGCATCGCCGACAAAACCACCAGCGCCAGACACAGCCTCGATCTGGCTTGAAGGAAACTGTTGAACAACTTTTTGTTGGGGTATTTCATGCCTTAAAGTTTTGGACGCTTCACCAGCGCGACCTTCAGCGTTTCCAAAGCCGCCTTACGCTCGGCTCCGGCCATGATGAGGCGCGGGCCGCGCACCCGTTCGCTGCCCATGCCGACTTCTTGCTGCACCAGTTTAATGAGCTGGACGAACTTGAGCACCGTGTCCATGCGCAACAGCGGCAGGAACCAGCGGTAAAGTTCATCGGCCTCTTTCTTTTCACCACGCATCGCGAAATCGTAGAGCGCCACGGACTCGCGCGGAAAGGCATTCACGAGTCCGGCGATCCAGCACACTGCCCCGGCCCGAACGCCCTCCACGATCGCGTCGTCCACACCCACGCACAACGCCAGCCGGTCGCCGCAGATCGCCTTGAGCGCCGTGACCCGCCGCACATCCGCGCTGGATTCCTTCACCGCGTGGAGATTGGGATTATTGGCGGCGAGTTCCTTGATCTGCTCTGGCAAAAAGTCCGTCTTGTACGAAACCGGATTGTTGTAGAGCATGCAGGAAAGTTTCGTCGCGCGAATGACGGCCTGCACATGCGCCTTCATCTCGCGCCAGTCGCTCGTGTAAACATACGGCGGCAAGACCATCAAGCCGGCGCAACCCGCCGCTTCCGCCGCCTGCGCCAGCGCAACCGCTTCCGCCGTGCTTAACGACGCGATGCCGGCAACGACTGGCTTGCCTTTCAGTTCAGCGACCAGCGTTTTGAGAATGGCGACCTTCTCGTCAAAGTTCAGCGTCGCACTTTCGCCAAGCGAGCCGAGAACAACGACGCCGTTGCAACCGTTGTCCACCAGCCATCGCGCATGCTTGGCGATGAAGGCGTGATCCACGCTCAGATCCGGTTTGAACGCCGTGGTCATCGCGGGGATGACGCCTGTCCATTTCATTTTCATAAATATTTATTCCTTAATTCAGCCGTAGCGGTCGGGGGAAAGTTGTGCCAGATCAAATGATGGTTTCTCACCCGCCAGCATTTCCGCCACGAGCTTGCCCGTGATCGGGCCGAGGCTCAAGCCCATCATCGCGTGGCCGGTGGCGAGCGAGAGGTTCGTGAACTTCTCGGTGCGCCCCACATAAGGCATTCCGTCCGGCGAACACGGCCGCAAACCGCGCCACGGCTGCACGCCCTCGAAATCCGTCGGCTCGAACTCGGGATAATATTTTTGCACCGCGTTGATGATGCCGCGCACGCGCACCGGATTGATGTCCTCGTTCAGCCCGGCGATTTCCATCGTGCCGCCGAACCGCAGCCGCCCGCCCATCGGCGTCACCGCCACGCGCGCCTCGCTGAAGATGGCGCAGAGTTCCGGCAACTGGCGCGGCTGCGGCAACGTGAGGCTATAACCCTTGCCCGCTTGAATGGGAATTTTCAAACCCAGTCCTTGCGCCATCGCGGGCGACCATGAGCCGCCGCAGATGATGAATTCGTCCCCTTCGATCTCGCGGCCATCGCTGATTCGCGCGGCGCAAATCCGGCGGTCACGTTCGGCCCGCCAGCAGACAAACTCGCGCTCCCAAATGAATTGAGTGCCCAGCAGCTTCAACTGCGTTTGCAATCCAGCCAGAAACCGATCCGGTTGCAGGTGGCAGTCCTTCGGAAAATAAACCGAGCCGGCAACGGCCATGCGGACATTTGGATCCAGTGCAGCGGTTTGTTTCGCGTCCAGAACTTCGGCGGGAATTCCCAGCGCGCGGGCTTGCGCGGCGGTTTTGGCTTCTTCATCGAGCGTGTGCGGTTCCTTGCACAACATGAGCAAACCTTTTTTCACCAGGCCGAAATCATTTCCCGGCAGCGCAGCGAGTTCCTCGAAGCACGCGCGGCTGGCAAAACTTAAATCGCGAATTAACGGCGCAGCGCGGCGAACATGTTCCGCCGTGGACGCCCGCCAGAATTTCAAACCCCAATCCAGCAACTCCCGCGACAAGCGCGGCTTGATGTAAAACGGCGACGCGGGATTCCACATCCACTTCAACCCCAGCGCCACCATGCCCGGCGCAGCGAGTGGCACAAAATGACTGGGCACAACCATGCCTGCGTTGCCAAACGAACAGCCGTCGCGCTGCTTGGGGTTGCGCTCCACCACCGTCACGCGCCAGCCGCGCCGCGCACAATAATACGCCGTGGACAACCCGATGACGCCAGCCCCGATGATGACGATGCGCTTGCTGCTCATGGAAACGATTTTGCCCAAAGATTCGGGAAAGCCAAAGATGAGATTGGTGATTTCATAGCTTCAGGTTCGTTTGGAAAATTATCTTTGGCTTTCCCCAATCTTTGGGTCGGCAAGCGGACGGCGAATCCAGCCATGCTCCAAAGTGGATTTGCCGAAGTTGAGGATGAAGCCATGAGGCAATTCAAGGAGCCGCAGATGCGTCCGCAGAATGGCAACGTCCGCCGCCGTGATTGTGCGGCGCAACGCCAACACCTTGATTCCAAAGCGGCCACCAACCGCCAGACAGTCACAGCGAGTTTCACCGAGCGGACGGTGGTTTAACCGCACCGTGGCCCCCGGCGCGGTCAGGCAGCCGAGGGATTCAGCATTAAATTCCGCCGCAAGCAGACCGCGATACGTTGTGTCGCGATATCCGAAACCGTGCGCCACGATGACGTGCGCGACGCCTTGAACAATGGCAGCACCCAGGTCACGATCACCGCCCAAGTCAGGCGCATCGGCGATCAGAGAGAGACCGTCGAAGCCGGCAGTTGGCGCGGGTTGGTAGTTGACGCGACGGTGCAGCAGACCGTCCTTGGCAAAGTCGAACAGCAATCCGGTCGGCACGCGCCAGAATTTTTGGTAGCACATCAGTTGCAGGTAATGCTCCGGCTCAAACACACCCCGCAGACATTTGAGTTCAGCGGCCAGGCTGCCGGGAAAAATCAGATCCGCCTCAAAAATATCCGCCACCACTCCGCGATGCAGCAACCGTCCGCGTGGACGACACAAATGCTCAAGGCCCGCCGTCCGCAACCGCTCGGAAAGCAATTCGTGATAAAAAATCTCGTCCACTCCCGGCCCCAGCTCCCGATGCACTTCCATCGCCTTGCCAATGACAGCGAAACTAAACGGGTCATTCATGCGTGCGCGAAGATGCCCAAAGATTGGGGAAAGACAAAGATGAAATCAGAAATTTCACGGCGGCGTTCCCAAACTCGGTCATCTTTGGCTTTCCCCAATCTTTGGGTTTCACGGGATGCCCCAGCAGAACGGATCGCGCTCGTCGAGCAAGTGCGTGGCTTCCACATTCACAAACCCGGTGCCGGTGATCACGGGTTCGACTTTTCCCGATGCTCGATCCAGCCAGCGAAATTTTCCAGTGAACGTGCTGCCGATGATGCTTTCCTGAATCCACGCCACACCCTCGGCCAGCTTGCCGTCGGCGGCGAGACAGGCAAGTTTGGCGCTCGTGCCGGTGCCGCACGGCGAGCGGTCGTAAGCCTTGCCAGGGCATTGCACGAAGTTGCGGGAGTTCGCGCCGGGCAAGGTTGGCGGGCCGAACAGTTCAACGTGATCCACTTCGGGAAAGCCCTGCGCGTTCACCGCCTGCCGGACGCGCCAGCAAAAATCCGTGAGCTGCTCGGCGTTCGCGAGCGTGAGTTCCTGACCGTGCTGCTCGACAAGAAAAAACCAGTTGCCGCCCCACGCCACGTCGCCGGTGACCGGCCCGAAGCCGGGAACGTCCACGGTCACGGCCTTTTTTGCGCGCCAGCTTGGGACGTTGGCGACGGAAACTTCGCCGTTCGGATGCAGCGTTGCGGTGATGATACCAACGGGGGTTTCAATTTTGTGGTCGCCCGGTTTGATTTTGCCGAGGTGCGCCAGCGTGACGACGAGGCCGATGGTGCCGTGCCCGCACATGCCGAGGTAGCCGACGTTGTTGAAAAAAATCACGCCCGCCGCGCAGGATTTATCCTCCGGCTCCACGAGCAGCGCGCCGACGACGACGTCCGAGCCGCGCGGTTCGTTGACAACGGCGGAACGGAAGCGGTCGAACTCGCGCTGAAATTTTTCCCGACGTTCGGCGAGCGGACCGTGTCCGAGATCGGGGCCGCCCGCGATGATGATCCGCGTCGGCTCGCCGCCGGTGTGCGAATCAACGATCTTGAGCTTGTGAATCGAGGGTTTGCTCATGTTGCGATTTCAATCGGGCCGCCCCAAAAGCCACGGGCTATTTGCGCGCGGCGCTCAAGCGGCCGGAGACGAACGAGATGATACTTTGCAAAAGGATGAACACCAGCACGAGCAGGCCAACCACGATGCGCGTCCACCAGGTGTTGAGGTTGCCCTGGAAGGTGATCAGCGTCTGGATCAAGCCGAGAATCAGCACACCCATCATGGTGCCGGCCATGAAACCCACGCCGCCGCTCAACAGCGTTCCGCCGATGACCACGGCGGCGATGGCGTCGAGTTCGAGGCCCACGCATGAAGCAGGATTTCCCGACTGCGTGTAGAACGTGTAAACGACCCCGGCTAGCGCCGAGCAGAAGCCCGACAGCATGTAGATCAAAACTTTCGTGCGCGCGACCGGCAGGCCGAGCAACCGCGCCGAAGCCTCGTCGCCGCCGAGCGCGTAAATGGTACGGCCAAACTTTGTGTAATGCGCCACCATCATCGCCAGGAGAAAAATCACCGCGTAACAAGTTGCCGTGAACGGCAGGCTCACTTTGGAGTTAAGAGGAATGGCCAGCGCCTCGTTCACCTTCTCGACGAAGAACGGATGCTCGATGCCGAGCGATTCCGCGCGCACCACAAAGCCCAGGCCGCGCACGAGGAACATGCCCGCCAGTGTCACGAGAAACGGCGGCAGTTCAAATACCTGGATCAGCCCGCCCATGACCGCGCCAAACAATGTTCCCACCAACAGCGACAATGTAATGGCCGTCGCGGGTTGCATGTGCCATTCGCCCAGAGCCGTCGCGATGAAGATGCTGGTGAACGCCACGACCGAGCCAACCGACAGATCAATTCCACCGGCGAGAATCACAAACGTCGCGCCCACCGCCGCGATGCCGAGAAAGGCGTTGTCGCCGAACAAATCCACGGCCACGCGCAACGAAAAGAATTTGGGAAACAGCAGCCCGCCCGCGACGTACAGCGCAAGCAGCACCGCTGCGGTCGCCAGGAGCGGGATGTATTTTGTGGAGAGGCGCGGTTTCATTTCTTCTTCCTGAACGAGAAAATTTTCCGGCGGAACACCGGCGATTGCACGAGGCACACGGCGATGACCGCGAGCGCCTTGGGCACCGGCGCGATGTCGGCGCTCACGTTGCGCATGTACATCGTGGTGGTCAAAGTCTGGATGAACAGCGCCCCGACCACCGCGCCGCCCAGATAAAAACGCCCGCCGGTCAGCGCCGTTCCGCCAACCACCACGGCGAGAATGGCGTCGAGTTCCAGAAACAAACCGGCGTGGTTCGCATCGGCGCACTTGATGTTGGATGCGGAGACCAGC
This sequence comes from Verrucomicrobiota bacterium, assembly GCA_043781315.1. Classification (GTDB taxonomy): domain Bacteria; phylum Verrucomicrobiota; class Verrucomicrobiia; order Limisphaerales; family CAIQOK01; genus CAIQOK01. The sequence continues at coordinate 14,991 of JAYWBR010000042.1, read as the reverse complement.
CCGGCGAGGCCCGCGCACAGGCCGGAGAAAACATAGACGAGGAATTTTATCTTGCGGGCATTCACGCCGGAATAGGCGCTGGCCGTGGCGTTGTCGCCGACGGATTCAATGAACAAACCCAGCGCAGTCTTGCGTGTCAACAGACCGGTCACGCCGAGCATTGTCAGCGCGAGCACGATGGGAAACGGCAGGCCGAGAAAATGTCCGTTGCCGACATAGGTTAGGCGCTCGTCCGTGAACGTGATGATCTGTCCGTCCGTGATCAACTGCGCCACGCCGCGTCCCGCGACCATCAAGATCAGCGTCGCCACGATGGGCTGCACACGAAAGCCGGCCACGAGCAGACCGTTCCAACATCCGGCCAGCGTCGCCACGGCCAGCGAAGCGGCGATGACGACCGGGAACGGAATGCCGGGCCGGTTGATCAACTGCGCCGCGACTGCGCCGGTGATGGCCATGGTCGCACCAACGGCCAGGTCCACACCGCCGGTGGCGATGACCAGCGCCATGCCGAGCGCGAGCAGCATGACCTTTGCGCCGTGGTTCAGGATGTCAATCAACACGCCATAGAGATAACCGTCGCGCACTTCGACGTGAAAAAAACCGGGGGTGAAAATCAGGTTGAACCCAAGCAGCAACGCCAGCCCGGCGACCGGCCAGACGAGGCTCGACCACCAGCGGACTTCTTTTTTTTGAAAACGGTCAGAAGCCATAAACGGTTTGGTGGTGGAAGGGGAAACATTCAACATTCAACGCCCAACATTCAACGCCCAAGCGGAACGAGTTCGCGCAACCATCCTGACTTCGATGTTCGCCGTTGAATGTTGAATGTTGAATGTTCACGCCGTATGTCCCGCGATGGTGTGCATGATGGTTTCCTCGCTGATCTGGCTGCCGGAAAGTTCGCCGACCTTGGCGCGATCTCGGAGAACCATCACGCGCTGGCAGCCGCGCACGACTTCCTCCAGCTCCGAGCTGATGAACAAAACCGCCATGCCCTTCTCGCGCAGGGATTGCACCAGCTTTTCGATTTCAGCTTTCGCGCCCACGTCAATGCCGCGCGTCGGCTCGTCGAGAATCAGCAGACGCGGCTGAGTCACGAGCCAGCGGGCGAGCAAAACTTTTTGCTGGTTGCCGCCGCTCAGGTTCATCACCGACTGTTCCGGGCCGGGCGTGCTGATGCCCAGCAGCTTGATGTAGTCGTCGGCGATTTCCAATTGCTTCGCCCGCGAAATCGTTTTGATCGCGCCCTGCCTTGCCTGCAACGCCAGCACCATGTTTTCGCGCACGGACAGATGCGGAATGATGCCGTCCTGCTTGCGGTTTTCGGGCGTGAACGCGAAGCCTTTTTGAATCGCCTCGCGCGGCGAATGGAATTTCACCGGCTCGCCGTCCACGAGCAGTTCCCCGGTGTCGGGTTTGTCCGCGCCAAAAATAAGGCGCGCGGTTTCGGTGCGGCCCGAACCGAGCAAGCCGGCGAGGCCGACGACCTCGCCTTTGCAAATCTTCATGTCGAACGGCGCGATGGAACCAGCACGGCCCAGTTGCCGCAGTTCAACGAGGATTTCTTTCTGGCCGGCGTGCGCGCCGCCTGCCTCGCGGTGGGCCGACGGCATGGCGGCCAGTTCCTTGCCGATCATTTTGCTGACCAACTGCACACGCGGCAGTTCGGCGGTTTTAAACTCCCCGACCAACCGCCCATCGCGCAGCACGGTGATGCGGTCCGAGATCGCATACACCTGATCCATGAAATGCGTGACGATGACGACACCCATCCCTTGCTCGCGCAGTTTGCGGATGACTTTGAAAAGTTCCTCGACTTCTTTTTCATCAAGGCTCGAAGTCGGTTCATCAAGGATCAGCAATTTCGCCGAAACGTCCAGTGCGCGGGCGATGGCGATCATTTGTTGAATGGCAATGGAGCAGGAGGAAACCGGCTGCTCGACATCAATTTTCAGATCCACCCGCGCCAGAGCGGTGCGCGCACGCTCGGCCATCGCGCCCCAGCGGATCATGCCGAACCGCGTAGGCTGACGTCCGAGGCAAATGTTTTCCGCCACGGACAAATGCGGGATGAGATTCACCTCCTGATAGACCGTGCTGAGGCCGGAGGCCTCGGCGTCCTTGGGCGAGCGCGCTGAAATATCCCGACCATCCAGCCGCACCGTTCCGCCGTCGCGCGGATACACGCCGGTCAGCACTTTGATGAGCGTGCTTTTGCCTGCGCCGTTTTCACCCATCAAGGCGTGGACTTCCCCGCGCCGGACGGTGAAGTCCACTCCTTCCAGTGCTTTGACGCCGGGAAAGCTCTTGGAGAGATTGCGAATCTCCAGGAGCGCGTTTGTGGCTTGATCCATTGTAGCGTAGCGGCGTCTCAGCAGAGCGCCGCAAATTGTTCCAAGACGGCGGCGCTCTGTCGAGACGCCGCTACGTCATTTAGTATTTGCGATTCGGCAGTTCGGCGGCGGCTTGCGACTGTTCGTAAACGCCTTCTTCAACAGCGGTGCGCTTGGGCAAAGTTTTGCCAGCCATCACCGCTTCCACCGCGTCGAACAGTTGCGGCCCGATCAACGGATTACATTCCACGGTGCAGTTCAATTTCCCCGCCGCCATGGCCTCGAACGCGCCTTTGACGCCGTCAATGGAAACGATCTTCATGTCCTGGCCGGGCTTCACGCCCGCTTCTTCGAGCGCCTGAATTGCGCCGAGCGCCATGTCGTCGTTGTGCGCGAAGAGCGCGGTGATCTCCTTGGCGTCGGGGCTTTTCAAAAATGATTCCATGACTTCCTTGCCTTTGGCGCGGGTGAAATCGCCGCTCTGGGACTTCACAATCTTCATGCCGGGAAATTTAGAAATCGCTTCTTCAAAACCCTTCTTGCGATCAATCGCCGGCGCGGAACCGGGCGTGCCGACGAGTTCAGCGATGACGGCCTTGCCACCGGTGGCCTTGGCCAGCCAGTTGCCGGCGCGACGACCTTCCTCGATGAAATCAGAACCGATGAAGGTCACGTAGAGCGAGGGATCGGTCACTTTCACGGCGCGGTCGGACAGAATCACGGGAATGCCCGCCTTCTTGATTTCTTTCATGACCGGTTCCCAGCCGGTTTCAACCACGGGCGAAAAAGCGATCACGTCCACGCCCTGTGCGATGAAGGAGCGCAGCGCCTTGATCTGGTTTTCCTGCTTCTGCTGGGCGTCGGCGAACTTGAGATCAATGCCGCGCTTGGCGGCTTCGGACTTGATGGAGTCGGTGTTGGCCGAGCGCCAGCCGCTCTCCGCGCCGATCTGGGAAAAGCCGACGACGACTTTTTTGTCAGCGGCATGGGCGGTGAACGCGCCGGCAACGGCCAGCGCGAGGAGAACGGTAATGGTTTTACGGGTGGGAAGTTTCATGGAGTTAGTTGGGGTTGGCGGTTGGTTTCAATTGTCTGTCAGCGTAACGGCATCGGTTTGATGCGTTCAATTGAACAATTCTCACCGGTAAAGTCTAGTCAGGATTAAATCCCGAATCCGAACGGCTCGTTAAAAAAATCACCACGGGCCTTTGTCCACATCGGCGGGTTTGAGATATTGGTACCAACTGGAGCCTGGCCCGCCGGTGCCCAACTGTATCTTCGAGGCGGTGGACACCACGCCCAGACTGGCGTACTTGAAGCCGAGCCATTCCACATGACCGTCCTCATAGAGAAAATTCCCCCCGGTCGGAATGCTGCGCAGCGTGTGATTGGAATTCACCACTTCCGAACCGTTGATCGCACTGGTCCATTCGCCACCGGAACGCTGTTGCAATTTGTCGGACATGATGGGTGCCCGGCGGAACGGTCCGCCAATTTTTTTGCGCGTAAACCAGCCGACCAATCCCACGCTGTTGTAGTCAGCCGACAGACCTTGAGTCGCCAATCGGAACGGCAAATAGTTGTAACCGATCAGATTGTCCACCCCCTGGGACACTTCATTCACGCGATGCCAAGTATCGGTGGGGCAGTAAATGACATCGTTGATCGTGCGCTGGTTGGCCGCCGAAGCACCGCGCCGATTGGTGTAGAGATAGGTCGGATAAAAGCTGGTGAAGGAAAACGCCATCCAACAAGTGTCCCGCGCACCGTTACTGGTGTTGTCGGGAAACATATTTTGGTTGTCGCCGGCGTACATATTGAGCGCGATGCCCCACTGCTTGAGGTTGCTGGCGCACTGCGTCCGGATGGCGGCGGCCTTGGCCTTGGAAAGCGCGGGCAGCAGCATGGCGGCAAGGATGGCGATGATCGCAATGACCACCAACAGTTCGATCAGGGTGAAGGCGCGCGCGATGGTTTGTCTCGGTTTCATAATTGATCAAGGGAAACCCACTGATGATTTTGCCAGCGGCAGTCAGTTGGGGCAGGAATTTATTAGCCCGCCAACGCCGACAAGTCAACCACCGCAAAGGTTGGCCACCGCGCCACCGACAAACGGAGTGGCTTTTTCCAAAGCAACCGGTTAAAACCAAACGATGAAAAGCAAATTGCTCTGCACTCTGGCCGCCCTGCTGTGGTTGATGCCAAGCCAACCCGCCCGCGCGGCGGACACCAACACCGTCGCCACCGACTTGCACGACCTCGTCAGCCGCATCAACACGAAGCTCCAGGCCGACCAAAAATCGGAGACGGCGCTGGCAGCGGAACTCCAGGAGTTCGACACGCTGATCGCCCGGCACAAGGGGGAAGATGTCGAGGAACTGGCGCATGTCCTCGTCATGAAAGGCGAGCTTTACCTCCAGGTGCTCGACCAACCGGAGAAGGCCGCCGAGGCGTTCAAGCAAATCAAACATGATTTCCCCAAAACCAAGGCCGCCACGCACACCGAGGAAATTCTCGGCCAGATCGCGCAACAGGCCGCCGTGAAAAAAATCCAGGCCGCGCTGGTCGTGGGCGCCACCTTTCCCGACTTCGCCGAAAAAGATCTCGCGGGCCAGCCGTTGTCCATCGCCAGCCGCAAAGGCAAGGTCGTGTTGCTGGATTTCTGGGCCACCTGGTGCGGTCCCTGCCGGATGGAGCTGCCGAACGTACTCGAGGTTTACCAGAAGCATCACGCCGCCGGATTTGAAATCATCGGTGTCAGCCTGGACTCGGAACAGGCGCGGCTGAAAAGTTTTCTCAAGGACAAAAACATGACGTGGCCGCAATACTACGACGGTTTGAAATGGCAGAACAAACTGGCGGTCAAATACGGCGTGAACAGCATCCCGGCCACCTACCTGATTGACGGCGACGGCAAAATCATCGGGAAAGATTTGCGGGACGAGGAGCTGGCCAAAGCCGTGGCCGCAGCTTTGACCAAGACCGCGCCAACGAAATAGCCTTGGGCCATCTGGCTGGACAGCGCCACCCCGCCGCAACGGTGGGTCTGGACATTGGATAAATTCCCGGTAGCTTGGCGCGGCCTGAAAAGTCAGGCCACCGGAAACCGGCCGCCGCCGCCATACATGAAAATCATTCGCTACGAAGACAACCACGGGAACATCAACTATGCCGCGCAGCAGCGGGATGGTTCGGCGTTGAAGCTCAACGGCTACCTGTATGCCTCGCCGCACATGACCCCGGAAAAAGCGCAGGTGGCCAGACTGCTGGCCCCCATCCAGCCCGCCGCGATCATCTGCATCGGCTTGAACTATCGCAAGCACGCGCAGGAAACCGGCGCGAACATTCCCGAGTTTCCGGTCGTTTTCTACAAAGGCATCAACACCGTCCAGCATCCCGAACAACCGATCCACCTGCCCACCCACCTCAAAAGCAACGAGGTGGATTACGAAGGCGAGCTCGCCGTGGTCATCGGCAAGTCCTGCAAAAACGTCTCCCGGAGAAACGCCCTCGACTACGTCCTCGGCTACACCTGCGCCAACGACGTCAGCGCCCGCGACTGGCAGAAGCAGTTCGGCGGCGGCCAGTGGAGCCGCGGCAAATCCTTCGACACCTTCTGCCCGTTCGGCCCGTGCCTCGTCACGCGCGATGAAATCCCCAACCCCAACGCGCTCCGGCTGCGCACCCTGGTCAACGGCCAACCGCAGCAGGATTCCAACACCGCCGACATGATCTTCGACGTGCCCGCGCTGATCGAATTCCTCAGCGGCAGCACCACGCTGGTGCCCGGCACGGTCATCCTGACCGGCACGCCCCAGGGCGTGGGCATGGCGCAAAAACCCCCGCGCTGGCTGGCCGCCGGCGACTCCGTCACCGTCGAGATTGAAAAAATCGGCGCGCTGACCAACCCGGTGCTGCTGGAAAGTTAACCCTCCGCGCGCCGGAATTTTTTTCCGGAACGCCCAACCCCTTCAGATTTCTTGACGCTTCTGCGTGAAGCGGCTCAAGCGTTCCTGAATTTGACCGAACTATGCGAGCAGATGATTGTGACTTTATGATTACGAAATACCCTTGGGAAAATTTATCCGAAGAACAGCGGAACCTCTGGACGCAGCACGTCATCAAATTTTATCCGCCCCACACCGTCACTCCGGAGGAATCCGTCGAGCTGGCACGGGACGAATACAACGAGGCGGAATCCCTGCTGCCCGTGGCGGAAGTTTGCGAGGCGGATTGAGCGGTTGGTGAAGCAAATCACCCCACGCTCAACGGTTGCCGCTTCAACAGTCTCAACTCCTGTTGCTGACGCAAAAGATTATCGCGGGTGGCATCGTCCGTCTCGGGATGATTGATCTGTTGCGCGGCCACGAGCATTTGCCGATCAATAAAAAGATTCCGCAATTTTAGCGCGACATCCGCCAGTTGCACGGCCTGATCCTTGATCGGTCGTTCTTCCGTGGCGGCTTCGGTGATCAGGTTCCGCATCTCAGCAGATTCGCATTCGTCGAGAAATCCGCCGAGACTTGTCCAGGTTTGATGTTCCTCCGCCGCCAGCCGCGCGGTCACGATCTGTCGCGCCGCCGCATGTTGAATCCAACTGGGATCCAGATTCGCCGCGGCCCAGCCCACGATTTCCTCGTGCAAAAACAACAGCTTGAGCAGCCAGAATTCGTGCGCGGACGGACGCTCCACTTCAATGGAATCGAACGGCACTTCCTCCTCCGGCACCTCGGATTCAACCGGCTGCGCACGGGCGGTTTTCTTGAACTCCGCGCGCACGGCCTCCACCGAAACCCCCAGTCGCAGCGCGGTTTTCTGCGCGTGCTTGTCAATCAGCACCGCGCTGCCGGTTTTCAAAACCGCCTCGCCCATGCTGCGCAACACCGTGAACCGGCCCTTGTCCGTCGCCACTTCGTGCTGCGTGCAAAGCCGCTTGAGGTAGTAGTCAAAAAAACCGTCCGCGCCGGCGATCAGTTGCTTGAAGGCGTCGCCGCCGTTCGCCTTGATGAAGCTGTCGGGGTCGTGCGGCCTCGGCACCACGGCCACGCGGATCGCGAGACCGGACGCCAGCAGATGATCGAGCGAACGCACCGCCGCGTTCTGGCCGGCCTCGTCGGAATCGAAACACAGCACGACCTCGTTCACGTAACGCTTGAGGATGCGCGAGTGCTGGTCGGTGAACGCCGTGCCCTGCGGCGCGACGATGTTCTGCACGCCGCCCATGAAGCACGCGATCAAATCAAGCTGGCCTTCACAGACAATGGCGAACCCGGCGTCGAGCAGCGCGCGTTTGGATTTGTCGAGGCCGAAGAAAACCTTGCTCTTGGTGAAGATCGGCGTCTCGGGCGAGTTGACGTACTTCGCGGTTTTTTCGTCTCCACTCAGAACGCGCCCGCTGAAACCAATCACTCGGCCTTGCTCGTCGCAGATCGGAAACATCAGGCGTCCGCGGAAGCGGTCATAATGCCGGTCGGTGCCTTCCTTCTTGATGATCAGTCCGGCTTGCTCGACGAGTTCCAGATCGTAGCCCTTGCTCTTCGCCCAGTTGACGGTGTCGTCCCATGATTCCGGTGCCGCGCCGATGCGGAACAGTTTGATCCCCTCTGCGGACACGCCGCGCTGGGCGAGGTAGTCGCGGGCAAGCTGGCCGCTCGCTTCATTGGCGAGCGCGTTCTGCCAGCGCTGGGTGATGCCCTCGTGGATTTCCAGGAGCTTGCCCTTGAGATCGCGCGACTGTTTTTCGGCGGGGTTGTTGTCGAACTCCAGCGGAATTTTCGCGCGGTCGGCGAGGCGCTTCACCGCTTCGGGAAAGGTCAGGTTCTCGTAGTCCTTGACAAAGGAGAACACGTCGCCGCCCTTGTGGCAGCCGAAGCAATGGAAAATCTGCTTGTGCGGATTGACGTTGAAGCTGGGCGACTTCTCTTTGTGGAACGGGCACAGCGCGGTGAAGTTCGCGCCGTTTTTTTTCAACGGCACGTACGAACCAATGATGTCCACGATGTCGCTCGCGGCGCGGATCTGCTCCAGGGTATTAGGTGAAAAAAATCCGGCCATGGCGGTTTAACTCCAGCGCCACGCCGTTGCCGGACCGCGGCTCAGGGCACGGAAAATTCTTTGCGCGCGAGCTGGGTTTGCTCGGGCACGGTCGGCTTGATCAGCAGCCAGCTGAGTTGTTTCTTGATCCACGGTCCGGCGAAAGATTTTTCCAAAACCTGCGACTGTACGGAGTGCAGGCTAGGGAAAAAATCGCTGCCGTAAATCTCATTTTGATATTTCAACTCGGCCTTCACTTCGGCGGGACTGAAATAGCGCGCGTTCAACAACGCCAGCAGGGCGAACGTGATGCACGTCACCTTGAGCATCCCGGCCAGCATGCCCAGATAAAACTCACCATTGCCGAACGCGTCGCCGCTGAACAGTTTTCCCCCGGACGCCTTTTTCAGAAATCCAAACACGGCGGCGATCAGCAGCGCGGCGCCGGTGTAGGCCATTAAATTCGCGGAGAACATGCTGAAAAGAGCGGTGCTGCCAGTGATGAAATCCGCCGCCGGCTCATAGGCAAAGGCGCAGCCGACCACGATGGTCAGCCACTTCAAGGCACCCAGCAGTTCGACCGACACGCCGTGCTTGCGGCCCTGTTGCAGGCCCACGAACAGCACGATCAGGAGTGCGATGTCGAACCAGTTAAATGGCAAGTTATCAAAGCTCATAGCGAGTCCTGTTGCCTTATCGTCCAAACCGGTCAAGGACTTGAGCGATGATTTGAACCGGGGTGCGCTGGGGTGTGGCCGTCCCCGGCCACAGCAAGGTGGAGCGCACCAAAGCCTTTGAATTTCTCAAACCTCCCAGCCACCGCCTGGCAAGGCCGCTCCGCGCTCACCCGCTTTCAATCACACCCGTGCCGCGCGGCCAGCATCGGCGAACCGCCAGGGAATCAGCGGGGATTCGCCACCAGCCAGTCACGGATGGCCGGGGCCTGGGAATTACGGGGGTCGAGTTCGAGCACTTTCAAATAATGTTCGCGCGCCTGGACCGGCTGGTGAAACTGCCGCGCATACAGATTTCCCAGCGCCAGATGCGCGCGCGGTTCGTCAGGATTTTGCTTGAGGACGGCCGCCAGTTCGTTGGCGGCGTCGAAAAAGAAATTCACCTGCTTGAGCACCTGCGCAAAATTCAGCCGGGCGTCGGTGGAGTCTGGCCGGAGCGACAGCGCGAATTCCCCCGCGCTCAACGCCTGCGGCAGATCCCCCGCGGCGGCGGCGGCAATGCCCAGATTGTAGTAGGCCTCGAAGTAAGCGGGGTCGGTGGCCGTGGCCTGGCGATACGACTGCAACGCGGCGGGCAGTTCCCCGGCGCGTTGACTCTGCAAGCCCTGCAAGAACAACTTCTCGGCCGCGAGGCGGTTGCCGGGCGCAAGTTTGGCGAGGGAATGATAATTGTAGCGGGCCACGCCGACCGAACCGGTCGCCGCCGGCCCGGCCACGACGGACGCGGCGGTGGCGGGCGGCAATGGCGTCACGGCGGGCGATTCCTTGGGACTGTGTCGGAATAAATTCAACGGGTTTATTTTTTGAAAAAAGCCCGGCTTGCCGGTTTTGGTCGCTTCCGCTTCGGTGGCCACCGTTGAGTTCGCATCCGCAGAAACATCGTGCGCCACCTGCGCCTCGGGCGGCGCACTCACCCGGACCACCCCGGTCGTGGACGCCACCGCTGGCGCGGGATGGATGCCATTGGTGGGCGGTTCCGGCTTCGCGGGCGGGGCTGCGCGAACCGCAGCATTGTTGACGACCCGCGCCGGTGCCGGATTGGAAACCGGCGGCACCGTGGTTCCATTTTGAACGACCCGACCGGACGCATTCAAATCCTGTTCCAAGGCCGTGGCCGCCGCGTTGACCGCCTCCCAATTCGCCGGCCGCGCGAGCAACGCCAAATACTCGCGATATTTTTGCAGCGCGCGCGCGCGGTTGTTCAGCGAGTACTGCGAGACGATGGCCAGGTTGAGGAGAGCAGGCGCGTAATCCGGCTGCTGTTGCAACGCGGCTTCAAACCATTTGGCCGCCTCGGGCGAACGGCTGCGTTGCTGCTGGATCAAGCCCAGGCCGTTCATGGCCTCGGGGTTTTGCGGACTGCCGCGCAGCGCCTCGGCGTAACTTTTTTCCGCGCCGATCAAATCGCGGGTGCGCAGTTGGACGCTGCCGAGTTTGAGCCAGCCGGCGGTGGAATTGCCGCGTCGCAAGGTGAACGCGGCCAGCTCGGACTTGGCGTTGTCGAGACGGTTCCGCTCCAGCCAGAGGCACCCGAGGTTGAAATGCGTTTCCACCAGGTCACGGTTGAGTTTCAGCGCCTGCTGATAGGCCAGGACCGCATTGGTCACATCCCCGGCGCGATGGCAGGCCACGCCGAGATAATTCCACGCCTGGGCGTTGGTGTTCATCAGCGATGTCGCCAGCCGGAATTTTTCAACCGCCGCCGGATAATTTCCCTCGTCCAAAAAACGCACCCCCGACTGCAACGCACGCGGCCCGGCCGGCGTGCAGCCGTTCAGCATCACGACCAGCGCCAGCGCGGCGGTGAATTTTTTTTTTGCCAGATTTTTGATGGTCAGCATCTCGGCTCGTGGTACCATTCGCGCCTGGCAGTGTCAAGAAACGCACACGAACAAACCATAGAAATCATCTTTTAATGACCGCAGGTTCCAAAAATAGCCGGCTTCTATTCCGATGGGCGGGCGCACTCGCGGCGCTGCTGGGTTCTGCCATGCCGGCACACGCTGACACCAACCGCACGCTCGCCGTCTCCCCTGCTCTTCCAGCGCAGGTGGTGATCGTCCACGACGCGGATGCCACCCGGGATTTTGCGCCGCACGCCGACCGCATCGAGGCCATGGTTGCGCGCGCGCTCACCAATCTGACCGGGCGGGCCACGGTGTTAGCCGCCTGGCGGAGTCTGGTTTCCACGCAGGACATTGTCGGCATCAAAGTGTTTTCCGAGCCAGGTCCCTACAGCGGCACGCGGCCGGCGGTGGCGGGCGCGGTGGTGGCGGGTTTGCTCGCGGCCGGACTGCCGCCCGACCACATCATCCTTTGGGATCGGCGGCAGATTGATCTGCGGCTGGCGGGATTTGTCGCGCTCGCGAAGCAACTGGGCGTGCGCGCGGCCGGGAGCGCGGAAGCGGGCTACGACGAAACCGTCTTTTACGAAACGCCCTTGCTCGGCAATCTCGTCTGGGGCGACCTGGAATTCGGCAGCAAAAACCCCGGCGTCGGCCGGAAATCGTTCGTCTCCAAACTCGTCAAGGGACAGATGACCAAGATCATCAACATCACGCCGCTGATGAACAACAACGAAACCGGCGTGGCGGGAAATCTGTTCAGCCTCGCGCTGGGCAGCGTGGACAACACCACCCGCTTCGAAGCCGACGCCGACCGGATGACCCGCGCCGTGCCGGAAATTTATGCGCTGCCCGTCTTCAGTGATCGCGTGGTGCTGAACATCGTGGACGCGCTGATCTGCCAGTATGAAGGCGAGGAGCGCAGCCTGTTGCATTATTCGACCGTGCTGAATCAGCTCCGCTTCAGCCACGATCCGGTCGCGCTGGACGTGTTGTCCATCCAGGAACTGAACGCCCAGCGCCAGGCCGCCCAGGCGCCGCCCGTCAAGGTCAACATGGAGCTGTACGAAAACGCCGCGTTGTTGGAACTCGGCGTCAGCGATCTGAAAAAAATTCAGGTGCTGAATCTTCGCTGAGACTTCTGGCTCTCGGTTGATTAAATTAACGATGGATTGTTTCCGCCTTCGCGCTTTCCGCCTTTTGAAACGAGCCTCCTCACGGCGTCTCCGACAGTTTTTGAACGGGGCGCTTCCTACTCCCTGCGGCCTTTGAAACCAGCGGGAACACCGGCGGTGGCTTGAAGGCGAAGCGCGGGCGGTAAGCCTACGCGGGCGGATCTTGCGGAGCGGGAAAGAAACGCGTCCAGTCCTGGGCGGCATGAAGGACACGGATCACCATGATGGTTTCCTGGAATGGCTGGTAAAAGATCAGGTAGTTGCGGAACTTCGGCACGACGAACCAGCGGCTTTGCGCGTGACGCGGCGCGGCTTTGCGGATACGCCGCCCAAGTTCTTGATGCTGGGCGAGCAAGTCGGCGGTGTTGAGGATGGTCTGCCGGACGCGCTCCGCCGCTTCAGGATTATCAACGGCAATGTGCTGGAAGACCTCGTCCAAATCGCGCCCGGCTTTGGGACTGAACCGCGCCCGGATCATGGCCGGCGGCGCAATTCCTCGGTGGTCTTGGATTGGTCCAGACTTTCCAGCCCTTCGTCTAGTAGTCGTTCCAGTTCCGGCGTCATCACGACCTCCACGCCCTGACGCCGGGCCTGATGCTCGCGCAACGCCTCCGATACGACTTCATCCGACCCTTGGTAGTTGGCGGTTTGGACCAGTTCGGCAACGTAGTCCTCAAGATGTCGCGGCAAGGCGATGTTCATGGCCTCACGATAATTCGCGGCGAAAAGGTGTCAACCGGCAATCCGCGTCGAAAGGAACGCAGACACGCGGAGAATGCGGCGGACTTTTTACCGCAGATTACGCGGATTGCGCGGATTCAAAATATTCTTTGCCCCATGCGTGTTATCCGCGTGATCTGCGGTTGAATTCGGTTGCGTCTCTGCGCCTTGGCGTCTTGGCGTTGAATTCCGACGACCTGGTTCCGGTTGGTGTAGGCGACGAGGTAACGAGGGCTGCGATTGTTTGCACTTTCCGCTTTCCCGCTTTCCGCTTTTTGAAATGAGCCGCCTCACGTCGTCTCCGACAGTTTTTCAAAGGGGTGCTTCATTCTGCCTGTGACCTTTGAAACCAGCGGGAGCACCGACGGTGGCCTGCAAGCGCAGCACCGTCGGGATTGGGCTGGGCTGCGCGGGATTGTCCGCAGTTCCTACGGTGAAGCGTGATTTTGAATTGGCAAACGGAGTCAGCGCACTTAGATTCCTGCCATGAGCACGGTTGTGGAAATTGAGACGGCCCTGAAGGAATTGCCGCTGCAAGAAGCGCAAGACATTGCGCAGTGGCTGCAAAAATACTTGGACCAGCAAGGCCGTGCCCAAAACACCCTGGCCGCGCAAGTGCCAGTCAAGCTGCCCGACTATGCGGCCCGCCGCCGCAGAATTCTGGGCGACAAAATCCTGCCCAACATGGTCATGCTGGGGCGTGAACAGGAGCGCTGGTGAAAATTTACGCTGACACCAGCGTCCTTTTCTCCCTATACGTCACGGACGCCAACTCCCCCAAGGCGGATGTTTGGCGTCAGGCGAATCCCGTTCCTTTGGATTTCACAAGCTGGCACCGCCTGGAACTCCGAAACGCACTGGGGCTTGCTGTATTTCAGCAACGTCTGACGCCTGCGGAATTGCAGGCTGCCTGGCAGGAGGTTGAGCAGGATCTGGCAGCGGGCCTGTTGGTGGCCAAACCCGACATGTGGGAAAAACTGGTTCGGGAAGCGGAGCGTCTGGCGGAGCTGCACACGCCGATCATTGGCAGCCGTAGTCTGGACATCCTGCATGTGGCGGCGGCAATGGTCTTGGGTGCCACCGACTTTTGCACGCTCGACACGCGCCAGGGCAAACTGGCTCAACTCGCGGGCCTGCACGTTCAACCGTGAGACCGGCTTTGGACCTCTGGCTTGAACCTCTTGAATCGTGGCAGCCGGGGTAACGAGGCTCGATTGTTTCCGCCTTCCGCTTTTCCGAAATGAGCCTCCTCACGTCGTCTCCTACAGTTTTTGAAAGGGGCGCTTCATTCTGCCGGCGGCCTTGGAAACCAGCGGGAGCACCGGCGGTGGCTTGATGGCGGAGCGAGGTCAGCCAGGCTGCGTTACGGCGGCAGAAAAATGGAGCGCATCCCGGCGCGCGTCGCGAAATCGTGCTGTTGTTTGTCGGACGTAACAAATTCATCAAAGCCGAATTCCACCATCGCCACATGCAACAGGTCGGCGGTTTTGACCGGGATCGTCTGGCCGTGCTTCCGGGAAAGCTCCAAGGCGGCGGCGAACACCTCCTCGTAATCCACTTCGAGTCGGGCCACGATTCCGTTCGCCAGATCCTGCTCCAGCAACGCCAACCCCGTTTGAAACTGGGTCGCCGTCAAGAGCGGCTGCCCGGTCGGCCCCACCAGCCAGGTCTTCCGCCGCGCGACGTGGAGCATCTCCACCTCGTTGAAGCGCGACAGCAAAATGGGCGGCTGGTAATTCAGGACGATCACTTGGGCGGCGGGCGTGTTCGCTTCCTGCCAGTAAAGCTTGAACAGCAATCCGCTGTCGAAGTAGGCCCTCAAAAGCGGTCTTCCTTGTCTTGCGCCAGCAGTTCCGTGGCGGTGGGGCCGGTGACGGGCGCGGGGTAATGCGGCGACAACCGGGCGGCGAAATCCGGCCACTTCAATTTACCGTTGGCCGGTTCCGCCTTGAGCGGTGCGGCGGGGGGCGTCAGCAACACCCACGGCTTTCCGCCTCGCGTGACCAGAATTCTTTCGCCGTTGTGAGCGAGTTCGGAATACTCGTCAAACTGCTTTACCGCCTGCTGTTCGCTGATGGTTTTCATCCTCGCAAACAGTGCCGCACCGGGCGCGGAGCGTCAAGCCGGTGAACCGCCTGAAATTCCCGGC
>JAYWBR010000041.1:0-8076 GCA_043781315.1 Verrucomicrobiota bacterium | reverse complement strand
GGCCTGCAATTCATTGATCCACAGCGAGGGAAACGGCGTCAGTGAATTCGTCACGCTGTTCGCAGTGGTGGGCGTGTTGGCGGCGAGGAGCGGTGTCGGCGGCGCAGGGTTCACCGTGGCCACGATTCCAGAACCGGACAGACACAACGTGAGCGGCCCGCCGTTGGTGTTCGGCAGATACCAGAAGCTCAGGGTGTAAGTGGCGTTCGCGTTCAGCGCCGGAGAAATGTTCTGCCAGAGGGCGCTGCTTTGTGTGCTGCCGGCGGCGGTGGAGATCAGGTGCAGACTCGCGTTGCCGGAATGTTTGATGACCGTGTTCAAAACGGAACTGGTCAGATTCGCCGAGACGTTCCACGGGCCGGGGAAAGCGGTTTCAAAGCCGCCGTTGGTCAGGGTGTTTGCGCCCGCTTCCGCCACACTGCCGGCGACGAGTTTGAGATCGTCCACATAAACATCCCCGGCCGATTGGAGGTAAACATAAATCAGCGACGACGACGCGGTGCCGGTGGCGGTGACATAAGTCCATTGCGGCGCAGCGGGCGAACCGGGCAGCGCAGCGAGCCAGTTACCGGCGCGCCAGTTGTCTTGGAGCGCATCCACCAATTGCAACGATGCGCCGAGACCGTTGGCGTTCGTCGGCCACGGCAGTTGGTTTTCAAAATTCACCTTGGTCACGGTCGAGTTGGTGGCCGTGTTCAACGCCAGCGTCTCCCCGCTTGATGACAAAGTGCCGCTGTAAATACCGAACACGGGATTCGTCGCGCCGTAGGCGGCGGCGAAGGCGGTGGCATTGGCGGCCAGCACAAGATAGTTCGTGGGCGCGAGCGTCGCGCCGTTTGGAAACGTGTAGCTCAACCCTTGCAATTGCCAACCGGACAAATCAAACGTGGTGTTCGTGGAGTTGTTGTAGAGTTCGACGAACTGCGCGTTGCCAAACGTCGGCGCGTACATGATCTCGTTGATCACGAGGCGACCGACCGGCGATGCGTTGGTGCCGCTGAAGACGACGCTCACGCTGCCCGTGTCGCCCGCGATGGTCACGCCGTTCCGATCCACGCCTGCGACATTCAACGGGTTGGTGCCAGTCCTCAGCGGAACTGTTGCGACCCAACTCGTCAACGAAGTCCACGTCAACGGATACGCCGCGCCGTTGATCCAGACAGCGGCGACATTCACCGGTGCCGTGCCCGTCACGAATGCCAGATTGTTGCTGACCACCACGCTCGGGTTCACGGAAAAGCTCGGCGAGTTCACGGCGGCGAGTTGCGTGCCGATGCTGCTCTGCGCCTGCGCGAGCCAGGGTTCGATGTTGGTGGCCGGGTCTTCCACGTTTTGGCCGTTGGCGGCGAAGGTGTTGAATTTCGCCGCGAGCAGCGGCGTGCTGTTGGTGCTGTTGAGCGGACCGTTCACCAGTTCGGACAAGGCCCGCCAATACATGCGAAGAAATTTCGGCGTGTTGTAGATGCCCGTCATTCCCGGATCGGTGCCGTTGTACCAAAAAAGATTTTGTCCGGGTCCCCAGGAGCTGTTGCCGAAGACGATGTTGAAGTCCCACATCAGCAGGGAAAATTTCGTGTCCAGCGCGCCGACGTAGGCGTAAAGATTCTGGTTGTTGGCCGCGCCGAAGGAATCCCAGTTGCCCGCCGCATGGTTGGCGGCAAAGACGCGCATCCAGTTTTCCATGTCCGCCAGATTCTCCAGGTTCGCGAGGTAGTTGGGCGTGCCAAAAGAATTCGCTGCGTCAATCAGCGAGAAGACGTTGGTGAAATCGCTGGCGGAATCGGGGGTGCGTCGGATTTCGAAATTGTAGCGGTAGCGCGCAGGTTTTTTCACGCCGCCCGTCGTGGTGTATTGCAGCAGGGTGCAAAAGGAATTGTTGGTGAACGGCGTGTAGCTGCCCGAGGGGAACGGCCCGAATTCAAACCACGGTTGCAGTTTGTAGAGGAAGCCGTCGGGATCGTTGGGATAATGTTCCTTCACCACGTCGCCGTCCGGCGTCTGCGTGTCTTCCATCAGCGAGCCGCGCCGGTTGCCGTTCACGTACACGGCCACGTAACGGCGGTTGAGCCACGGCACGCCGAGGGTTCGCAGAAAGGTGTTGGCCAGTTGCTCGCGTTGAATGCTGGCGTCGTCGCCCGCGCCGTTGCCGGGCTGATGAATTTTGTTGAACGAGGTCGCGCCGAGAAATTTGTCGTCGTCGTTAAAAATCCATTTGTAGTGGCACAAATTTCCCGAGGGCGTGTCGAAACCCTGGTGATACGGGCTGCCCGCGAACCGCGCCGACAGGTTGTAGATGACGCGGTTGCCATTGACCATTGTGCAGTCATGCGACTCGTTGCTCATGTCCGAAAGGCCGGCCCAGCGCGTCACGTTCGACTGCGTGATCCACAAATGATAACTCCCGAAACTGCCGCCGGGATTGCTGTCGCCAAACAACACCAGACATTCGCGCGTCAGAGAATTGTCCGTCAGCAACGAGGGAAAGCGGGCCGTGACGGCGTTGCTGTCGGTCGCAGAAATATAAAACGCCGCGAGCGTGTTGGCGCTCTGGCCCGGAATGGTCGCGCTGAAAATACCGTCGCCAGCCACGGCGTCGCCGCCCGTGCCGTCATCTTTCATCGCCACGGAAGCAAACGTGGTGGCCGGATCAATCCGGTATTTGAGCGTCAGAGTTTGCACGCCATTGGGATCCTGCACCTGCACGGAAACGACCGCCGGCTGGCCGGCCGCTGGCAGTGACGGATTGTGGGTGACGTTGTAAATCGCCGGCCCGGCATTGGTGACAACCTGGCTGTTCGCCAAGCCGGGCGTGCCAAGATTATTCGGAACGGGCAGGGGACCGGTGGCCTCGAGCCAATTGCCGTTCAAGCGCAGCAACGCCTCCGGCCAGCCGTGCAGCCAGCGCGCTTTGAAACGCAACGTTGCCGTCTGTCCCGCCGCGAGGGTGTTCGTGTTCAGCGCGACTTGGCAGGAATTATCGCCGGTCCACAAACGGTCGCTGCAACGGATGTGCAGCGAACGTGCGCTGACATAGCCGGTGGTTTCCAGACTCGAACGCATCATATCGCCCTGAAACGCCCAGCCGCTCGTGCCGGTTTCAAAGGTGGGATTGGAAACATAATTCGTAGTGCCCCAGTTCACCTCGATGTTGTCCACCAGACATTCGCCGACATCCAGCAAACCGATCTGCGCGTAGTCAATGAAGGGATCAAAGTTCGCGCCGTTGTCCAGCACGCCGGTGGTTTCGATGTTCGTCCAGACGGATTTTTGCGAGTCGTCGCTGTCCGCCCAGTTCGCGGCGAGCCGGTGGTTCGCGCGCGGGTCTTTCAATTCCAGACTGCTGCCGCCGCCGCTGGACCATTGACCCCAGCGTCCGCCGGTGTCGTAGGTCACCGAATCTGCCGCGACCAAAATGGCCGTGTTGGTATTCAGCGTTTGCGGCTGGGACAAAACCACCAACTCGCCGTTGTGCGACAGCTTGCCGCTGAAATTGCCGACGGTGTTTCCGCTGTTCAGGTTGGGGTATTTGGCGAGCAGATTTGCGGTGTTGCGACCCACCACCAGATAACCGTTCGGTGCAATGGTGACGCTGGGAAAAGTGTAGGCGACCCCGGCGGAGAATTGCCAGCCAGCGAGGTTGACGGTGTTGGTTCCCTGATTGAACAGCTCAATGTATTGCTCGTCGTCGTTGCCGCTGATCGGATTGTACATCAATTCGTTGATGACGATGTCGCCGACCAAGATCGCGCTGTTGTTGGTGCCGGGCGTGCGGCTGGTGAACGTGTAGAAATCATTCGCTCCGTCCGCCGAGCGCCCAAATGAAACTCCGTCCGACTGCGCGCTGAACTGCACGGCGTCGAGAATCCGGCTACGATCAGGCTTGATGAAATAGAGCGTCGCGCCGGCGCCGTTGAGGGTGAAATTAAATTGCGCCTTGGTGAACGAAACAAATCCGCCCGGCCCGAGAACCGTGCTTGCGGGAATGACAAATTTGTTAGTCGTCGCATCGTCCGTCAAAATGCAGCCGGAGACATCCACGCTGTTCGTGCTGTGATTATAGAGTTCGATGAACTGCGGCACGGCGGCGTTTTCCGAGTGCGGCAGAATTTCATTGATGACCACGTTGCGCAGCGGGCTGGGCGTGAACGCATCCATTTGTCCGGGCGAACCACCGGCCACGTTGCTGATGTCCCACCCGTGCGGATCGCCTTCGCCGTAGGTTGGATTGGCCAGGACGATGGAGTGACCCGTGGCGTCGGCCGCCACCGGCCACGGATAAAGCGTCGAGTACGGCACGGTCAACAGCACTGCGCCTTGTTCGTCCAGCAGTTCGAGCGTCTCGTTTTTTTTCAGGCTGCCGGTGTAAGGGCCGACGACGTTCGTGATGCCGTAAATGCTGGTGATGTCCGCCGGTGCCGACGCGACCACGAGGTAAGCACCGCCGGGCAGAATCGTGTGTGGCGGGAAAGTGTAGCTCATGTCGGCGCAAAGAATCTGGTAGCCGCCGATGTCCTGAAACCAGGGGTTGGAATTGTAGAGTTCGATGAACTCCAGATTTTTTCCATCCGTCCGCACGGCGGGCTTGTACATGATTTCCGAAATCGCCACCGGCGATTTGCGGCTGCTCGGCCCCATCGCCTCGTGGGGATTGACCACCGTGCCGACCACGCCATTGGTCACGTTGGTGAGGTCGCGGAATTGCGCCGTAGTGACGAGGTTCGTGCTGCGGCTGCTCACGGAGAAGCCCAGGTAAATCTGACTCGCCATGTTGATCGTGCTGCTCCCCAGCGGTGTCCAAGTCTGGCCGTCGTAACTGGCGAAGCCGGTGAAGAGGTTGCCGACGCGGTTCAAGCGCAGCCAGGTGTTCGGATAGTTCGGCGGGAAATTTCCGGTCGTGCTCGCTGCGTTGCCGGTGGGATCGCGCCATTCAAAAAAAGAACCGTTCATCGTCGGCGTCGTCATCGCCGCCGCAAAACGGCTGGCGACGTTGACGTTTTCCCGCGCCATCAAACCGGCCTTGGCGAAAATGTCCGACAAACCCAGCCCAGCGACGCGGACGCTCACGTCAAAATTGCCCGTGTTAACTTGGTAGGAAAAATTCCCCTGATCGAAATAGCCGCCGAAGTCGCTGCCCGCTGCCGTGACGTTGAAACCGTTGCCGGCGAGGGTCACGATGGAAGTCACCGCCGGATTGCCGAGGTCTTGCGGCGCGTACGGCAGCGCTTGAAACGTCACCGTCGTGTTCGTGGCAATCGTGTTGGGCGCGGTTGCCCGGTCGCGCACGCCGTTGATGACGATGGAATAGTTGCTGCCGAAAACCAGTGGTGCCGTGGTCAAAACCGCCGTCAGGTTGTCCGCGCTCAGCGACGCGCTGTTGACGGAAAGACCGTTGGTGAAAAAATAATTTGCCGCATTCGTCGCGCTGGCCGTCTCGACTATTTTTGAAAAGACGAGTTGCAAGTTCGTCGGGCCGATGTTGAAAACTCGCGTGATGACGGGCGCATTGATGTCCGGCAATACCGTCAGCACGGCGTTGGAACTGAGCGTAAAATAAACCGTGCTGGCGACGCTGTTGGTCAGGGCGACGGAATAAACCCCGCCGCTGTCAGTCGGCGAGGTGGTTGCGAGTTGGTAAGTGGAATTCGTCGCGCCGGAAATCGGTGCACCGTTGCGAAACCACTGGAACGTCAGCGGTCGCCGGCCGATGGCCCCGACGCTAAACGTCGCTGGCTGGGCTTCGGTGGTGGTGAGGTTCGCCGGTTGGGTGAGGATGTTCACCGGGCCGGTTTGCGGCGAGACGTTCGGGCCGAGTTGAAAATCCTGGAGGACTTGCGGCGCGGACAAGGCGTTCGTGTAAGTTCGGAACTCATCAATCGAGCCGTAGAAATAAGGGTCAAAATATTGCGACCGCCCGAGCCAATCGTTGACCGTATTGCCGAGCGCCGCCGGGGTGGAAGTGAAGGTGTCGTTTTCACCAACCAACGCGCCGTCCAAGTAAATTTTCGCCACCTGCGCCGCGCCGTCCTGCGTCCAGACGATGTGATGCGGAACACCCACGACCGGTCGAGCGGCGAGGTCAATCACCTGTTCGCCGGAGCCAAGGTTGTAGGAACCGCGCACCCCGCCGAAACCGCTGGGCACCGACATCAGCATGTAGCTCGTGCCGGTGCCTTGATTGCCCTCGCCACCCGAGCTGTTGCCGAAGTCCCAGATTCGCGCCCAGCCGCCGCCGCCGTTGTCCGTGAACCACGCTTCAAACGTGACCGAGGTCAGGTTGGTGAAAAGATTGTTTGGCAAATCTACAAAGGCGGTGGAGCCGTTCAACACGACGTTGCTGTTCGCGATAATTGCGCCACCGGACAGGATGCCGTTCGCAGTACCTTCGGAATCGTTGGCGTTGGTGGTGAAACTATAACGGTGCGCGAGGGTTTGCGGCGGATCGGAAACGTAAATCGTTTGCGTGCCGCTGATGCCGGCGTAACTCGCCGTCACCGTGACGACGCCCGGCCCGACCGCGCTGAGGCGGCCCGAGGAATTTAAGGTGACGACGTTGGTATTGCTGGAACTGAAGGTGACTCCCGGCACGAGCAACAGATTTACATTCGTGACGTTGCCAAAATTGCCGATGACGCCCGGCGTCTGAGTGGTGCCCTGCGGCATGGTGGGGCTGAGTTGCCAGCGAATGGATTGCAGCACGCCGGGATCGGTGACGAGTTGTCCGGAACCAGCCGTGAGGTCAACGGCGATTTGCAACGGACTGAGCGCGCCGTTGTAAATTCTGAAATCACTGATGCTGCCTTTGAAGAGCGGATCGTTGTATTGGGAGCGGCCGATCCAGTCGTTGACCGTGTTGCCGAGCGACGCCGGCGTCACCGTCGCGCCAGTGTTGCTGCCCACCAACACGCCGTTCACATAAAGCCAGGCGGTTTGCGCGGCGGCATCGGAAGTCCAGACGACATGCGTGCGCACGCCGATGGGCAAAGCATTTCCCGGCCACTCGACACTCGGGGAACCGCCGGGTGCGTTGTAATTTCCCAGCAACGTTCCCCAGCCACTGCGCGTGGTCAGAAACATGTACTGCGTGCCGGACACGCCCGAGCCGAGCGGAAAATCCTCCCCGCCGGAGCTGTTGCCGAAATCGTAAATGCGCGCCCAGTTCCCGCTGCCGTTGTCCGTCACCCAGGCTTCGATGGCGATGGAAGTATAATTCGTGACCAGATTGTTTGGCAGGTTGACATAGCCGGTGGAACCGTCGAGCACCACTGCCCCGCCGCTGATCACCGCGCCGCCAACCAACTGACCGTGGGCGGTGCCGACCGTGTCGCTGGCATTCGCGCTGAAGGGATAACGATGGGTGAGGGTCGCGGCGGAACTTTGAAAAAGCGACAGGGCAAGACACGCGACGGCGGATGCAACTCTAAGTTTCATGGGTGATTTACAAATCTGGCAACCGTCTTCTGAGCGGACAACCAACCAAAGAATCAAAAACGACAGGCTGGTCGGTGTTGCGTTTTGCATCTTCCGAATGCCTAGGAATGTGCAAATTTACCGCCTCCCACTGCCGGATCAAACACAATCATTACGGAGAAGCCCGCGCCAAGCATGGCTCAGATCTTCCGCAGCAACTCCAGCCAGCGCTTCCACGAATCTTCCCGCGCTTTTTTATTCGCCTCATTTGCATCCGGCGCTTCGCCCGCGCGCATCAAGCCGTGGCCCGCGCCGTCGTAGGTGACCGGTTCGTAAGTTTTCCCCGCCTCATTCATCAATGCAGTCGTCTTTGGCAATGAAGCAGTGATACGCGCATCGTTGCCGGCGTAGAAACCGTGGACGGGACACGAGATGCGGGCGAGTTCGTTGGTCTGACCCGGCGCCGTGCCGTAGAAAACAAACGCAGCCTTCACATCCTTGTTGTTGGTTGCAAACCGGAAAGACTGCGTGCCGCCCCAGCAAAAGCCGCTCACGACCACCTTGCCGTTCGCGGCGTCCAGCTTGGCCACGTAATCCGCCACGGCGTTCAGGTCGGCGGTGATCTGATCCGGCGGGAGCGATTGAATAGTTTTGCCGACATTGCCGCCG
>JAYWBR010000040.1:0-2634 GCA_043781315.1 Verrucomicrobiota bacterium | reverse complement strand
GCGTGGCGCTGCGCTTCCCGCCGCAGTCCAAGGCGCCGTCCTGATGTTTGACGTCCTCGTACGCGCCGGTTTGCCGGCCAAGCGGCGGCGGGCCAAATGAATTTTTGATAAGTGAACAAAACCAAGAACTGACCCCTTTCCGGCGGTAATTTTCAACCATGATCGACACGTTGGAAATCGAATGCATGAGCCTGGCGGAACGATTGCAAGCGATGGAACTTCTCTGGCACTCGATGGCCAGGACCCCGGAGAAATTAGCCTCGACGACGTGGCATAATATGGTGCTTAATGAATCGCAGACATGAAGTCTGTGAGAAGGCAAAACGAGTAAATGAACATCAGTAATCATTCATCGCGGATTGAAACAAAAGACCAACAACCAGTGTCTATGAAGGTCAATTTGATCCGACTCATTTCCCCGCCAAACTTGCGCCATTTTCAGAGCCTCGTTGCGCTGTGCCTGCTGACGCTGGGTACCGGCGCGGCCCCGGCCAGCGTCGCCTACGGCACCATCAACAACTTCGACACCGTCAATGACACGGGCGGCCAGTGTCACGGCTTCGAGATCGAGATCGAGGACATTCACAGCCTGGACATCACCTACACCTACAACTGGAATCACTACGGCACGCCAAAGATCGTGGAGGACAACACGAATCTGTTGCATCCGAAGGTGCGCGTCCGTTACGAGAGCGCGAAGAACACCAACGGCACCTGGGCCGCTTACACTGCCGTGCCCTCCGGGCCGATCGCGCCGACGCAGGGCCATCAGTTCACGAATCCTTCGCTGAACTTCGGCGGTGAACACTTCGGCGTCGGCTATCGCGGCACGCCCACGAACATCACCTATCACTGGCTGATCGACGGTGGCGCGGGTGTGCTGGTGCTCGGCCCCGCAGTGAACATCGCCACGCCGACGTTTGCATATGTCCCGGCCGGTGCGGTCGTGCCCGCCCAGGTGCAGGCGGCGATTGTTCCGCCGTCGCCGCCGGTGCCGGACCCTTTGGAATTCGGCGCTGCTTCCTGGGTCAAGGAAATCCGAACCACCATCCACAACAACAACGAGGTGAAACTCCGAAATTTGATTTCCAAGGACCCGGATTATCCCGATCTCAAGGACTGGCGGAACGGCGAGCCGGATGAGGTCGAGGTCGAGTGGCAGATTTTGCAGATCGACCACAACGCCAGCAACGGCGCGGCGAATGGGGAGTTGAAAGGTGCGCCGGAAAATCTGCCGAACGGCGACGAAGTCATCACCCGGCGCTACGAGTTCTATAAATATGTCGGCCCCTTCGATCTCCAAACCGGCGAAGCCTTGGTCCAATCCGTCGGGCTGGATGGGATTCATGGCGGCACGAATACAATCTACACCAACACAGTCGTGGTTGGCACCTACCTCGGCGCGCAGATGTCGGCGTTTGAGGTGGATGCGCCGCTCGGCTTGATCGAGCATCTCCCCGACGGTAAGATCAACACGCCGTATGCCGCCCGGACGGTGGTGATTTCAGCCACTACCAATTTCGTTGCCACCACTTCGGGCGCGCTTCCGGCGGGAATGACTTTTGATGTCGTGGCCGGCGTGGTCTCCGGGACGCCGACGGCCAGCGGCGTGTTCACGTTTCAGGTGCAGGTTTCGGTGAGCAACAACCTGGTTCTGACTAAGACGTATCCGTTCACCATCGCGGCGGCGGGCGGGGTCTTGCCGCCGCATAGTTCCGTGGACACCAGCGGCTCGCCGCTCAATGGCGGCACCACCACCGGCGACGGCGTGTACACCAACGGAACGAGCGTGACCGTCGTGGCCACACCGCATCCGGGGTTTGGTTTTGTCAATTGGACGGAAAACGGCACCGTCGTGAGCGGTTCGGCCAGTTTCCAGTTCACGAACGACGTGAATCGTTCGTTGGTGGCCAATTTCATCGCAGTGCCTCGGATGTCGTTCTCCGCGCCGCAAGCCAACACATTGGCGATCCGATGGCCGACGAACTTCAGCGGTTTTTTGCTGCAACAGAATTTGAACCTCGGAACCACCAACTGGCTCAATGTCGCGAATATCGCCAGCGTCGTCGGCACGAACAATCAGGTCACCCTCTCGCCGCTGAACGGCAAAGGCTTTTTTCGGTTGAGGCGCTGAGGCGTAAAAATGGGCAGGTGTCAGGCAGGTGTCAGTTCTCACTTTTTAAAGTTGATTGCTATTTTTGCTTTCTCGAAAGGGGTCAGTTCTTGGTTTGGGATACTCATTCCCTTTTATGCGGGCCGTTATGCCGCTGGCTTGCGGTTCAGCAGCGTTTCCATTTTCTCCAGGAGACGCGGGAGTTCAATCGGCTTGGTGTCGTAGTCGTCGCAGCCGGCTTCCACGCATTTCTCGCGGTCGCCGGCCATGGCGTGCGCGGTGAGGGCGATGATGGGTATGGCTTTCATTGCCGGCACGGCCTTGATGCGGCGCGTGGCTTCCCAGCCGTCGAACACCGGCAGGCTCATGTCCATGAGGATAAGCGCCGGCGCTTCGGAAAGAGCCATGGCCACGGCCTGTTCGCCGTCCACGGCCATGACGACTTCGTAGCCCTTGCGCAGCAGGCGGCGCGAAAGCATGTCGCGGTTCATCTCGTTGTCTTCAACCAAAAGAATTTTAGG
>JAYWBR010000039.1:0-8112 GCA_043781315.1 Verrucomicrobiota bacterium | reverse complement strand
GCGCGGACTATCAATTCCAGTTGAACCTGAATAGTTCCGTTGGCACGCCGCCCCCGCTCCAGAACATCGGCGCGGGCAACACCTATGTCAGTGAAGCCGTGGACGCCTGCTCGCAGTTGGTGCTGCAATTCCCCTTGCACAACGGCGTGCGCCTCCAGCCTACCACCGGCGTCATCCCGACGAACATCTACACCATCGTCATGCTCTTCCGGCTGGATGACACGAACAGCTTCCGGCGGTTGATTGACTTCAAAGCCGGAACGACCAGCTACGGCTTATACGCCTACTATGGACAACTCTATTTTTATCCATTCGTCGTCGGTCCCACTCCGCGCATTGCCGCCGGCTCCTACGCTCAGGTCGTGCTCACGCGCGATGGCACAAACCTCGTGGGCTATGTCAACGGCGCGCAGCAGTTCAGCTACGTTGACACTGGCGGTGATGGCATCCTGAGCAGCGCGAACGATCTGCGCTTCTTCAAGGATTATACCGGCGTCAATGAAAGTTCCGGCGCGGTCGCCCGCATCCGGCTCTATGCCGCCGCGATGCCGCCGGCCCAGGTGGCCTTGCTGGATCGCACCACTTGCGCGGGCGTGCCGTATTTTCTCACCCCGTACTTTTTCACCAATGCGCTGCAACTGCCCGTCACCTCGGTCATTCCGGGAGTGACCTACCGCCTGCTGGCTTCCAGCAACCTGAGCAGTTGGAGCAGCCTCTTCAACGTCACGCCTCCCGCCAATAATGCACTGCTGGTGGATCCCAGCGCCACCAACTATCCGTACCGGTTCTATCGGTTGGTGACGCCTTGATGTCCGGCCGGGAAACATTCAACGCTCAATATTCAACCCCCAATTGGGGGCAAAGATTCCACGTCCGACATTGGGTGTTCGGAGTTGAATGTTGAATGTTCTGCGCGCCGGCTTGGGTGGATTTGGGGAAAAAGGCTACACGTACAAGGCCGCCCGTAGTTCCCGCGTCATCAGGCTCATGAAGTGGTAACGCTGCTCCGGTTCTTGTTCGAGGCACTTCAGGATCACCTTCTCCAGGCTCGGGGGAATGTCCGGGTTGTGCTGGCGCGGCGGGATGAACTCGGAACGATCCGTCTGCCGCCGTAGAATTTCCGCCGGCGTTTCGCCCGGAAAGGGCTTGTTGTTGGTGAGCAGTTCATACGCCGCCACGCCGAAGGCCCAGATGTCCACGCGATGCGTGATCGGTTCGCCGCGCAACTGTTCCGGCGCCATGTAGCCAGGCGTGCCGGGATTGTTTCTCAGCTTGATCGGCTTTTCGGGAATGGGTTTGGTGAGGTCGAAGTCCACCAGTCGCACCGCCGCGTTGCGCGTCACCAGGATATTTTCCGGTTTGAAGTCGAGGTGCATGTAGCCGTTCTCGTGCAGGTGTTCGAGCGCCGTGGCCATGTCGAGCAGAATCTGGGCGACATGCTCCGCCAGCACCGGATCCTGCGCCGCGTAGAGTTCCTTCAAGTTGTGCGCCTCCACATAATCCATCACGAGGTACGGCTGGCCTTTGACTTTGCCGTGCTCGACGTAGCCGATGATCGTGTCGTGGTCGGGAATGTTGGCCAGGATTTCGCAGCCTTTGAGGAACCGGCGCTTCGCAAAAAAGTTCCAGCGGTAGCGCGCGTGCATCCGGCGCAGGGCGTAGGATTTATTTTTGGCATCCGTGGCCAGCCAGATTTCGGCCATGCCGCCGCTGTTGACCATCTCCCGCAGATAATAGCGGCCGAACGGCTGGGGAGCCGTCACCTGTTTCTGTTGAAGGCTGTCCGCTGAGTGCGCCATGCTTTTGTTTTAACACGGATGCATCCCATCGCCAATAGGTTTCAATGATTTCATTCCCGCGCAGCGCGCGAGCAACCGGCCTCACGGAATCATTTGACCGCTTTGCGCCGGGGCTTCCGGGTGCCGCCGCATTGCACCGCCTGCACCACTGCGATGAGACAGACGGTAAACAACGGCAGGCAACTTTCGAAGGTGGCCGCGAGCATCAAGCGGCGGCGGCTGATGGAAGCGTGCGTCCAAATTTCCTCGGTCTTGCCGGCGAAATCAGAGATCAATTCCTCGCAGGAAATTTTCGGGTTCTGCTCCACGTAGGATTGCCCGTGCGGCGTGTATTCGGAGCCGATGACCACTTTGTCGCCGTCGTAAATGCCGGTCCAGGCGAGCGTCAATTGCTGGTAGCGGAAAAACGCGGCGAGGCCGACGGCCAGCAACAGCAGCGCCACGCCGCACCACTTGAGGGCGTGCCGCGGCTGGTTCCAGCGCTGCGCGGCGAAGAAAATCAGACCGAGCACGACGGCCACGATGAACTGGCCGAGCCGCAGCCAGATTTTTTCGTCGCTGGGCAAAACCCCGACCGGCGGCGGCAGCAGAAAGCCGCCGAGAACTCCGCCGACCCATAACGCCCCTTGCGCCAGCACGAGCCAGCTTTTGCGGGACTGTTGCAGCCATTTTTGGATGTCAGAGCGCGCTGGCATTTTTATCGGGGCGGGGCGGTGGGATGATTTTCACGGTTCGGCGGGCACCGGGATGTCCACCTCAATCTTGGTTTCGCCGCGTCCGCCGATGCGCAGGGTGATCGGTTCGCTTGTGAAATCTTTCTTGCGCGCCCACATGGCGTAGCCGCCGGGACAGAGGACTTTTTCATCGGTCGGGCTGCTTTGCCGCGGGAACCGGTCGTGCGCACTCTTCACGTCGAACATGCCCTTCGAAACAAAATAAACTTCGTAGCCGCCGATCTCCTGGTCGCCCGACTTCGTGTGGACCTTGACGCGGATTTCCTTGCCGAGGCCGTCGCTGGAATGGCGGCAGTTGTCCGCTTTAATCTGCATGTCGAGCGCCGCGTCGCGCACCAGGCCCAAAGCCTTGGCCCCGTCTTTTTCTTTTTTTGCATTCGTGAGCAGCCGGAGGTCGGTCCGCAGGCTGGTGAGGTAATCATCGTGGATTGAATAGGTCTGGGGCTGCTTGTGCTGCTTGAACCACACATCCCACTTGTCATCGAGGTAATGCACGTTGGTCTGGATTTGCTCCAGCAACGACGCGGCTTCGGCATTGGTTGCGCCGATGGTTTTCGTCAGATCGTCGGTGCTCATTTTGAACCGGCGCCACACCGCCCAATAATCTGCCTGCGGGTTGTCCTTGAGCGGATCGTCATAGCCGCCCAACCGTTTTCGCCCACCGCCGCCCGGGGCGGCCGAACATACGGCGATCATTCCCGCCAGCAACAGCAGGCCAATGGCAATTGAACGCTTCATAAATCCGGTGGTTGCGGTTTTCCGTTGCGGCGTACATGAAGGAAAATGGCTCTCACAGCGGCACGGTATTCGCCAGCGCGCAGGCGTCAAGTGTCAATCTTGGCGGCGGAATTTACCGCGTCGTCACCTTCCGCAAAAACTCCCGTGTCCGCTCGCACTGCGGATTGGAAAAAAGTTCATCTGGTGCCCCGGATTCCGCCACGAGACCGCCATCGAAAAATAAAACCCGGTCCGCCATGTCGCGCGCAAACTGCATCTCGTGCGTCACCACGATCATCGTCATGCCCTCCTCGACGAGTTGCCGCATGACGCGCAACACTTCCTCTTTGAGTTCCGGGTCGAGCGCGCTCGTGGGTTCGTCGAAGAGCATCACCTGCGGTTCCATCGCCAGCGCGCGGGCGATGGCCACGCGCTGCTGCTGGCCGCCGGACAACTGCGCGGGATACGCGTCCGCCTTTTTTTCCAAACCAACCTTCGCGAGCAGCGCGCGCCCGCGATCTTCGGCGTCCGCCGGGGAAACTCCCTTCACCACCACCGGCGCTTCGGTGATGTTTTGCAAAACCGTCCGATGCGGAAACAAATTGAACTGCTGAAACACCATGCCCGCGCGGATGCGCAACTGGCGCTGCTGTTCGCGTTCCTCGCTCGTGCGCGGCCGATGCCCGCCTTCAATCGTCACACCGCCGATGGTGATGCGGCCGGAGTCGGCGATCTCCAGCTGGTTGAGGCAGCGTAGGAACGTGCTCTTGCCGCAGCCGCTTGGCCCGATGAGCACGACGGCTTCGCCCCGTTGCTGCGCGTGATCCACGCCGTGCAGCACGCGGTTGGTGTGGTAGGACTTGACCAGTTTTTCAACGGCGATCATAGGCAAGGCTAGTGGCACGAGCGTCCCGCCCGTGAGTTTCTATTGAGCAAATTCCAAAGCCAGAGACGCACGGGCAAGATGCCCGTGCCACTATTTTATCGGTGATCATAACGCAACCTTCCTTCCAGCCAGTTGGCAAAAACCGAGGCCGGATAACTCAGGGCAAAATAAATTCCCGCCGTCATCAAGCCCAGGCCGATGTAATCGTAGGTGGACATGGCCAGCATTCCATAAACCTTGGTCAGCTCCACCATCGTGATGACGGACACGATGGACGAGTCTTTGAACATCGCGATGAAATCATTTGTCACCGGCGGAATCACCAGTCGTAAGGCCTGCGGCAGAATCACGCGGCGCAACGCTTGCGATCGGCTCATGCCCAGAGCGAACGCCGCTTCCATCTGGCCGTGCGGAATAGCCTGGATGCCCGCGCGATAATTCTCCGCCTCGTACGCCGCGTAGTTCAACCCCAGTCCGACGATGCCCGCAAGAAACGCGTCCAGCCGGATGCCGAGTTCCGGCAGCCCGTAATAGATCAGAAAAAGCTGGATGAGCAGCGGCGTGCCGCGAAAAATTTCCACGTAGGCGCGGGCCAGCCAGCGCAGCGGAGCGATCCCATAGAGCCGCATCAATGCAAGCAACAAACCCACCACCACGGCCAGCACCATGCCCAGCAGCGACAACTCCACCGTCGTCACCGCGCCGCGCAGCAGCACCGGCAGATACTTCCGCCATTCACGGATCGTGGAGATCGCTTTTTTTTGGACGACCACCTCGGCCTGATAATCGTTCAAGCCAGCCTGTCGCTGATCCCACACGCCGAATTTGCGGTAGATTTTTTCCAGCGTGTGATCGGCGGCGAGTTCTTCAATCGCCTGGTTGATGGCGAGCAGCAGCGTGGCGTCCTCCTTGCGCACGCCGATGCCGTAATAGCCGGGCGCGAACGGTTCGCCGGAAAGTTTTAACTCCGCATCCGGCTTCGCGTAAAACAAAGCCATCGGCAAATCCAGCACCACGGCTTCGACGCGTTCCGCCTTGAGGTCGCGGAAACATTCCACGTCGCCGGGATAAATCCGCATGTCCGCGCCGCCCATTTTTTCGACGAGCCGCTGGGCCACGGTGCCGGACATCAATGCGACTTTTTTTCCTTTGAGATTTTCCAACTGGGTTAATCCCTCGGTGGCTTTGCGTGTGACGATCTGCTGGGCATAGACGAAATACGGCCGCGACATCGCGATGTGTTGCTGGTTGTCAGCGGTGATTTCGAGGCCGTTGAGAATGATGTCGAAGTTGCCGCGCTCCAAGGCGGGGGGCAGTTGATCCCATTGATTCTGGACCATCCGCGCCTTGACGCCGAGCTTGGCCGCCAGTGCGTCGGCAAGTTCCACTTCAAAGCCGATGAGTTGACCGGGCTTGTCGGGATCGGGAAAAACGTACGGCGCTCCACCCTCCGCATCCGCGCCCCAGAGCAGGATGCCGTTGGCTTTTATTTCCGCAAGATGATCGGCGGCGAAAGTGGGTGGCGTCCCGCAGGCGAGCAGGAGCAGCAGGATTATTTTCCAAACAACCAGGCGCGAAAGACGCCACGAGTCATTCATTGGGGCGCACAATCACACGAATGGAAAAATATGCAAAAACAAATTTCAAAAAAAGTGTTCACCGAAGGCTGCCGTTCCGTTTCTGATGCAACCAAACCCAAAGATTCGAGAAAGCCAAAGGTTTCTTTTCCAATCTTTGGGTCAACCAGCCGGTTCGGGCAAACGGCAAAGCATGTTCAGAGGACTACCGCCCGGACTTTGTGGCTGCCGGCGCGGCGGTGCGAAATGGATTGGCTGGCAAACCGGCTGCATTGAAAAGATTTGGTTGCGCCCCTTCATTCCACGCGAAGCGCACGGCCTTCGGTTCGGCCACGCTCGCTGCGTGAACAACCACTTTGCCGCCCTCGATCTTGGCTTCGGCCTCGACAAACTTTCCATCCTCACCAGCAATGGTGAACCACGTTAGCGGCTGGCCATCCTTGCTCACCAATCCGCCTTCGGCATGAGCGAAGGTGACCACCGCCCGCCCTTTCGCAAACTTCACCGACCGGAACATCGGCCCTTCGCACACGAGGGATTTGTTGCCGTAGGTTTTTGCGAGCGCGAGTTTCGCCAGGCGCTGGCCAACTTCCTTTTTTTGCGTCGGATGAATGTCATTCAGATTTTCCACGAGGTCGGTGACGACGGCCATGCCGGTGTCGGGGATTTTCAGCGCGCGGGTCTGGGCTTCCCAGAATTCCGGCAGCGCATCCGCCGTCGGCACGCGCGGCGTCTTGGACTCGAAATAATGGAACGGCGCAATCTCCACGTAATAGAAAGGCAGCCGCTTTTGTCCCCAGACTTCGCGCCAGCCTTGAATCAAGGCCGCCATCTTGTCGGTGTAAATCGCGCCGTCGGGATGCTCGCCCATGCAGTTGGATTCGCCCTGATACCACAGCGCGCCGCGAACAGCGAAGCCGGCCACGGGCGCAATCATCGCGTTGTAGATCACCATCGGCCGCGTGTTGGCAGGCTTGTTCGTTCCCGATGAAGCCTTGGGGATCGCGAGGTCTTTGACCTTCGGTACGGATTCAAATCCCACCGGCGGCGTCCACGGTTCGATGCGCGTGCCGCCCCAACTCGATTCAACCAAACCAATCGGCACGTTCAGTTCTTGTTGAACTTCGCGCGCGAAAAAATAACCGACGGCGGAAAATTTGAGCTGCTCCAGTGAGTTTGAACTGCAAACGTGCCAGTCGCTTTTGACATCCTTGACCGGCGTGTCGGACATCGCGGGTTTGATGAGAAATAAACGAATCTGCGGACAATCTCCCGCTGCCAGCTCTTGCAAATAATTGCGCGTGGGTTTTTGTCCGGGCCGGGTTCCAATCGGCTTTTCCATGTTGGACTGGCCCGAGCAAAGCCAGACTTCGCCGACGAGGATGTTCGTGATCGTGATTTGATTCGCGCCGGAGATTTTCAACGCCGCCGGTTGCGCCGAGGTTTTCAACGAACGCAGGCGGACTTCCCATTTGCCAGTGGAGTCGGTTGTCGCGGACTTGCGCTGGCCGGCGAATTCAACCGCGACCTTTTCTCCCGGCGCGGCCCAGCCCCAGACCGGCACCGGCTGGCCGCGTTGCAAAACCATGTTGTCGCCGAAGACGTGGGGGAGGGTGATGTCGGCCAGACTGGAGGTTGCCGCCGCGAGTAGAGTCACGGCGGAAATCAGTGGGAGGGATTTCAATTTCATTTTCGAAAGGTATTCAGTTTGTTCTGCTGACCGCTTGTAATGTAGCGGCAGGCTTCCAGCCTGCCGTAGAGGGCGGCATCTTGCCGCCCGGAAAAAATGTCCGTGGCTGGAAACACTCCGATTGAATCAAGCCATTCTTACTTTCGCGCCGATTCCGCCGGGCTGGAAGCCCCGGCTCTACGTCAGCCAAGATGGCCGACGCTACACTTTCCGAGCCAGCTCTTACGGAAATACACGGCACGGGTTTATTTTGTTGGCGAAACTGCCGTCAGTGTCACCGGCCCAAGCAAACCACAGTCGGTCAGCGGCCAGCGGGAGGCGTCGAAGGGTTTGTAGCCGAGGTCCACGATGTTGATGTCGCGGAAAGTTTTCCACGGCACGCCGCGGCGATCCAGATCGCGGATGCGGTTGGCGGCGACGCTGGTGACTTCCACTGCGAGCGTGTTGCCGGCGGGTTTCAGGTTGTCCACCACCACGCGGAACGGCGGCGTGATGAGCGTGCCGTAATCCTTGCCGTTCACGCGCACCCGCGCGCTCTGGCGCACGTCGCCGAGATCCAAACTAAATTTTGAATTTTGAATTTTGAATTTTGAATTATCCAAGTCAAAGATGGTTTCGTATTTCGCGGTGCCGGCGAAGGCTTGCGTGTTCGTGTCGGGGAACGTTGTCCACGAGGCGAGCTTGGCGGTTTGAAAATCAGCGGGCAGCG
>JAYWBR010000038.1:0-8115 GCA_043781315.1 Verrucomicrobiota bacterium | reverse complement strand
TCGCCGACGAACGCGTCCTGAACACGCTCATCCCCGCGCTCAAATCCAGCGACCACGCCGTGGCCGTGGCCGCCATCGAAGCCCTCAGCCATTTCGGCGGCACGAAAGCCGCCGACGCGCTCGTGCCGATGCTGCGCCATCCCGATCATCGCGTCCGCGTCGCCGCCATTGACGCCGTCGCCGGCTTCGAGGGTCATCAAACCACGGCCGCGTTGACGGAACTGTTGAAGGATTCCATCTGGGACGTGCGCCGCGCCGCCGCCCACGCGCTGGGCAAATCCAAGGACGCCAAAGCCGTGGACGGCCTCATCCTCGCGCTGAAAGATTCCGACAACGACGTGCGCGAATCCGCCATCGAGGCGCTCGGCAACATTGGCGGCAAACGCGCCATCGGCCCGCTCGTGCTGGCGCAGGTGGACGCCGACTCCAGCGTGCGGCGCGCGGCGGGCGTCACGATTCAGAAACTAAATCCCAACTGGCCGGCCAGCGAAGAGGCGCAGCAGGTGATCCCCGAATTGCGCGCCGCGCTGGACTTCGGTGATTCCGCAATCCGCTACGCCGCCACCAGCGTGCTCGGCCGCATGGGCAAACTTTCCAACAAAACTCCCGGCGTCACGGACGGCACCACCGTGCTGACCGCCGCCGGCCAGAAGCGTCGCAAAATTTTCACCGTGTTTGTCGAACTGCTGCAAGACCAGGATTCGGACGTGCGCCTCGCCGCCGTGCAATCCCTCGGCCGGCTCGGTGATCCGCGCGCCGCGTCCGCCTTGATGACCGCGATGTCCGACCACGATGAGTCCGTGCGGCACGCCGCCGCCGAGGCCGTTGAGTTCCTCAACTTCCTGGGTGCCGCCTGATGGACACGATTCATCTCAAAGCCAATCGCGCCAAGCGCATCCTGATCGTGGACGACGACACCGCGTTCACCGGGATTTTCAAAGAGTTCCTGCTCGCGCACCGGCCCGGCACCTGGATCGTTCACACTGCCGATCATTACGCGCCGGCGCTGACGTGCCTCAAGGAAAACGCCATTGACCTGATCGTGCTCGATTTGAACATGCCGGTGATGGACGGCCTGCAACTGCTGTCGCTGATCAAGCGCACGCATCCGGCGATTCCCGTCGTGATGTTCACCGGGCTGGCCACGGCGGAAAATCGCGCGGCCAGTTTGAAAGCCGGCGCGGCGTTGTTCCTCGACAAGACGGAGGTGGCGGGCGACCTGAAAAAAATCTACGCCGCGCTCGAAAGCATCGCTGCCACGCCGACGGAGGGTTTTCGCGGGATGTTGCGGCAGGTTGGTTTGCCCGACGTGTTGCAGATGGAATGTCTCAACCGCAAATCCACCTTGCTGGAAGTCACCGCGAGCAGCGATGCCGGGCGGATTTACATCGAGGACGGCTCGATCATCCACGCGGAAACCCACACGCAAAGCGGCGAACCCGCGTTGTTTCAACTGCTCGCGTTGAGCGGCGGCGAATTCCAGATCAAGCCGTTCACGCCCCCGCCGCGCCACACGATTGACGGCCACTGGGAATCGCTGCTCATGGAATCCGCGCGCCTGCGCGACGAAGCTTTTGCGACGACACAGATCACCAAACCCGCGCCCGCCGCGTCCGAACCCGAACCTCCGCCTGAGGTGTCCGTCGCGCGCAAGGTTGAAGAAATTGTTTTGTGTTCCGCCACCGGCGAACTGCTCTATGAATGGCAGCCGAAAAATGTGGACCGCCGGATTCAACTGCTGGACTTGATTTCCAACATCGCGCTCTCGTTTGCCAAGACCCCGCTGCTGGCGCGCGGCGAACGTCTCGAAGTTGAAGCGCCCGAGTCCCGTGTCGTGCTGCTGATCCAGCCGGACCGGAGAATTTTCGTCCAGTCCGTCCCGAAGCCATGAGCGCCGCCATTCAATCCTGGCTCGAACAGGCGGCGGCTTGCCGCGGGTTGCTGGCGTGCGGCTTTCGCAAAGCCGACCGCTCGCTCACTGTGAAAAGTTGCAGTGCGGCTTTTCCCGCCGCCCAGATGGAGCAGACGATGCGCAAGCTGTTCGAGGCCGTCTATGCGCTGCAACAAAATCAAATCCCCACCGACCGCGTCCGCTGGCATTTTGAAACCGCGCAACTGCATTGCGTCGCCCGGCCCGGCGGCGTGATGGCGGTGCTGCTCGTGAACAAAGAAACCGCCGGTGCCGCCGAGATCGAACGCCTGCTGGCCAAAGCGCCCTTGACGCCGACGTAGCCGGGTCCGACGGCCATTTCAGAACCGCAGGTGCTTCACCGTCAGACCGCCGTTGATGAGCTGCTTCAGCGAGTCAATGCCGATGTGCAAATGCTTGTCGAGAAACGCCTGCGTTATTTTCGCGTCGCTCGCGGCGGTCTTCACGCCATCCGGCGTCATCGGCTGGTCGGACACCAGCAGCAGCGCGCCCGTCGTGATTTCGTTGTGGAAGCCGGTGATGAAAAGCGTGGCCGTCTCCATGTCAATCGCGATGCAGCGGATTTTGCGGAGATATTTTTTGAACTGGTCGTCATGCTCCCACACGCGGCGGTTCGTCGTATAGACCGTGCCCGTCCAATAGTCGCGCTTGTGGTCGCGGATGGTCGTGGAGATCGCCTTCTGCAAACTGAACGCCGGCAGCGCGGGCACCTCCGGCGGATAATAGTCGTCCGACGCGCCCTCGCCGCGGATCGCCGCGATGGGCAGCACCAGCGAACCCAGTTCCGCCACATGCTTCAAGCCGCCGCATTTGCCGAGAAACAAAACCGCCGCCGGCTTCACCGCGCTCAGCAAATCCATGATCGTTGCCGCGCTCGCGCTGCCCATGCCGAAATTGATGATCGTGATCCCGTCGGCGGTCGCGTTGGGCATCGGCTTGTCCGCGCCCCGGATCGGCACCTTGTGCCAGCGGGCGAACATCTGGACGTAGTTGTTGAAGTTGACCAGCAGGATGTGCCGGCCGAAGTCCTTGAGCGGCGTGCCCGTGTAGCGCGGCAGCCAGTTGGCGACAATCTCAGCCTTACTTTTCATACGTTGCCAACGGGTTGTCACACAGAACCGCCGCGACGGCAAGCGGAAATCCACCCGCAGCCTCCGTTCAACGGTGGCTGGCCGGAAAAAGTTTCCGTGTCGCGAACCGGCTCCAGGGATTTACTTCGCCGGGTTGGTTCCGGTGGCTGCGGGCGCGGTCCAGGGATTGGTGGCTTGCTGCCGGCGAATGCGTCGCACTTCAACCGTCATCCACAGCACGGCCAGCAAGATGCCCAGCACCACCGCGCCGAGGACGAACCACGGCCAACGATAGCGGGGCGGGGCGGAATCTGTGTTCGGATTTTCCATGCGGTCGCCATTCTCCCACGCGACCCGGCGGCGGCGCAATTTATTTTCCGGGCCGCGTTGCTTGATTATTTTTCAACAGCGCGGTATTCCTGCCCGCCATGAAATCCGCCCCGTGGTTGCTCCTGCTCGTCTTGCTGATGAACTGCGTTTCCGGTTGCCAGTCCGTGCGCATTGCCGCCAAGCCGCTTTATCGCGATCCGGTTTACGACGGGGCTGCCGATCCGGTGGTGATCTGGAATCCGCTCGTGAAACGCTGGTGGATGTTTTACACGAACCGCCGCGCGAGTGCGCCAGGACTGTCCGGCGTGGCGTGGGTGCACGGCACGCCCATTGGCATTGCGGAATCGGCGGACGGTGGCGCGCATTGGAAATACGCCGGCACCGCGCAATTTGATCTACCCATTGAATACGGCGGCACCAACGTCACCTGCTGGGCGCCCGATGTGACCCGCGCGCCGGACGGAACCTGGCAGATGTTTCTCACGGTCGTGCCGGGAATTTTTCAGGACTGGAATCATCCGCGCGACATCGTGCAACTCACGAGCACGGATTTGGTTCACTGGAAAAATCCGCGCAAACTTTCACTCGCCTCGGATCGCGTGATTGACCCCAGCATTTTGCGATTGCCGGATGGAACGTGGCGGCTCTGGTACAACGACGAGCGCACCGGCAAATCCATCCACTTCGCCGACAGCCCCGATCTCGCGACGTGGGTGGACAAAGGTCTTGCGTTCAAAAGCCGCGGCGAAGGGCCGAAAGGTTTTCGCTGGCGGGGAAAATTCTGGTGCGTCATTGACGAGTGGAAAGGGCTGGGCGTTTTCCGCTCCGCCGACGCGCTGCATTGGGACAAGCAACCGGCCAACCTGCTGGCCAAACCCGGCATCGGCCTCGACGACGGCGTGATGGGCGGGCATCCCGACGTGGTGGTGAGCGGCGACCGCGCGTTTCTTTTTTACTTCACTCATCCCGGCCGGCAGGGCGCGGGAGCCAAAGCCGACCAAACCGAACAGCGCCGCAGTTCCATCCAGGTCGTCGAGTTGCACGAACAGGGCGGTTGGCTGACGTGCGACCGCGACCAGCCGACGCACATGCTTTTGCAGCCGCAAAAATAAATCCCATGGAAAACAAAACCGTCGTCGTCACCGGCCTCTCCAACCAGGAATTTCTCGAACGCCACGCGCAGGCGGGCCGCATCGGTTTGTGCGGCGGCTCGGCCGGTGTGGACATCGTCATCCGCCGGGCGCAACGGCATGTTCACGAGTCCGGGCGGTGGAGCGACTGGTCGCACGCTTTCTTTTTTGAAGGCCGGCGCGCCGACGGCCAGCACTGGATCATGGAATCCGATCTGCAAATTCTCCGCAAAAACATCCAGCTCGGCGCGCAGGAAAATCGCATCAGCAAATACTTCGACGAAAAAATGTATCCCGTGCTGGCCGTGCTGGATTTTGGTTTGAGCGCGGAGCTGCTGACGGCGGTGCTCCGGGAAGGGTTGGAGCTGGTCGCCAACCACGAGCGCTACTCGCTGCGCGAAGTGGTCGGGACGCTGGTGGCATTGCGCAAACCGGAATTGCGCGCCCGGGAAAATCTGCTGGCGCGGGAACGCTCGCTGTATTGCTCGGCCTTCGTGCAGCAGATTTTTCAACGGGCCGGCATCGAACTGGCACCCGGCGTGGCGGGCAAGAACACCACGCCGGAAGACCTCGCCCGCACGCCGGTGCCCCACGTCACGTATTTGCTGCAACGCGAAGCCGCGCCGGGAAAAGTTGCCGCGCGGAAGACGAAAATTCAAAACCGTGTCCGCTCCGGTTTGGGCAAACTCAAACGGCGGAAAGCCGGGTAGGGCTTGTTACGTCACCCACTTTTAATTGCACCCAGAGCAGCAAGGCAGGCAACAAACTCATTGCCTCGGCGACTCCGCTTGCACTAATTTCCGGTGACTGACGCCCGCAGAAATTGAATCACCGTGCGGCGCGTTTCCGAAAAAATCTTATGAAGCTGAACATTGTTTTGCCGTGGTTGTGCGTGCTGGGCCTCAGCGCCGGGCTGGCCGCTGTCGTGGTCTCCGGCCAGAAGAAAGACGCGGAGCTGGCCCAGTTGCGCGCGGAGAGCGCCCAGAGCCAGCAGGTGCGGGCGGAGCTGGAAAAACTGCAAACGCAGACGAAGGAGCAGGCGGGGAAAATCGCCGAACTCAGCCAGGGCACCCAGGAGCTGCTCCGCTTGCGCAGCGAAAAGCAGCAGCTCACCCGGCAGTTGCAACAGGCGCAAACTCAGGCGCAGCAGGCGCAGAATCAGGTGGCCCAGGTGGCGCAGACCGGCACGCAGCAGCTCCAGCAGTTGCAGAATGAAAACCAGCAGTTGCGCACCGTGGCGGTGCAGGGACAGCAAGTCTTGCAGCGCAACGCCTGCATCAACAATCTGCGGCAGTTGGACGCGGCGAAACAGCAGTGGGCCTTGGAGTTCAACAAGACGGCGGGTGCCGTGCCCACGGCGCAACACATCACGCTCTACCTGCCAAATCAGGTGCTGCCGGTGTGTCCGGCGGGCGGCGGGTACACGCTCAATGCGGTGGGGGCGGCACCGACCTGCAACATGCCGGGCCATATCCTGGCCCAGTGAGGGGGCACCGGTTCGCCGTCAAGCGCGCCGGGGCCGCAGCAGGATGGCCTTCTTGTCCGTGCCTTCCACTTCCACGCTGTGCGTCTCCACGCCGGGATCATCCTTGAGCGCGTGATGCACGATGCGGCGGTCGAAGGCGCTCAACGGTTCCAGTTCCACCACGTCGCCCCACTTGCGGACTTTTTCGGCCGCCTCCCGCGCTTTTTTCTCCAACGCCTCGCGGGCCTGGGCACGGTAGCCGCCCACGTCCACGAGGACTTTTGGCGCGGTCTGATCCTGTTGAAACAACAGGCGGTTGGTGAGGTATTGCAGGTCGGTAAGCGTCTGGCCCTGGCGTCCGATCAGGCGGCCGGAGTCATCGTTTTTCACTTCGAGCAACACGCCGTCTTCCAAGGTGTGCGTCACCACGGTGGACGGGAAGCCGAGCAGATCCAGAATTTTTTCCAGGGTGGCTTGGGGTGGGGTGGGCATGGGAATTAAAAATTAAAAATTAAAAATGCGGACGTGCGGACATTTTGAATTTTGCACGGATTCATTTGCCTTTTTTCACCGCAGGCGTCAAGGCCGCGATCGGTTCGGTCTTGATCAATTTGGTCTGCAAGATCGTCAGCAGGTTGCTCACGGTCCAGTAGAGCGCGAGGCCGGCGGAGTTGTTGTAGAAAAACACCATGAACATCAGCGGCATGTAGCGCATCATTTTCTGCTGGCTGGGATCCATGCCGGGCGACGGCGGCGTCAGATGCGCCTGCCAGAGCATCGTGGCACCCATGAGCAAGGGCAGCAGATTGAACGGCAAGCCGATCCCGGCCTGGCCGATGACGGGGATGAAATCCAGTCCGGGAATGATGAAGAGCGTGTCCGGCTTGGACAGATCGCTGATCCAGAAAAAACTCGCCCCGCGCAGTTCGATGGCCGTGCGGACCATGAACACGAAGCCGAAGAACACCGGCATCTGCAGCAGCATCGGCAGGCAGCCGCCAAGCGGGCTGACCTTGTTCTCTTTGTAGAACTCCATCACCTTCTTGTTCATCTTGACCGGGTCTGCCTTGTATTTTTCCTGGATCAGCTTCATCTGCGGCTGGAGCGCCTGCATTTTTTTCATCGAGCGCGTGCTGGCCTGGGTCAGCGGCCAGAACAGGAGCTTGATGATGACCGTGATGCCGATGATGGCCCAGGCGTAGGAGAACGACAGCGAGTCGTGCAGCCAGTTCATGCCGAGCAGCAAGGCCTTGGCGAAAAATCCAAAGAATCCGCCGAAGCCCATGACCAGGTCGGAGTTGTTTTTGAAC
This sequence comes from Verrucomicrobiota bacterium, assembly GCA_043781315.1. Taxonomy (GTDB): domain Bacteria; phylum Verrucomicrobiota; class Verrucomicrobiia; order Limisphaerales; family CAIQOK01; genus CAIQOK01. The sequence continues at coordinate 880 of JAYWBR010000038.1, read as the reverse complement.
TGGTCGGCGATGCGCGCCAGCGTCTGGTATTCTTTCGGCCCCGCAAAAAAATCAAAGCGTCGTTGCACGTTGCCGCCCGGTGCCAGCGTGACGGCCGGATAAACGAGCTTGGTTTCAAAGCTCTTGATCGGCGTGGAGTTGGAAAAACTGTGCGGGCCGGTCACCTGGCGCGGCAGTGTGATGAGGTCGGAAAAAATCTGCTCCGCCGGTTCCGCCGGCATGGCGATCAGGGCGAAGAACTGGTTGTGGACGGCGGCCCACACGACGTTGCTGGCGCCGGCTTCGTAATGGCTGCGCGGCGTGCCGGGCAGGCAGCCGAGATAGCGGTTGTCAAACCACGAGCCGACAATGTCCACCTGCTTGAGGCCGTTGTACCACATCAAACCCATCGCCTGGCCGTTGTCGTCGGGATCCATCGGCGTCGGGGTGCCGATGGCCCATTGCTGCGGGGCGAGCGCGAGCGGATGAGCGGAGGTGTTTTCCAATCGCGCCGTGGCGCGCAGCAAATAATTGGTGCCCGGCTCAAACTCTTTGACGACGCGGAGTCCGTTGGTGAGCACCTGTTCGGCGCGCACGCCGCGAGCCGTGCGGGTGAGGGTGAACACGCCGTCGCCCTGCACCGACGCGTCGCCAAGCAACGCCAGCACCGGCACGGGCACATGGGTGTTCAAGGCGGCGACGTTGTTGGTGGCGGAAAGTTTGCTCTGGCGTGAAATCTTTTCCGGGTATTGCAGCAGTTCGATTTCCTTCAACCCGCCGCCGTGCGTGGTGAAAATGTAGCGCGCGTTTTCATTCGTCACCACGAGGAGTTCCTCCGGCGCGTTGGTGCTGGCGACAAACCGGGGTGCCGGCGCGGCGACGGAAGCGGCGGCGGAAGCGG
>JAYWBR010000037.1:0-8121 GCA_043781315.1 Verrucomicrobiota bacterium | reverse complement strand
ACAAGAGCGAGCTGGTGCGTCGCATTCTCACCGAGAGTGAAGATGATGTGATGCCGCCGCCGGAGACAAAAAAGCCGCTGACAGCGGAAGAAAAGGAGGTCTTGCAGCGCTGGATTTCGGAAGGGGCTGAGTACAAGGCGCACTGGGCTTTCCTTCCGCCCAAGCAATCACCGCTGCCCAAGGTTCGTGACAAGGCGTGGCCGCAGAATGACATTGATAGCTTCGTGCTCGCCCGATTGGAAAAGGAGGGGCTGAAGCCCTCGCCCCGCGCCGATAAATACACGCTGGTGCGCCGGGTTTATCTGGATCTGACCGGGCTTCCCCCGACTCCAGCTGAAGCGGACGCCTTTGCAAATGACGGCTCAACGAACGCCTTTGAGCGCTTGGTGGACCGGTTGCTGGCGTCGTCCCATTACGGCGAACGTTGGGCGCGTCGTTGGTTGGACCTGGCCCGCTACGCTGACACGAATGGTTATGAAAAGGACCGTGAGCGCTCCATCTGGCCGTGGCGCGACTGGGTCATAAACTCCCTCAACGCCGGCAAGCCGTTGCCACCGTCGGTCATCGCTGGCCAGCGTTATGCCTTCATCCGGCCGGCCGCGGCGGTGCTGGGGCCGCAATTCAAGTTTTCCAAGCACGGACAATCAGGGGCGGAACTTTCGGAGGCGTTGCCGCACCTGGCCGGGGTGGTGGACGAGATCTGTCTGATCAAATCCATGCGCACGGATCAATTCAACCACGCGCCGGACTTGATGGATCTGAAGCAGGAAAGCAAGGAGACGCTGGAGATGTATGGTTGTGATCCCGACAAGCCGAGTTTTGCCCGCGCCTGTCTGCTGGCGCGGCGTATGATTGAGCGGGGTATGCGCTTTGTGAACATTTATGACGAAGGCTGGGATGCGCACTCGGATGTGCTCGGCAACTCGAAGGATAATTGTGGTAAAACTGACAAAGCCTCGGCCGCCTTGGTCAAAGACCTCAAACAACGCGGCCTGCTGGACGAAACGCTGGTGATTTGGGGTGGTGAGTTTGGCCGGACGCCGATGGTGGAAAGCAACGCGGCGTTGGGCCGCAGTCTTGGCCGCGACCATCACCCGCAGGCGTTTACGGTCTGGCTGGCCGGCGGCGGCATCAAGGCCGGACTCACCCATGGCGCCACCGATGAGATGGGCTTCCACGTCGTGCAAGACGAAGTGCATGTCCATGATCTTCAGGCGACGATTCTGCATTGCCTGGGGTTTGACCACGAACGCCTGACCTACACCTATCAAGGCCGGCAGTTCCGGCTCACCGATGTGCACGGGCAGGTGGTGGAAAAAATCCTGGCCTGATTTTATCCATGCCGACGCAGCAAGCGAAACCGATGCCTCAGTTCTTCAAGCAACCACGTTCCGGATATTTTTCTCCAACAACTCGTGCCGGCGGGGTTCCACTCATTTGGCCTACATGACGGCATGCAGGGGATTGAACAAGAATCAGTGGTTCATGTATTCACGGCTGCACACACAACTGGCTTTCACGCTGATCGAACGATTGGTTCCTTCTGCATTCCCTGCAATCAGGACCCGGGTGCGCTTGTCGCCTCTAGTCCAGACTGGGGATCACTCGGGTCATAATTTCATCCTGATGGAATGCGTTCACCAGTGCGACCGTCTGGCTATCCGATAAAACAAATGATGCCGACATCCTTGCCTCTAGCCACAGATTCCGTTCCGCGAAACCGCATGCTGCTATGCTCCATTCCAGCTTGGCTGGCTCTGTTTCTCCTGCTCATAAGATTAGGTGTCTCCTCCAGCGCGGCGCAGCCATCGGCCACGACCGGGTGGTGGTCCGCTGAGCTGGCAGGCACTTTGAAGCGGGCCGGCACAAACCAGTCCGAGCTGACCAAGGCGCTGGAGCAAACCCCCGCCGACCAGCGTGCGGGCATGAAGTTTCTGATTGAGAACATGCCGGCGGGCGATCTGCAATCGCTCGCCGCCGGCTTCCTGCGCGAGCATGTTTCGCTGGCTTATGAAGCGTCCGCGAACTTTCCGTGGGCGAAAAGCATTCCGGAGGAGATTTTTCTGAACGACGTGCTGCCATACGCGAGCGTCAGCGAGCAGCGTGACAATTGGCGCCATCGGCTTCACGATTTGTGTGTGCCGCTCGTCAAGGATTGCAAGACTTCCGCTGAAGCCGCGCAGGTCATCAATCAGAAACTGTTCAAGCAACTCGGGGTAAAATACTCGAAGAAGCGTCGCGCTCCCGACCAGGGTCCATTTGAAACGATGGAAACCCAGGTCGCGACTTGCACGGGCTTGTCCATCCTGCTGGTGGATGCCTGTCGCTCCGTGGGCGTCCCGGCGCGCGTGGTCGGGACTCCGCTGTGGCTGAACAAGAGCGGCAATCATACCTGGGTTGAAATTTGGGATGGCGACTGGCATTTCGCCGGGGCGGCGGAAGCGGATCCAAAGGGGTTGGATCGCGGTTGGTTTGTGGGAAACGCGTCCCAAGCCCTCAAAGACATTCCCGAACACGCCATTTACGCGAGCAGCTACAAGAAAACCGGACTGAGCTTTCCAATGAATTGGGCGCAGGGAGTGGATTATGTCAGCGCCGTGAACGTCACGGAGCGCTACGCCGTGAAGGAAAAGAAAGTCGAAACCTCGAAAGTCAAACTGAACGTGCAAGTGTTCGACAAGCCGGTGGGTGAACGGGTGGTGGCAAAAGTGACGGTGACCGATGCCGCGAATCCCTCCACGCGGTTTGAGGGTGAAAGCAAGAGTCCGACGGCCGACATCAATTTTCATCTCAGTTTCGATCTGCCGGCGCGGCGGACTTTCATGGTTGAATCCGAATACGGAGGCAATAAGCGGCGCCAGTTCTATACGACGAGAACGAATGCCGAGGATTTGTTGAATGTGTTCATGACGGGCATTCCAGATGTCCGTCCGATAGCGCAATTCTGCTACGCTCCTCCGCAGGTTTCCGAGGTGCTGGCAAAAAAAGATGAAGCGAAACTTAAAGCGGTTTGCACTGATTTCTTCAACACCAGCGGTGATAAACAGGCTTCGTGGAAGTTTTCAGCGGCGCAGGAAAAACTGCTTCGCAATAACGAACCTGCCGTCCGCCAGATTGCTTGGGAAGCATTCCAGGCCGCCACGAATCATGGAAATCTGCGTCAAAGTTTTGGGGAGAACAAAGTCCGGTTTGAAGAGCATGTGAGTCCTTACACCGTGAAGACGGTTGGGACGCGGCCTGCGAAAGGCTGGGCGTTATTTATCGCGATGCACGGTGGCGGCGGTGCGCCGCAGGAACTGAATGACAGTCAGTGGCGGCACATGCAGATCTATTACCGCGATCATCCTGAAGCCGGCGGTTATCTTTACGTTGCGCTGCGGGCACCGAATAATACGTGGAATGGCTTTTACACGGGCTACGCCTACCCGCTCATGGCGAATCTGGTGAAACAGTTCCTGCTCTTCGGCGACGTTGATCCCAACAAGGTTTTCATCATGGGCTATTCCCACGGCGGCTATGGGACATACGCGATGGGGCCGAAAATGGCTGATCGCTTCGCGGGCATTCACGCCAGCGCGGCGGCGCTGGCAGACGGCGCTGTGGCTGACACGCTTCGTAATACTGTTTTCAACACGATGGTCGGGGAGAAAGACAAGGATCACGGGCGCAGCAAGCGCATCCAGGACCTTGATGCCGAAATCAAGCGGCTGCGTGGCGATCGCAATGACATTTATCCGGTCACCGTGCGGATTATTGCGGACCATCCCCACTCCGGGCTGCCGGATCGCGACGGCATCGCGGAGCTTTATCCCGCTACTCGCAATCCCGTGCCACGCGAAATGACCTGGGTGATGACGGATACCGTGAACACGGATTTTTTCTGGCTCCGGGTTCCTGCACCCGTCCGGGGTGAACGGTTCAATGTGATGTGCGAGACAAATGAACTCAAGGTGACGACTGCGCCGAATGTTTCCTCTGCATCCATTTTGCTGGATGCCCGCTTGGTGGATTTCTCCAAACCGGTCAAACTCACGGTGAATGGAAAAACCACCAGCAAGAAATTAAAACCAAGTTTGCGGACCCTTTGCGAAACGCTGCAACGGCGCGGCGATCCCGGTTTGGCATTCACTGCCGAGGTTCCGTTGCCAGTCACATCCAAGGAACCGAAAAAATGAAATCAACCATGATACGAAAAACAATTCTACTCTCCACGCTGCTCGTTGCTGCGCTCTCAATCTCCCACGCCCAGACAAACAAGGTGGCGGCGGCCAAAAAGGAAAAGCAGGAGGATCCGCAGCCGACCGTGATTGATCCCGGAGAATCAGGCAAAGCGCCCTCGGATGCGATCGTGCTATTTGACGGAAAAAATCTCTCCATGTTTCGTGGTGAACGCAAACCGGAGCCGGGCTGGAAGATCGACAATGGCGTGATGGAAAGCACGCCGCCCGGCGGGGTTTTTTCCAAGGAGGAATTTGCCGACTGCCAGGTGCATGTGGAATTTGCAACGCCTTCAAATGTGAAGGGTGATGGCCAGGGTCGCGGGAACAGCGGCGTCTATCTAATGGGCCGTTACGAAATCCAGATTCTCGACAACTATAACAACCAGACCTACCCGAACGGTCAGTGCGGCGCGATGTACGGCAATTATCCGCCGCTGGTCAATGCGTGCCGGAAACCCGGCGAATGGCAGTCCTACGACATCGTCTTCCATCCGCCGAAGAAGCTCGCGGACGGTTCGGTGCGGCCGGGTTCGTTCACCGTTTTGCACAACGGGGTGTTGATTCAAGACAACGTGGCCGTAAAAGGCGAAGGCACTACGGCGTCACCGCTGCGAGGCATTGTCGAAAAGGGGCCGCTCTATTTGCAGGACCACGGCAACCCCGTGCGGTTTCGCAGCGTGTGGGTTCGCAAGCTGAACGCCCGGGCCGACTAGTCTTCCACTTCCCGCAAAACTTACCTTATGAAATTCCAAACTGAGAAATTCTTGTTCGCGCTCGTCGGCCTGCTGTTCGTCGGCCCTGCTGTGAATGCGGCACCACCCTTGCGAGCGCTCATCATTGACGGGCAAAACAATCACAACTGGAAGAACACCACGCCGGTGTTGAAGTGGATTCTTGAGGATTCGGGTCGCTTTACCGTGACGGTTTTCACGGCCCCGCCCGCCGCGCCGCGTGAGCCGAAGCCGCCAAAGGAGCCGGCGACAACGGAACAAAAGGCGGCGTTTGAGGCCGCATTGGTAAAGTGGAAGACGGAGTCCTCGGGGTTTGAGGACAGCAAGGCAGCCGCCTGGAAACTTTGGCCGGAGAAGTTAAAAAACTGCGATGTCATCATCGGCAACTACAACGGCCAACCATGGCCTGAGGATGTTCGCAACGACTTCGTCAAGTTTGTCCGAGATGGCGGCGGCTATGTTTCCTTCCATGCGGCGAACAACTCCTTTCCGGAATGGCCGGAGTACAACGAAATGATCGGCGTCGGCGGTTGGGGTGGTCGTAATGAGAAATCCGGCCCCATGATCCGCTGGCGCGATGGGAAGGTGGTTTTGGATAACTCGCCTGGTGCCGGCGGCACGCACGGGCCGCAAAATCCATTTCTGGTGGAAACGCGCGCCCCGGAGCATCCCATCGTGAAAGGTTTACCACTGACCTGGATGCATCCCGGCGACGAACTTTATGCGAAGTTGCGTGGACCGGCAAAAAATCTCACCGTCATCGCCACCGCCTTCTCGCCGCAGACCAGCGAAAATGAACCGTTACTCATGGCGATCAATTACGGCAAAGGTCGTGTTTTTCACACCACCCTCGGCGACAATACAAAACCTATGAAAGGTTTGGGTTTTCAAATAACATTAGCCCGCGGGGCAGAATGGGCCGCGACCAGCAAGGTCACGATCCCAGCACCGAAAGCCGGGGCGCTGCCGACTGACAAAGCTGCGATACGGGAACCCGCAGGGATGGAGCCGCAGAAGTGATCAGCCGGTTCATCAAAAAATACCGGTTAATCTGCAATTCAAACCACACATCGGTTCGACGTTAATATGAAGAAAATTCAATTGTCCACGGCTCGTTTCGGGCTTTTTTGCCTGACCGGTTTTTTACTGGTCGGGGCCGGCGGTTTGGAAGCCGCGCCCAAGGAGAAAAAAGCCAAGCGGGTGATTCCATCTGGACCCGCCACGAAAGCGGAAGACCTCACCGTGCCGGCGGGTTTCCAGGTTGAACTCCTGCGCTCGGCTGAGAAAGACGAAGGATCTTGGATTTCGATGGCAATTGACCCGAAAGGGCGTCTGATTGTTTCGCCGCAGCAGGATGATCGGCCGTTGCTGCGCATCACGCTCACGAAGGCAGGACAGGTGGCCAAGGTGGAAACCATCCCCGCCCCGGTGCATCAGGCGATGGGGATGTGCTACGCGCACGACAGTCTTTACGTAAACGCGCACGGGCCTGAAGGCACGGGGCTTTATCGGCTCATTGATGCGAATCACAACGATCAGTTTGACACCAACGAAGTGCACTTTCTGAAAAAATTGAGCGCTGGCGGGCCGAAGAGCGGCGAAGGAGATCATGGCTATCATGCGGTCGTTGCCGGGCCGGATGGGATGATCTACGTGATGAACGGCAATCACACCGAAGTTCCGGGCGGCGTTTCTGCGAATTCACCGCTGAGAAATTATCAAGAAGACTTGGTCCTCCCGCGTCAATGGGATGGCAACGGACACGCTGCTGGAATTCTCGCGCCGGGCGGCGTTGTTTTGCGCACCGATCCCGAAGGCAAGAATTGGGAGCTGGTTCTGGGTGGCTTCCGAAATTCTTACGACTTCGATTTCAGCGCCAACGGAGAAATGTTTACGTTCGACAGCGACATGGAATGGGACTGGGGCATGCCGTGGTATTGCCCGACGCGAATCTCTCACAATGTGTCAGGCGGAGATTACGGCTGGCGTTCTGGCGCGGGCCGTTGGCCGGAATATTACGCGGACAGCCTTCCGGCTGCAGTGGACATTGGTGTCGGTTGCCCGACCGGTGTGAAGTTTGGAACGAAGAGCAACTTCCCCAAAAAATATCAGCAGGCTTTGTTTTCGATGGACTGGACATACGGACGGATCTTCGCGGTCAATCTGCGCGAGCAGGGCGCAACTTACACCGGCGCTTACGAGGTGTTCGTCAAAGGGAAACCGCTCAATCTGACCGACATCGAATTCGGCAAAGACGGCGCGATGTATTTTATCACTGGCGGTAACGGCACCCAGTCGGGCTTGTATCGGGTCAGCTTTGTTGGCGATAAAACATTGCGTCGTAAACTTGATGTCGTTCCCAAGCCTGACAAATCCGCAGCCGAAGCCCGCGAGTTGCGGAAAAAACTGGAAGCCTTTCACGGCAAAACCGATTCCGGCGCCGTGGAATTCGCATGGCCGCATTTGCAGAGCACAGACCGTTTCATTCGCTACGCCGCTCGCATCGCAATCGAGAGCCAGCCTGTTGCGACTTGGAAAGCGCGCGCGCTCGGGGAGTCTGACACGCAAGGTGGCTTGACCGCATTGCTTGCGCTGGCGCGATGCGGCGGCAAGGACACGCAGCATGACTTGTTGATGGCGCTCAGAAAATTCCCGCTTCAGTCGCTCCCGGAGATGCAGCAGCTTGAAAAGCTGCGCGTCATCCAGGTCAGCTACGCGCGGCAGGGTCATCCCGACAAGGAGATCGCAGACCTCACCATTGAAAAACTCGGCGCGATGTTTCCGATGAAGTATGACCGCGCGAACAGGGAGCTTGCGCAGATTCTGATTTATCTTGAAGCGCCCGGCATTGTCGGCAAGTGCCTAAAACTCGTCGCCAAAGCGCCGACTCTCGAAGATCAGACTCATTACATCTATCATCTGCGCACTTTGAAAACCGGCTGGTCGTTGGCGGAGCGGCGCCAGTATTTCGCATGGTTCACCCAATTACGGAAACAGGAAAACCTCGGCACCAAACATCCGGCTCAACTCCTCCAGTGGTTCAGGGAAGCGGATCGTGATTATGGCGATGGTGCGAGCTATAACAAATTCCTTATCAACATCCGCAACGACGCCATCGCCACGCTCACGGCTCCGGAAAAGGCCGGACTCAAATTGCTGATCGAAGAAAA